>CAKZRW010000020.1 GCA_937148845.1 uncultured Actinomycetes bacterium | reverse complement strand
GGAGATGGTTGACTGATGATGCTGGCCCTACCCGATGGGAATACGCGTGGCTCCGATATGTGCGCTGAGCGTCGCGCCAAGGGGGCCGTTTACCGGATGGGTCTGCTTTGACTGGAGAAGCGAATGATGTTTGTAGATGTTTGTATGAAGGACACGGAAGAACCGCGCGAAGTGGCTAATCGCCATGAGATTTTGGTTGGAGCTTACCAACCATCGTCAGCTCGATACGAGCGCGAGAAGAAGGAAGTCGTGCTGGAGGTTGACCTCGACAAACTCACTGCCCTGAGTACCGCTGCCAAGTTCGGACTGTGAGGGGCACGATGCCACGTATCGACGAAGAAAAACGCCGAGAGTGGCTTCGCGCCTTGCGCCGGTTCAAGTACGGTATCAAGGTACGGGCCAAGCTCGGTGTACTGCAAATCATCTGTGAGCGAGTTCATACGCAACGTAAGGGTAAACAACAGTGGGACGTACCCCAGTGGGAGCACGACAGATGGGTTACGTTCCTGTACACTTGCATACGGGATAACGAGTTCCCACCGGAGTTGCTGGAAGGGTTTGTAAAAACCGCCGAGGTGACATTTCTCACCCCGAATAGACAACCCACGGTGGACAAGGTACTCGACGCTGTGAATCAAGTATGCAAACAAAACAGCAGGGCACTCCGGCGCAAGTTCGGGGTGTTTGTGCGAGGTGACAATGGGTACTAAGAAGAAGCCGCGCAAGAAGTACCGACCCAAACCAGTACTAAAGAACCCCGTGGGGGTACGTGCTGGAGAGTCTAACGCCAGTGCGGAACCATAGCTTTCCGCTGACGGAACAACAGATTGCTGAGCGCAAGACCCGCCCTCTTTTGAAAGGAATCATCATGGCGAAGATCACCAAGGAGCAGCAAGTTGTTGCAGTACACCACTCGATGGTGGGGCAGGAGTTCGTTGAGTCTCCCCGTGCCAAGGACAGGCAGGTGGGCGGCGACCATTACAAGGTGATGGGCGTGGAACCGTGGGACGTGGTGGATACGTGGCCCCGTGAGCAGCGCATCGGCTACTACCGCGGCAACGCACTGAAGTACCTGATGCGCATGGGCAGCAAAGACGCCGCGCCGATGGAGGTGGCAAAGGGCCAGCACTACATCCAGAAGTTGTTGGAGGTTCTCAATGAGCAAGAGTAACCCACCCTGTTGCAGTTCGGGGCTGCGCTGGAGTTCGGTGTGCCCCAGCGCGTGATCAGTCGGATCGTCAGACGTGCATCCTACAAGGACATTTAATATGATGGACATCGTAACCATTGATTTTGAAACCTACTACGACAAGGACTATTCCCTGTCGAAGATGACCACTGAATCCTACATCCGTGACCAGAGGTTCGAGATCATCGGTGTGGGCGTCAAGGTCAACAACTACCCCACCGACTGGTACAGCGGCGACAACCCCGGTAAGTTCCTCAAGTCGCTGAACTACAGCAATAAGGCCATCCTGTGTCACAACACAGCGTTCGATGGTGCCATCTTATCGTGGCACTTCGACATCCGTCCGAGACTGTGGTTGGACACCCTGAGCATGGCGCGTCCCTTTCACCAGTTGACGGTGGGCGGTAGCCTCAAGGCGTTGGCCCAATACTACGGGTTGGGCGTCAAGGGCGAGGAAGTGGTAGCTGCAATCGGCAAGCGGCGCAAGGATTTCACCCCCGAAGAACTTGCCCGGTACGGGCAGTATTGCATCAATGACGTGAACTTGACCAAGGCACTGTTCGACAAGCTCAAGGTGGGGTTCCCTGTCAGCGAACTGCTGGTCATCGACCAGACGCTGCGCATGTACACCGAGCCGGTGATCGAACTGGATGTGCCACTCTTGGAGAAACATCTTGAGGAAGTCCGCACCCGCAAGCGCACCCTGATCTCTGACATCGGCCACGGCATGGGTGGTGAGCAGGCGGTGCAGGACATGCTGATGTCCAACGACAAGTTCGCCGAGTACCTCAAGCGGCTGGGTGTGGAGCCGCCCACCAAGATCAGCGCCAAGACGGGCAAGGAATCGTGGGCCTTCGCCAAGACTGACAAGGGCATGACCGACTTGCTGGAACATCCTGATGAGCGTGTGCAGGCTGCGGTCGCTGCCCGACTGGGTGTGAAGTCCACCCTCGAAGAAACCCGCACCGAGAACCTGATCGCCGTAGCGAAGCGTGGGCGACTACCCATCATGCTCAACTACTACGGTGCCCACACGGGGCGCTTCAGTGGCGGCGACAAGCTCAACCTCCAGAACCTGCCGAGCCGTGGCAACACGACCATCCGCAGGGCGCTCAAGGCACCCGAGGGCCACGTGCTCATCTCGTGTGACTCCGCGCAGATCGAAGCACGTACTGTGGCATGGGTGGCAGGGCAGGACGATCTGGTGCAGGCGTTCCGTGACAAGCGGGATGTGTATTCCGAGTTCGCCTCCGAGGTCTACGGTCGCAAGATCACCAAGGCCGACAAGGTGGAGCGGTTCGTGGGTAAGACCTGTATTGCCGAGGGAACTCTTGTATTATCGCATCACGGCTGGAAGCCTATTGAGTCGGTGACGACCGACGATTTGTTGTGGGATGGACAGGAGTGGGTATGCCATCAAGGATTACTGAACAACGGCATCAAGCCAACATTGAATCTGTGCGGCGCTTGGTTGACACCGGATCACCAAGTCTGGTCAGGGACGCAGTGGCTGGAAGCGCAATCAGTAGTAGCCGACGAAGATACCCTCTACCGAGCATTGGACACCGGAGCGGAAAACTTACCGTCACAGGCTACATTGCTGGCACCCGAGGCGGGGTCAGTGCCCTTGTGGTCAGATGCGACTGCAACGAAGCCGAGTATCGAGTTGACCACCATAACTTCAAAAATTTCAGAAGCACTCGCTGCCCTCTGTGCGCCAAGAAAGCATCGGTTGCAAAACGCTATTGGATGTACAGCGAAGCAATGGCGGATGATGACCACCGGACTCGCTTGCTCAATCGTCTCGCTTCGGCAATCACTCGCTGCCACTCTCCATCCAACAGAGCGTATCAGCACTATGGTGGGCGCGGCATACGGGTGTGCCCCGAGTGGCGCTTTGACCGAGCAGAGTTCCTGCGGTACGTCCAGACCCTCGACGGTTGGGACAACCCGACTTTCGAGATGGATCGGATCGATGTGGACGGGCATTATGAACCGGGGAATATCCGCTTCGTATCGCGGAGCGATAACCTCCGCAACAAGCGCAAGATCGCAGACCTTGAAGCGCGTGTACGACATCTTGAACAGCGGCTCAAGGAACAGGTTCACGATCCTGACTGAAGCTGGCCCGCTCGTTGTCCACAACTGCGTTCTGGGTCTGGGCTACGGCATGGGCGCAGAGAAGTTCCGACGCACTCTGGAGATCGGCCAAGGCGGCATCAACGTGGTGATCGACATCAACGAGGCAGAGCGGATCGTCCGCCTCTACCGACAGAAGAACTGGAAGATCGTACAGTTTTGGCAGAAGTGCGGCAACGCACTGAAGGACATGTTGTACGGTGGCAGCAATGCGCTGCACCCGCAGGTTCGCTACGACCCCAAGGGTATCCGCTTGCCAAACGGGTTCTACATCCAGTACCCGGCGCTGCGCGAGACGGCCAATGGGTTCATGTACATCTCGGATGCCCGCACCTACCAGAAGGCGCTCAAGGATCGAGTGCTCACTGGCGCACCGGCTGACGACATCGCATGGACTCGCGTCTACGGCGGCAAGGTGACGGAAAACTGCATCGCCGCAGGGACGGAGGTGCTGACCAACCGAGGCTGGGTTCCTATAGAGAACGTGCAGTCGGCAGACATGGTGCATGACGGAGTGGAGTTCGTTCGCCACGGTGGGACAGTGTTCAAATCTGTCCAAGACTGTATCACCATTGATGGCGTGTGGATGACCCCAGACCACGAGGTACTGACAAATACCGGATGGCAAGCTGCATCACAGAACCCCGAACCTTACAGACCAAACCTTCGGCATGTTGACCGCTATCAACTGCGAGTGGACCACGCGCAGGACCAACACCACGAACAAGCGCAACACCGAGCGCAGAGTGGATGTACCGGCGCTCAGTGCGCAGACTGGGATACCCAGATCAACCCTGTACTACCGACTCAAGCACGGCCTGTCTTTGACATCCTCAACGCAGGACCAAGACAACGGTTCGTAGTTCGTGGCGATAACGGTCCGTTCATTGTGCATAACTGTGTGCAAGCTCTTGCTGCATTGGTGATCCGTGAGCAGATGGTCGAGGCTGGCAAGCACTTCAAGGTGGCCTTCCAAGTCCACGACGAGATCATCATCTGCGTCCCCGAGAGCGCCGCGCTGGCAGCGCAAGCCAAGCTCGAAGAGATCATGTCCACCCCGCCCAAGTGGGCACCAGACCTGCCGGTTGCATGTGAATCCGGTGTGGCTGCGAACTATGGAGATACCTGAGATGGCTACCGTAACTGAAATCAAGCGTGAACCGCGTAACCAAGAAACCATCAACACGTTGGAGGAAGCGTTGCGGATGGTGAGGGACAACCCGGACGCGTCCGAAGTGTTCGTCCTCGCCAAGATTGGCGATGACTACCATCGGCTCTCGTCGGGCATTACTGACCTGATGCAGCTTGTGGCAACTTTGGAACTTGCCAAGTTCGACGCGTTGAACCGCATGACCTAGTACTGTATACTGGGGACTCCAACTTTACAAATCCCTCGCAGGCAGTCCCTGCGGGGCACACTGCCGTGCGCCTGAGCCACTCCTACTCGTCGATCAAATTGTTCGAGAACTGCCCCCTGCGCTACTACCGCCAACGTATCACGAAGGAGGTGGACGATGAGGGCGGCGAAGCGTCAAAGTACGGTGAACGTATTCATGCGCTCCTTGAAAACCGACTGAAAGGGTCAGGGTTGCCGACCGAGGCAGCCCAGTACGAACCACTCTGTCAATCCGTGGAGAAGCTGGCGCGGCAGGGCGAACTGTACATCGAGAAGGAACTCGTACTCAACGACAACCTTACACCAACAGGTTGGTGGGATGCTGACGCATGGCTGCGCAGTAAACTTGACGTTCTTGTCATCGTCGGCAACGACGCTGTGGTCATGGACTGGAAGACGGGCAGGCGCAACGCCGACCAGTTCCAGATGCAGATATTCGCGGCGCAGGTGTTCAAGCACTTCCCCGAGGTGCAGCGAGTCAAGACCTCACTCGTATGGCTCAAGACGATGGAGATGGACACGAACCAGTACAACCGCAGCAACGTGAACGCGGTCTGGGCCGAGATCATGAAGCGTATCCAGCGCATCCACGACGCCTACGAGCATGGCAACTGGCCTGCCCGCCCGTCCGGGCTGTGCCGCTACTGCCCCTGCCGTCACGACTGTGACTATGCTAGGGTTTGACCTTACAAAAATACTTGACAGCAACGTAAAGAGGAGTGCTATAATGAGCGCACTGACACCGGAAGGCAAGACCAAACGGATGGTGACGGAGGTTCTGAAGAAGTACAAGCTCTGGTACTTCTTCCCCGCAGCGAATGGCATGGGTCGCGCCGGAATCCCCGACATCATCACCATCGTGGACGGTGGCTTTGTGGGTATCGAGGTCAAGGCAGACAAGACCAAGAAGCCCACCGAGTTGCAAGTCCGCTGTGGCAAGGAGATTCAAGCGGCTGGTGGGCGTTGGTTCCTCGTGTTCGACGAGGGATCATGCGCTGAACTGGAACGATACATACAAGACAAGGTGATGTGACATGTTGGTAGTGGAGAAGGCCAAAGCCCTCGCACTGAAGCTGAACAACCCGAACCGGGTGCTGGACTCCATCCCCACGGCCAAGTCACTGGAGGTACGGGGCACCCAGATCGTGGTGACACCACATCGACTAGATGAGGTCAAGGTGCTTCGCAACCTCGGCATCAAGGCACCATCGCCCATCCTCCACTACTACGACTGGCCGGGGCAGCACACCCCGTTCGACCACCAGCGCGAGACTGCGGCGTTCCTGACGCTGAACCATCGCTGTCTGGTGCTCAACGAAATCGGTACAGGCAAAACCCAGTCCGCGCTGTGGGCTGCGGACTACCTGATCAAGACCAAGAAGGTCAAGAAGGTGTTGATCCTGTCACCGCTCAGTACGTTGGAGCGTGTGTGGGGCGACGGCATCTTCACCGGGCTGGTCCATCGCCGCTTCGTGGTGCTGCATGGCACCGCTGAGAAACGCCTGAAGCTGCTGCGCACCGAGGCTGACTTCTACATCATCAACCACGACGGGTTCCCAATCATCAAGGACGAGTGTCACGGTATGTTTGATCTGGTCATCGTGGACGAAGCGGCAGTGCTGCGCAACCCATCGACCCAGCGGTTCAAGATTTTCCGCAAGTGGATCGACAACAACCCGCATGTACGGCTGTGGCTGATGACTGGGACGCCCACTCCCAACGCCCCCACGGATGCGTGGGCACTGGCGAAGCTGGTGGGTTCGCCCCACCTCACCAAGACGTTCACGGCTTTCCGTGAGCAGGTAATGATGAAGATCGGCCAGTGGAAGTTCGTGCCACGCCCCGAGGCAGTGGACATCGTGAAGCACATCCTGCAACCTGCTGTGCGATTCACACGCGACGAGTGCTTTGACTTGCCTGAGACGATCATCCAGACCCGGCAGGTGGAACTCACTGCGGAGCAGAAGAAGCACTACACGCAGATGCTGCGTCACTTCGTGACCGAGGTGAGCCAAGACACGGCTCGTGGTGGAACCATCACTGCGGTCAACGAGGCTGTGAAGATTCAGAAACTGGTGCAGGTCGCCTGCGGCGTGGCGTATGGCGACGACGGTCAGAACATCGAGATCGACTGCTCACCACGGATCAACTTAGTGAAGGAGGTTATCGAGGAAGCAGGTGAGAAGGTGATTCTGT
Organism: uncultured Actinomycetes bacterium; assembly: GCA_937148845.1. GTDB lineage: Bacteria > Actinomycetota > Thermoleophilia > RBG-16-64-13 > RBG-16-64-13 > CAKZRW01. Next base: position 2,110 of record CAKZRW010000020.1, on the reverse strand, counting down.
TCGTACCACTGACAGGCACACTGCACTTGCTGGAGAAAGAACTGAGCAAACACTGGAGTGTTGGAGTCGTCAACGGCGAGGTGTCCAGTACACAACGCAACAAGGTATTCCACGACTTCCAATATGGCACTGACCCCCACGTTTTGATTGCCCACCCCGGCACGATGGCACACGGTCTGACACTGACCACCGCCTCGACGATTATCTGGTACGGGCCGATCAACAGCAACGAGGTCTACGTGCAAGCGAACGGTCGCATTGAACGGATTGGCAAGAAGCGCGTGTCCAACGTGATCCACATCGAGGCCACGGACTTGGAGCACAAGATGTACGAGCGACTGAAGAACAAGCAGAAGCTGCAAGGCTTGCTGCTCGACCTGATCAAAGAGCAAACACAGAGGTGATGACTATGAGTACAACCCCAAACTTGGGCGATGTGATCCGTACTTACATGAAGCTGCGCGACCAGAAAGCTGCCATCGAGGTAGAGACCAAGGAACGTGTTGCTGACCTGAAGGCCAAGATGGAGAAGCTGGAGGCATACCTCAAGGCGCAGATGGATGCGCAGGGGCTGACCAGTTTCAAGTCGGACTACGGGACGGCGTTCCTTACCACCACGGACTACGCGAACGTAGCCGACTGGGACGCAGTACTGAGCTTCGTCCGCGAAAACGAAGCCTACGACATGCTGGAGAAGCGTGTCAGCAAGATCGCCGTGCGTGGCTACATCGAGGCCAACAAGGCGGTTCCTCCCGGCATTACATACGGCACCAAGCTGGAGGTGAACATTCGCAAACCCGGTGCTAAGAGCGAGGACTGACAATGATCAAAGCGTTCAAACGCTGGCTAGCAAAAGCTGTCCACGAAGGACTAGGAGAACAATCTAAGGAAGTAGTACAACCTAGCCGACTGGGCGACATGATGATGGACTCTGGTGTTGCGTTCATCGTGTTCCAGATCAACAACGGCTTCGTGGTGCGAACCATGAACCGGCACAACGACTTCTTTGGTAACCGCAACCCCGGCTTCGTCTACTGCGCTGACCACCAAGCCATCGCAGATCACATCGTTTCGTCGGCAGTGAAGGACAAGTTGGGCGTGCAGTCCGACATGTTTGAGAAGGAGAAACAAGCAGCAGTTCGTCAGTACCAAGCGACCCAAGCCCGTGGCCCCGTCGCCACACAATCTCGCATCTAACCCAAGGAGTCTCAAGATGAGCAACATCGTCCCCATGAACATTCAAGTCCCCGCCCACCTCGCTGCCCGCATTGGTGTTCCATCTGCGCTGGCACAGTCCCTGACTGGAGGCTTGCCCTCTGGCAACTCGTTCCCACGCATCAGCATCAAGGGCGCTCGATTCCGCATCGTCGAGGGTGACACTGAGACTGTGCTGGACTCCACCACCATCGACGTGGTGATCGTTGGTGCCAACCCCCGCCTGTCTAAGACTTGGTACGCCAAGCAGTGGACGCCCGACTCTGAGCCGCAAGTACCCGACTGCTTCTCGTTGGATGGTATCAGCCCTGACCCTGAAGCCACTGCCCCACAGAACGATCTGTGTGCGTCCTGCCCGCAAAACGCATGGGGTTCCAAAGTGACCCCCCAAGGTCAGCAGATCAAGGCTTGCGCCGACCAGAAGCGACTGGCTGTGGTGGCTGCGGATGACCCTAGCGGCCCGATCTACCTGCTGTCCGTCACCCCGGCTGCGCTCAAGGGTCTGAACCAGTACCAGAAGGAGCTGTCTGTTCGTGGCATCCCGCCCGAGATCGTCAAGACTCGTGTATCCTTCGACACCGATGCGTCGTTCCCCAAGCTGAAGTTCACGTTCGGTGGCTTCCTTGATGCCGACACCCAGCAAGTTGTTGACGGTCTGTTTGGCTTGGAGCGAGTCAAGGAGATTACCGGGGAAATCCCTAGGACGCCAGTGGCTGTGTCGCAGATTGCCAATGCACCCGCCCCTGCACCAGTTGCGCCGAAACCCGCTGTCACAGCAGCGGCACCCGTTGCGGAACCTGCACCTGCCCCTGCACCCACACAGGCTGCTGCGCCCAAGCGTGGTTTCGGCGCATCCAAAGCCGCTGCGGCCCCTGCCCCTGCCCCTGCCCCTGCC
>CAKZRW010000019.1 GCA_937148845.1 uncultured Actinomycetes bacterium | reverse complement strand
CTTGACCTCCAAAGTACACTAGCGGCGTGCGGAAAGTCGCATCAGAATAGCCCAGCTTTACTTGCCACAAACATAGCCGCTGCGGCAGCTAACGCCCACAAGACCGACTGCACCCACTCCGCCGCTTTGGCTTGCATCGGCTCAGCCACTTCCAGGCGACGCAAGCGCTCATCGAGCCTTTCTAGTGCCTGTGCTAGTCGGTCGATTGCACTAGCCGCCGCCGCTTGGCGCTCCTCGACCAGCGCCAGCCGTGTTACCGCTTCGCTCATCTTCTCGATCGCCGTTCGCATAGCGTGTTGATCCTCGCGTATGCGCTGGATATGGTGCGTTATTCGTTCGATGCGAACGACCGCGTCGGCTTCCTTTGCGATGGAGTGCAGATCATCAGAATCGGCCATTTGGTAACACCTTTAGAAAACCAACGTTTGTAACGCGCCAATAACCTCATCAGAGTACGCGGCCATCAGCACAACGCAAACCGCAGGCACGACGAAATCCAACACACTGTCAATGTTCCACAGCTTTGGTTGTAGTGCCCCAAACTCAGGCCACTTAGCATTCGCTCGAACCCCGCCATTGGCTTTTATGTAGCGCTCCTCTACCTGCGCGTGCTCGCGCCCCACGAAAAAGCCAATCGCAAACGCAGCGCCTAGCCACCAATAGCCAAACAACCCGAACGGCAACTGCATCAGGGCGGCGTAAACAATGTGCTCGAAATGTGTTTTATTCATGGCCACGTATCAACCTCTATAGACGCCCGGCAACCGTGCGCTGAACTTCGGAAAGCCCCACTTTGTGGGGATGTGTAAATGGACAAAGTTGCGATAAGTGGTGCGGCGCGTTCAAGTCTGATCCAATCCATCTTTGTCATTTGATTATGTATTGAAAAATGAAATAAACGTCATTTGCAACTGTGTTAGTAGATCGGAAGCGAAGTATCGCGGCGTTGTTGCTGGTGTCCGCAGTTATAACATATACCAAACCGTAAGTTGAATTCCCCAATCCTATTACATCGAATTGTTCGTTTGTAAAATCTGAGGCTATTGGTAGGGATATCCTAAGTTCCGTTAGAATCCCCGATGTCGCTGGCGTGACAAAAAATTTTCCTCTCACAGTCACCACATTACCATCCCGCCGAAATTGACAGGGGTGTGTGATATAAGACGCCACGTTGGTGACCGCAGTCAACGTTGGTGTATAGATACTCCCGCCTGGGGTTGTGTTTGTCGCACCAGCGGGGTTATAAACCACGCCCATCGTCCCGGTCGAATAGTTATAGCCAATCACCTCGTTGTTCGTAGTTCCGGCACCAAGAAATATCGCATACGTATGCGTCGTTCCAGATACGCGGTTACTGGAAATGGTTATTCCGGACGATTGATCATCCACCCTTATCGCAGCCCCGATGCCTAACGACCCACTGAGTAAAACATTCGCATCTATTACGACGTTGCTGTTGACGGTGCCATTGTGACAAGACGTAATCCCGTGACCCGCTTCTTTATACAACGCAATCCCGTTATACGCGGTATTTTTTGTCACGTTCCCGGTGACAGAAAAGTTTCTGGCATCCGATACCGCTATGCCGTAATAGTGTGACACGGTATCGACGATGTTGTTTGATATGGTAAAGTTATAGTTTACTCCGCTTCTTCCGTTACACCAAATACCTACATGTTTTACGGAATTGATACTGTTGTTAGAAACGTGGAAGTCATGACATGGTGCCGCGATATTACTCGTAGTTGTTCCGGTCATCAGGATACCATATATGCCAATACCCGCGCCTTCGATGATATTGCCTGTTATGTTGAAGTGATGACTACCTTCCCACTGGTCGATCACCCCGTCGTGGTACGCAACAGAATCTGTTGAACTGATTTCGATGTAGTTATTGCTGACTTCGTAGTATGAACACCCAATTGAGGCTACGGCAGCGCCTGGGGTCTTGAACCAGCAGTTTGAGATGGTGTAGTTGCTTGAGTCGATCAGCGAAATCGCCCGAACACCAGCCAAGAATGTTGTGATCCCAGAGCAATCGAATTTCAGATTCAAAATCGAAAATCCAGTTTTGCCTTGTGCAGAAAACTGTCTTTGTCCATTCACCACACCACCACTAGCAAGCGTCACGGACTTGATAACTGACCCCGCGCCGTCTCCAAAATACAAGGTGTTGGATTGGATATTGATTGCGTCTGAAACCAGATAAACTCCGCTCGGGAAATACAACGCTTTACCGATAGCGGCCAAAGAAGCGGCATTGATGGCCGCCGTGTCATCCGTCACTCCATCCCCGACAGCACCAAAGTCCTTGACGCTCACCCACTCACGCATCTTATCCTGCACAGTGCGGGTGACAGCGCCGGTGCCTGCGGGGAGATAGCCGACCAGCGCAGCGCCGCTGTTGGCGGCAAGCTGAGTGAACGCAACTTTTTCGGAGTCAACTTCCGCAAGTGCGGCCTGGACATTTGTAGATGAAATCCCGCCCACGGGGGTGAAGGCAATTTCAGATGCCTGATCTTTGGTCGCCACCTTGTCGTCGATTGCGTCGAGAACGGACCGCGCAGTCACACGCAACTCGATCCGGCTCCCGGCAGGAAACGACAGTGCAGACGTACCCTCCTGTGCGCGGACAATCGTAAGCAGATCACCGCTCCGGGCCGTGACCTTGACGATCTCCGACGCCCCAGCAATCGGTGAGATCGTCGCGTAGAAATACTCGCCGGAAGACAGCGTTGGGAAGTTCGCCCCGGTACCTGTTGTGAGTACCGCCGTCGTGTCAGAGTTGCTAATTGCGGAATGCAAAAACCCGAAGGCGTTATTCTTGAGGACGACAGGCATAGTTAGGCTCCAAAAGGTTGCATACGCACCCGCATGAGTCCACGGGCATTTCCAAGGTTGGCGCGGGCACGCCGTTCTGCAATCTGAAATACGTACTGCTTGGCATGATATGCAGCAAGCTCACGGTCCGACCACGCCTGATCCGGCAACACTAGGAGATGCTGCAAAGCGCCGTGCATAATGACCTCTTCGAGTTCATCAAAAATGAACTCCTCCATACCTGTTGCATTGCGCTTGGGTTTGAGCGCCACGAACATGCGGCACTGGTAAGTACGCTCGGCATCAGGCAGCGGAAGAATCACATACCGATCTGCGTTGATCTGGGTAATCGCCTGCGGCGTTGAGCCGTCAGCCAAAGCATCAGCCGGAAGCGTAAGCGACCCCGTGCCACCATTGTACTCTTCTTCGTTGTACTGCATACTGTTGAACTGACCGCCGTAATTGCCAGCCCAAACCGCTTGTGGGTTCACGCCGCTGAACAAGTCCGCCCACTGCGGGTACAACTCGATAGCTTTTTCCATCGTCAATCGCTTCAATGGACGCCCGTTGACCACAGCCTCGAACACCGCATGCACGTCAGTGTTAGCCGGTTTGTCGTAGGCGTACTCGCTGACACCGGGCTGAAGGTTGAACAGCGGGACTTGATAACGCCAGTACAACGTGCGCTCACACGTGCGAATGGCCGCGTCGCGGATGTACTGCACGATGGTAGCGTGCGGGCACCCCGGTACAGAAGCCTGCACACGGGGCACGAGGGAGGCGAAGGTACGGTCGGCCATGTCAGATCACCTCCTTGGGACTCATTCCACCAGCTTCGGTGTCCGTGACGACGCGGGACTGAAGATTGACGCCCAGTGCCTGAACGAACGAGTCTTGGAACAGCTTGGCGCGGCCAGAGTTCACATGCTCGTTGTCGATGGACTCGGCCAAGAACACCACGCCGTCCACGACAACCGGGAAGTAGGCGTCGGTGGGGTGGACGATCTCCTGATCCAGCGTGTAGTCAGGTGGCGTCTGGGCGTACTCCCCAACAAGCACAACCCCGGCAGTGGGTCGGGGGTACACGAAGAACCTGTTGGGGTTGCGCACGTGGCGCATGAAGTTCACAGGCTGGCCGGGTGCTTCGCGCTGCCAGCTTGGGGTCGTGCGATCCAGTGTCTCGCGGTTGACTTCGGTGACAGCATCGCCGCCCTTGACTTGGAAGATTTCGATCAGCCGTGTCGAGTCTGCGGGGCAGGTCTGAAGCACCGTATCCGCCGTTGTAGGGATGTCTCCGATGACGGCGAACAGATCAGGACGAAGCAACACCATGCGCTTGAGCGTCTGATTGACGAAGCCCAGCATCACCGCATCGCTGTAACGATACGGCGTCTTGGTGTCCTGAATCAGACGACGCGCTTCGGTGATGACTTCGTTGGGTGTCATGCGGGCAGTCCTTTGGAAGCTTCAGCGGCCAACTCAGGAGAAGTATACGGTGGGGCTTCAGGAATGTCAGCAGTTGACAGGTCGAGCGCCGCTTTGCGCTTGGTAGCGCGTTTGTGGTTTTCCGGTGTTTCCACGCGATCAGCGACATGCGCAGGAACAAAACGCTCGGGAAAGGCTTCCTGCTCGGTGATCACCTCGCAACCGGGGTTCTTCGCCAGAATCTCGTTGTAGTCGTACAGGAACCCGTCCTTCTTGACTCGAATGTACATCTTGCTCATTTGTTCAGCTTCCTCAGTGGTTGGTAGTCATGATCATCCAATCCGGTTGGCCGTCAGCACTGCCGACGGGATCGCAGGACAGACAAAAGGAGTCGTCTGCGCCGCTTCATAGTTGAGCGACACGTCGGCACTCTCGGTCGCCCAGTACACCTCAACGTACTGCCCCGCCGTGACACGCACAACCGTGTTGAAAGTAAAGAAGCCGGTACCGCCCGCGCCGCTGGCGGGCACGACAATCCAGGTCGCGGAGTTGGGTATGTCGGTGCCATTGCGCCTAAGCCAGAACGTCACCTTGCAGTTGGCGGTCCCGGCGTTGAGTAACTGGGTGCTGAAGTAAACATCGTAGTCGCCTGCGGCGGCGAACGTAATCCGGCTGTTGGACGCTACCGTGATGCCGGTGTTCATGGCACCCGAGTTGTTGAACGTCACAGCCGTCGCTGTGTTCGCCGCAGCAGTCTGATCCTGCGTGGAGAAGAACTGACCGTAGGCCCGGTTCGTAATCGTGTTGAACGGTACCTTGCCGCTGATTACGTCGATGTTGGTGATATTGACCTCACCCGTGCCTTTGGGCGTGATGTTGATGTCGATGTTGGTGTCGGTGCCGTCTGCGGCCAGCGTGTTGCCGTTCAAGTTGCAGCCTGCCGCCGTCGCGCTGGTCGCCAATGTCGTAGCCTTGACCAGCGTCATACCGGAAAACGAGCCGGTGAGTGCGACGTTGGTGATCGTACCCCCCGTGATGACGACGTTGTTCGAGTTTTGCGTAGCCATCGTGCCGAGGCCGAGATTGGTGCGGGCACCAGCCGCCGTCGAAGCCCCCGTGCCGCCGTCTGCAATGGCGAGGTCAGTGATGTTGGTGATGGAGCCGCCCGTTATGGCGACCTTGGACATAACGACCGAACCCGTGCCGTTGGGCGACAGGTTGAGGTCCCCGTTGGTGTCCAGCGTGCGGATCGTGTTGCCAGTCAACTGTACGTTGCCGACCGAAGCCGAAATGGTACCGAGCTTGAACGCGGTAACAACCCCAGTACCGCTGTAGACCGGCTTCTCAGTCGCGGTCGGACCACCGTCAACGTGGAGCAGTTGACCGAATGTGCTGGCAATAGTGGAGCCAGTGAGGTTGGTCGGCATCCGTGATCTCCTTGAAGACAGGGGCCGAAGCCCCTGTCAGTCTACATCGCCCCTTACTGGGTAACGTCAACCAGTTCTGCGAAGACTCGAACCACAGCGGTGCTAGGAACAGCGGTACCGATGGTGATATCGATTGTGTCCACATTCGAGTACAGCTTGCCACCGCTCAGGGGCGGGGCGAATGCACCAGCGTTCAGCACCGGGACGCCACCAAACACGCCGGTGGACGACACAGCTTGTGCGGCCAGATAGCCAGCGGGAGCCGAGCCATCACCGATGCTAATGGTGCCAGACGTAGCAGTCTTATGGACTTGCAGACCGACGTTGCGAACGACGGTGCCAGCCGGGACAGGCAGAACTTCGAGTACGTCGTTTGCGGCCAGTGCGGGGGCACCAGCAGCAGCGCGTGCAGCGATGATCTTGGGGAAGTCCAGAACGACGGAGACGACGGAAGAACGGTTGGTGCCCTTGGCAGGCACAGCAGCAGAGCCTTTGTCAAAGCCCAGAGAGTCGGTGTAGGTAGCCATTTCGGTATCCTTTCAAGCGAATTGCGAAGGGGGGCCGAAGCCCCCCAGTTCATCAAGCCAGCGTGACCACAGCAGTGGCCAACGCTTCAGGCTTAATTACCTTGTAGCCGTAGACTTGCAGACCACGGATGATGTTGCCGAAGGTGGTCTCGCTGCGGAGGGTTTCCATGTTCGTCATCTGCGACGCGAAGGTGAGACCCATCTTGTGCCCAGCGATGATGCTGTACTTGGTAGCCGCGCCGGTACCCGAACGATTCAGGTTATGGCTGACATACACCGTGAAGCGGTCGATCATGCCGAGGCGACCGTTGCGAACGATGGAGGTGCCGTCGCCAGTCAGCGAAGCGTCCTTCAGTTCAGACTTCTTGATCAGGCCAGCCATCTTGGCGGGGATGACCACGAAGCGGTCTTGCTCAGGGACATTGGCCTCGTCCAGCACGGTACCCATATCCACTAGCAGATCGATAACCGCAGTGGTGCTCGAAGCGCCGTCCTTGGTCACGGTCAGGGGGGACGCAACGGTGCCGAGGTCGAACGAGCCGGAGATGCGGCCAGCGGTAGCACCCTTGTTGAAGGCGTCCACGTCGGGCAACAGGTCGGTCAGCACGCGGGTGTCGATCTTGATCTTCATACGCTCGGAAGCGTCCTTCGACCAAGCATCCATCAGGTTGATATCCGACTGAACCTTGTCCACATCGTCCTCAACGCAGGCGAAGTACTCGCCCTTGTCGATGACCAGTTGAATCTTCGGCTTGTCGGGATTCTCTACGGTCAGGGTTTGACCCTTCACATAGTCTCGGATGGTGATCTCCGGCGTGGTGCGGATGTTCACAGTGTCACCGAACTGGCGAATCTCGCCCTCGTAGTCGGTGTTCGAGATCGCTGCGAGCACAGTGGCGTCGTAGAAGTTCTCGATGAGCTTGCCGCTCCAGATTTCGGGGATGAAGTTGCCCGAGTAGTTCGGGCGACCGGATGCAACAGGGAAAGACATGATGAAACTCCTTTAATCAGGCTACGATGCGACCTTCGCGCTGTGCGGTGAAGATGTCGCGTTCGATGCGGTCGCGCTCCTGCTCCCGGCCTTTGTACTTACCCGAACGAACGGCGTCGAAAAACGTCCGAATATCGTCACGTGTGTACGTCTTGCCTTTGGAGGTAGCCGGTGTGCCGGTGCTCTTTGAGCGTCCGGGTGCCACCTGCCGCTCCAGTTCGGAGCCAGCAACACGACCAGTGGATTGAGCAACAAGGGCTTGTCCAGTCTTTTCAAGCCATGTGTGGAAAAAGTTCGCAACTCGGCGGGCGTCCAAAGCACGTTGGGCGTCGTCAAGGTAGGTCTGGCGGGTGATGCCAGTCAGCGGATCGACCTCCAGCAGCCACGACTGGAAATCCGGGTTCCCGTTCACTTCACGGAAGTTCGGCACCAGTGCGGCAAGGTCGGCCCAGAACTGTTGCTCGGCGTTCAACTGCTGGCGCTGGACCACGGCTTGCACCTGCGGCACCACGTTCACCTGCATCTGCCGCAGCGCCTGCTCAACGGCGGCAAGGCGTTGGACCACGGGGATAAGTTCCTCGCGGGACACCTTGCGCATCATGTCAATCGACTCGCCGTATTCCTCAACATCTTTCTCAGTGACAAGCTGGATGGCTTGCTGTGATACCGACGTTGTAGAGGCTTGCGACTGAGCAGACAGCGTAGCCAACAACTGTTCCATCTGCTGCAAACGCTGAGCCAACTCGCGGTTCTGCTGGTGCAGACGCGGGACTTCAGCGTTGTACATACCTTGGAGCGTGCGCCATTTCTGGGCATACGTCTCCGAGTTGGGATCATCTCCCGGCACGTTTCCTGTGTCGGTACTGCGCTCACTCCCCGACACGGGGGCAGCAGTCTTCGGCGCAGAGGTACCGTCGGCGTTGTTTTGGGTCGCAGGATCACCAGCCGGATCAGTGCCATCGGCAGGAGCGTTGTCCGTGCCTGTGTTGTCGTCCGGGTTGAGTTGTTGATACAACTGCTGAACCGCCTCGGTCTGCTTGCGAATCTGCTCTGGAAGTGCCATGTTGAACGCTCCTATCGGTGTGCGTGATTAAAGACGGCGAGTTTCGTCATAACTTTGCCGCCAAGGCAGGGGCTTCTTTGGCGAACCTGTACAGTTCACCCAACACCTGACAGCGCCCCTGAAACACTGCCGGTTGGTTGATCGCGCTGGGAAGCGTCTCAAGCTCGTGCCGGTACCAGCCCTCCAGCCACTCCAGAAGCTCCGGGTGCTGACGGACGGTAACGGCCAGAGCCTTCGTCACTTGCGGATCAGGCTTGATCATGCAGCCCTCCCACTTGCGCGACTCTGGACTGTGTTGGCTTCCATCCCACCTTTGGGCGCTCCGTCAGGCTGGGTCGGCGTTTCACCCTGAGCTTGCTGCTGCATCGTAACAGCCATAGCTTGCGCTTGCATCCGACCTTGGTAAGCTGACTTCTCCCGAGATGGGACAACTTCCTCCACAGGCATCTGCAACCCTTTCGCCACTTCCCGAAGGATGGTGGCGCGTCCTTCCTTGCCGATGATCTCAAGATCAATCGGGTTGGCGGTTGCATTCAGGAACTCGATACGGCGAATGTTGATGGTTTCCTTGACCGCGAGGTTGATCGCGCCCTTGGCAATGACCTCAACGTCGCCCTTGATGGACTCGTCTTCGTCGTAGCGCATGTTGTACACGAACTGACGCATGACGATGGGCTTCACAATATCTGTGTCGATGTGCATGACCACCTGCCGGATGCCCTTGCCCGCCGCGCCCATGAGCATGGACAGGCCGGACGACGTGCGCCCAGCGCCCTGCACATTCAGATCGCCGTAGACGTAGGCCGGGATGCCAGAGTGGTCGTCAGCCAGTCGGCTGAACTTCTCGTACACAGCCATCAACTCACTGGCGCGTGAATCCGGCTGCGTGAACCGAATGGCCGGTGCGCTCGAACCCACGGGGTCGTTGATGGTCTGCCAAATCTTCCACGGTGCAAGTGTCGTGATGTCTTCGTTGGGGGGTAGCCGCTCGACGTTGACCTCAACCTGCGGGCCGCTGGAGATACCCATGTTGTTCACCAGCGCGCGGGCAGCGGCGTTGCACACGCTCTGCAAGTCTTCGATGATCTCTGGAATACCCTTACCCCAGAACGCACCGGGGTACTTGATGAACGAGGTCTTGGCGTAGGGTTTCTCGCCCAGCGGGTCGTAGTTGAGAACTGCCTTGATGACGTAGTTGCCCACCATCCAGACGTTGGCATCGTACTCGCGGGCTTCGTCGGGTACTTCGTCCTCGGACATGCCCCACTCGCGCAGCATCTTGCCGCTGACCTTGCCCCAGAACTCCAGCGCGTCGAACTCGGTGGTCGGGCGCATGTGGGTGTAGTACTTGCGCTCCTCCTCGTCCTTCTGAAGCTCCACGTCCTCATTGACCCACGACTGGCTGTTGCCGATCTCCAGCACCTTGCGGATGGCGTCCTCGTCGTACCCCGGCACGCCGATCAGATCGGACAGGGCCGTGCGGGTGAGCTTGTGATGCTCGAACAGGTAGCCGTCGTTGATGTTGGTGATCCCCGGCTCGGGGTAAATGCGGAACGGATCGACCCGCTCGTACTCCGGCCCGAGCCGTTCAATCGGCTCGACGATGGTTTGGCCGGTGGGGGTGGTCTTCCAACCGAGGGTGCGCTGACGACGCACGATTGGGCCTTTGATGAACGCTGCCGGGTAGGTGACGAGATCGGTGATGAAGTCGTTGAACGCCTGCTCCCAGCCACCTTGGGCAAACTGGTCTTGAATCTTGGTCTTCATGCGGTCGGCACGGGTCTGTGCTTCGCGCAGAATGCGGAAACGGTAGTCCTGTGACACCATCTCCTTGAGTTCGGACATCTGCTCAGGGGTCGGTGCCTGACCGACTTCCTCGATCATCTTGAGCACCTTCTGTGCGAACTCGTTCTGCACCTCCTTGGCCTGCGCTGGGGACAGTTCAGGGATGGGGGTGGCTTGCAAGTCCCACGGTGGTGAGCCGTTGTCAAGCAGGATGTCCCGCAGCCAAGACTCCGCAGCGCGGCACTTGACCTCGGTGATCATCATGTAGATTTCGGAGCCGCCCTGCGCACGAATCTGTTTGAGCTTGTCAGCCTCGTACTCACCGTTGCGCTGGCGCAACGCACGCAGCATCTTCTGCTCAATGGGCTTCTTTGCCATCCGGGCAGCATCCCAGCACTGGCGCAGGTAGGCTGCAAGGCCGAGGATCACAGGCTGGTTCTGACGCTCCTGCAATGCACGGTCAGACGCCTCCTGCTCTTGCCTTGCAAGATCAGAGTTCGAGACGACTCGCAGGAACGACAGTCCGGCCATCGGTTACTTCCAGTCAGAGCAGCGGTTGTTCGGGTCTTTCTTGGTCTGCTCCAGCGCGTCCATCGCGCCGTAGGGAGACATACCACCTGCGACCATCTTGGCAGCTTTCTTGAGCATCGGCTGGCTGGTAATGACTTCCGTCTTGCGGAAGTTCTCCTGCTCCATGACACCCTTCTTGTACAGCATACCGCCAGTCACAGTGCTCGGAGGCAGCTTCTCGCCCGACATCCAGTCGGTTCGGGGTTGTTTGGCGGTGATGCCCGACTGATCCATCTTGGGATTTGTCGAGTACACCGTTGCGGGTTTGGTCGCCATATCAGCCTCCTTGCGGCAAGATTCTACCACGAAGTATACACGTGGCAGAACAAAAAGAAACCCCGGAGCAAAGCTCAACGGGGTTGAATCCCTCGGAGGGAGGGCAGGGAGGTGACAACTGCTGAAGAAGCAGCGACGACATCATATCACGTCCACCCCGCCGCAGGCAAACGCTTGATCTCGCGCCGTCGTTGAATAACACCGCCCTCAGATGCGTTATGCAAATGGAGCATCAGGTACTGCAAGGCTTCGGCCACGTGCGAGTGCTTGTTCTTGTCGATGTCGCCTTCGCCCTTGGGTTTGAAGCGGTACCCGCCCATCATGGCCGCTTTGAGGTGCGTGCAGCGCGGATCGACAAGGAACGCCGGGTCGCCGTCCACCTGCCGCATTAGGTACTCGTCCACGGCGTTGATGCGGGCCGAGATGTTGTTGGTCTTGGCCGGGATGACCTTGAACCCCTCAGCTTTGATGATGTCCACCGCGCTGCGCTCGTCAGTTTGGGCACGTTGTACCCCTGCGGGGTCAACGACGATGAGGACCGGGGCACCGGGGAAGCGTTCGTACAGCAGGGGGCGCAGCACCGTGCGGACAAACCGCTGGATGCCCATGTCGAAGCTCACCGCTTCGTCGAGGATGAGCGCCCGTCCACGGGGGTCTTGCTGCCCGATCACAGCCGCAGGCGTCAGACCCAAGTCCATGCCGATGACGATGGGCCGCACCCCGTTGATAATAGGCCGGATGCGCTCCTTCGCCATGTGGTAGTCTGGTCGGAAGTACTTGTACACCGGCATCCCTGCGGATGACAGCCCGTACTCACCGTCGATGTAGACCCGGATGTACTCCTCCGAGCGACCCTGCGTATCGTAGTACCCGTCCGGCAGGTTCTCGATGTTCTCGGCGTAAGGGCTGCGGCCCGAGGGCTGCTTGAACACCTCCCACCCGTTGTTGTTGGGTGACACCCCATCTTTGGGATCGAGGTGTTCGAGTTGGTAGTACCACCACGTGTCCATCGTCGGCGGGTTGGTGTCGCCCCACATGCCGTACCACGTCGGCCCGCCGTCCTTTGCAGATGGGTACCGCCCGATCCGCTTACTCATCGCATCCACGATGTCCGGGTGGATGTCGCGGCATTCGTTGAACCACGCGAAGGTCAATTCCAACGAGTTCAGGTTCGCCACGTCATCGGCATCGTCCAGCGCCCGGAACATGATCTCGCACTCCACGTCGCCCACCTTGAAGAAGTAGGTCTTCGTGGTCTTCAGGTACTCGCCACACACACCCGGTGGGAACCAGTCGAGGAACGTCTTGATGGTCGTGTCCTGCAACTGGCGAGCGGTTTCACGGACGACGGCTGCACGGGTCTTGCGGATGCCGTTGGCGTTGGGTGCCTGCATGGAGGCACGACGCACGATCTCGAACGAACAAGTCACGCTCTTGCCTGAGTTGTGGTGAACCGTCCCATCCACAGTCACATAGTTGTTGGTATCGAGAACCTGCATATCCCAATACACCTGCTTGAAAGGCAGACGCTCTATGGATACAACGGTCCCGTCGGACACGGAGTTTCTGTATGAACGCGAACACGCAGCGAATAATCGAACTTTCCAACGGGCAACGCTCGTCCGTAGAGATCGCAGAGCTTGTCGGGCTTTCCCCTCGCTACGTTCGGAAAGTAATGAAGAAGTTCGACCTCCCGCGTTTTGGAGAGGGTGCTCAGTCGGGATCACGCAACCACCAGTTTGTGTCTGGACGGCGAGTTGACCATGATGGCTACGTCCTAGTAGCCGCCCCCAAAGACCACCGATACGCACGGCAACCGTCTGGGCGAAAGACGAAAGTAATTTTCGAACACCGGCTGGTGATGGAGCAAAAGCTGGGTCGATATCTGCTTCCCGAAGAAGTAGTTGACCACGTAGACGGGCTGACTCTGCATAACGCGCCAGATAATCTACGGCTGTTTGCGTCAAACAGTGAGCATCTGGCTCAGACTGCGACAGGGCCGCGTATGTGGTCTCCAGAGGGGGCGAAGAACATAGGTGCAAGGACTGACCGGGGCGTAGAGATTCAACGGGTTGATAGCTATGGTCAGCGCAGAGCACGCGGTGAAATCCGGCTGCAACAAATTCTCCTCGCAGCGTTGTCACTCGGTATAGATAGTCCTTTCCTTTTGGGAACGCACCGCCACTTGGAGAAAGCTGGTATCGACCCGTCTTGTCGTTCCAACTTAGAACGCGCACTGGCCGATCTATACGCTCGATGGGGATGGCCCCCTCCTCAGTTTGGATAAGGGTACCACCTGCGACACAGCCGACCGGCCCCATGAGGACGCGCATCTTGGCGTCCGAGGCCATGAACTTCCTGCCGGTGGGCGGGGGTGTGTAGTTGATGTCAAGCGGCATCAGTGCTCCCTGAGTTCGCCAGACTCGTACTTCTCACGCTGGTCGAGCGCGTTGTGGATGATGACACACGGTTCTTCCTCGTCTGGCGTCGGGTGGCACCAGCAGGCAATGCTTGTCTCGTGCTCCCGCAGATCGTTCAGTGGCACCACGTGGATCAGGTCATCCGTGCTGCGGTACATGGACTTCATCCGGGCCTCCTATCAGCAAAATAACAAACTCACGACCACGCTTCTTGGACCGGGTAATGTGCGCCCGGTACGACTTACCCTGCCGGCGGAGTTCATTCTCCACGGTGATGGCCTCACTGGCGCTGCGCAGCTTCAGGGCCTTGAAGCCCTCGTAAGTTTGGGTGAACAGTTCTTCAATGTTCGATGGCAGTTGCATCTTCGGACTCGATGGTGGTAGCTTCGATGGTTCGGGCGTCGCGTGGGTCTGGGCCGAGGTTGATGGTGATCTTCACACCACCGGAATTATTCTCCTGTGCGCCAGCATCCTTCGGCTCTAAACCGGCCCACTTCACGGTGGATTTGATCAGGTCGGCCTTCACAGCCGGGGAGACGGCTGGGTCGTGGATCAACAGCCAAGATGTCGTCAGGAGTTCTTCAGCCTGCGCACGCGCCTTGAGCTTGAACGTCAGGCCCTTGTCCCTGATCTCGCCACGGTACTGCTCCACCTTCTTCAAGAAGATGGGGTCGGCGTTGAAGGCGAGGATGTCGTTGGCCGTGATGTTGTGCCGCCCCATGATTTCTTGGAGCGTTTCACCACTGCCTTCCAGAGTCAGAGCGACATCGAAGGCCAGCCGGTCATTCCACTTGGTGTGGTTTAGAGGTAGGTTGTCCATACTGGGAATATAGCACCTTGGGTGACGGGGGTGTCAAGAGGATCGGGTATGCGGAGGTTTGGGGGTTATCGGATCGAGCTAACTTTACACGTACTGTTTTTGGGGTCGTGGTGTGGGGGGTTTACTACAAATGCCGGGGGGTCGAATTTTTCCAGTCCATGTGGGCGGGGTACCCCCCACCTACGCACGCACGCACGCACGCACGCACGCACGCACGCACGCACGCACGCACGCACGCACGCACGCACGCACGCACGCACGC
>CAKZRW010000018.1 GCA_937148845.1 uncultured Actinomycetes bacterium | reverse complement strand
AGGTCGTCCGTCTACTCTCCGACCCCGGCATCATCCGTAACCGGCGCAAGATCGAAGCTGTGATCCGAAACGCGGGCCTTTTTCAAGAGGTCGTCGCGCGTGAACGTTCTTTCCATGCCTATGTCGAGAGAATCGGGGCGCGCGGCGACTTGGAACAGGCGGCTGCCGAGTTGAGCAAGGTGTTCGCTCATCTGGGGCCGACTTCTGCTCTTTTCTTCCTTTTCAGCGCGGGGTGGCGCCAGCCGGCGCAGTTAGAACCCAAGGGCACCGGTAGGGAGCTCGTGTCGGCAGGAACGGCCGGCCAGGCAGTCTAGAGGCGGGTTTGGATGTCGTCGGTAATGGTGAAAAGCTAGTAACGACACAACGGACGGTCAGCTTGGCCTGTGGGAGTTCGGAGGCGACCAGAGCAGAACCCAACGGGGGTGCGACCGAGGGTCGCCTACCAACTGCGCACCGGCTACACGGGCGCCGACGAAAGGTTCGCCGACGAAAGGAGCACCATGGACCCGTTACTGCTCCAAGAACTGCAGACGAGACTGCTCAACTGGCTCACCCAGGGCTATCAGGTACTTGCTGACGACGTAGATGGCGAACTGCGGGTGACGGTGCTCTATGTCTCTCCTGGGACCGGGGTAGGCAGTGAGCGGGTCCAGGAGTATTGGCCCATGAGTGCCGAGACGGCAAAGCTTCTCAACGACCACGGCATCGTCATTTCTCGGGCGCTTGCCGGTCCCCGGCCGTGGCCGGGCGTGCATCCTGAGGATATATAGACGTTGAGTGGACTCGGGAAGGCGAGCGGGTTCTACGGACCTGAAGCGAGGCGGGGCAGCGCGCCCCGGGGTGACCCAGGGCTTGGGGAAGAACCAAGAATCCAGCCAATGTCGGCATCGGATGGTATCTTCTCTCCCGCAAGTAAAGGAGAGGGCCTTGCGGGCCATACGAGGTGAGGGGGACCCTCTTAGCGCCAGCAAGGGCCGTAGGAAAGGAGAATCCCCTTGTCACGAGAGGTTGTGATCCTCAGCGCCGCCCGTACCCCGGTCGGGCGTTTTCTTGGCAGCCTGAGCGAGATCCCGGCAAGTGACCTTGGTGCCATTGCCATCACGGAGGCTCTCAAGCGAGCCGGTGTGCAGCCCAACGAGGTACAAGAAGTCATCATGGGCAATGTTCTCCAGGGCGGTCAAGGTCAGAACCCGGCCCGGCAAGCGTCTCTCAAGGCGGGTATCCCCCAGGAGATCCCAGCCTGGACGCTCAATCTAGTGTGTGCCTCCGGCGTCAAGTCGCTGCACGTCGCCGCCGATATGATCAAAGCCGGCGAGGCCGACGTGATCGTGGCCGGTGGCATGGAGAACATGAGCATGGCTCCCTATGCCATCCCCAAGGCGCGCACCGGGTATCGCATGGGCGACGGAGTGCTGCAGGACCTGATGATCCTGGATGGTCTCTGGTGCGCCATGTGCGACTATCATATGGGTCTCACCGCCGAGAACGTGGCCGAGAAGTACGGCATCACCCGCGAGATGCAAGATGAGATCGGTTATCAGAGCCAGATGAAGGCTGCTGCTGCCATCGCAGCGGGGAAGTTCAAGGCCGAGATCGTCCCGGTGGAGATTCCGCAGAAGAAGGGCGAGCCCAAGATCTTCGATACCGACGAGCATCCTCGGCCCGACACCACTCTGGAGGGTCTGGCCAAGCTCAAACCTGCCTTCAAGAAAGATGGCACCGTGACCGCGGGCAACGCCTCCGGCATCAACGATGCTGGGGCAGCCATGGTGGTAGCCTCCAAGGAGTGGGCCGACCAGCGGGGCATCAAGCCGCTCGCCACTGTGGTCGCCTATGCCACTGCCGCTCTTGACCCGGCGTACATGGGCATGGGCCCGTACTACGCCACCAAGAAGGTACTTCAGATCTCAGGCATGACCTTGGGCCAGATGGACTTCATCGAGTCGAACGAGGCGTTTGCTGCTCAGGCCGGGGCGGTGGCCAAAGAGCTGGGACTTGACATGTCCAAGGTGAATCCGTACGGCGGGGCCATCGCTCTGGGGCACCCGATCGGTGCCTCCGGAGCTCGCATCCTGATCACCCTCATCCACGCCTTGAAGCAAGAGGGCGGTACCTATGGTCTGGCCACGATGTGCGTGGGCGGCGGCCAGGGTGTGGCTACCATAATCAAGGTCTGAGGTCTACCGGGAACAAGCGCGTAATCCGAAGGCGGGAAGTGCGCGACCCACAAGGGCAGGTAACGACAAGGAGACAAACGTGAGAGAAGAAGTGGAAAAGGCGCTGGACCTCATCCGTCCCGCTCTGGAGAATGACGGCGGGAACGTGGAGCTCATCGACGTGGATGAGGCCACAGGTACGGTCAAGCTCAGACTGGTGGGCGCTTGTGGCAGCTGCCCGATGTCGCAGATGACGCTGCGCATGGGTGTGGAGAGGGTCCTGAAGGAGCAGGTACCGGCAGTCAAAGAAGTGGTGGCCGTCTGACAGACGGTCGCTACCCACCAAGCGGCGGCCGTCTAGCAAGTGGCGGCGGCCCGATGAGCGGTGGCGGATGGGCGGTAGCGGATAAGCGGTGGCCGCCTGCAAAACAGGGCTTGCCCCTGCGATGCTGCTTGCCAAACTGGGTTGTCGAGTACTGTCACTCAGACGCTGTGAGCCACGCTAGGACTTGAGCTTGGTGAGGGGGCCGAGGAAGCGCTGTGCCTCGCCCCGGAGATAGTTGAGTTTGGCAGTGGTGGCCGCAAGGCTGGCAAGCCTTGCGGCCACCACTTCTTGTTTTCTTTCTATTTCGACCAGACGCGGCCCCAGAGCTTCTACTCGACGCGCGATTTCCTCCACGTCTTTGAGCGAAGTTATGCCCAGCTGGCGCGCCTGCTTGGCCAGCCTGCCCAAGCGGAAGATGACCAGACCGAAGCCGATCAAGATGAGGGCACAGCCCCCGGCAATCATGATGATCATGGCGAGCGTCATGCCGCCATTCTACCCGACGAGGGGAGCAGTCTACCTGACTAGGGGAGGACGGTTCCTGGGCTTGAGCTCGAACCGACGGATGGCGGCTAGGTCCCCCCGGGCGCTCAACCGGGAGATCTTGATCACGTCGCCTGCGCGCGGGGCGTGTATGAAGAGGTCTTTCCCGATGTATATGCCTACGTGATAAACCGGGGACCCGAAGGCCACCAGGTCACCCGGTTGGATCTCCTCCCGAGCCACAGGAGCCCCCATCTCGGCCTGGTAGCGGGAGTAGTGGGGCAGTCTGACTCCGTGCTGAGCGTAAACCCAGCGCGTGAAGCCCGAGCAGTCCATCCCCGTAGACGGAAGACTTCCCCCCCACAGATAGGGCACACCGAGGTAGGTAGCGGCGGTCTCTACCACTTGCCTCAGAACCGCGTCGTCGATCTCGGGAAGAGGACCGGTGTAAGTCTGCCCGGCGGCAAGCAGGGCGGCCATGGCCTCCTGGAGTCGTTTCTGCTCTTCCTGCTGGCGGATACGCTCACGTTCGAAAACCTCGGCCACTTTGGCATCAAGGGCATCCAGTATGGCCTGGCGTCGAGCGAGCAGGGAATCGACTGAGCCTGACTGCTGCTTGAGTCTGTCGCGTAGGACGACCTCGAGCCGTTTCTTCTGCTCCATCTGCGCGACCAAGACGTCAAGCCGCTCCTTGCTCCGCTGCAGGTTTTCGATCAGGCGGCGGTCCTGCTCGGCTAGGCTGGCCACTAGACGCACGCGCTGATAGAGATCCCCCGCGTTTTCCGAGAGGAGAAGGAGCTGCAGGAGTTGGTCTCGGCCGCCGGCCTTGTAGACCGCGCGGATGCGGTCGTTGAAAAGGCGCTGCCGATACGCGTGCTCAGCTTCTGCGCTCTGCAATTCCCGTCGCAGTGCGGCCATCTGCACGTTGAGGTCTTCAAGAGCGACGGTCAGGCGATTGAACTCCTCGGACTGTCTCTCGAGTTCGGTGTCCAAGGCTTCGATCTCTCGCCGGATCAGCTCGGCTCTGGCCGTGAGAGCGTCGACTTGTGCCTTGGCCGGTTCGGCCAAAGTGATAGTGGTTGTGCTGGTGTCAGCGCCGGAGCCGGCGCTCCCGGCGGGGGTGGCGAAAACCGGCGTCGCCACCAGGAGGACCAAGAGCAAGGTCCCCAGAGCGGCGATTGCGGCGGCCATAGCAGCTAGAAGATGGGCCGCGCCCAGCGGCCTTCGGCCGCTGGGCGCATGGGGGGCAGGTCGGCGCTGTGGAGTAGATATCGGAAACGGCGAGCTTGCTGGAGTCGCCGTCTGGTGCGCGCTCTCTGAACAGGTGGCCAGGGGGGCGAGCCACCGCTCGGACAGCTTATGCGGGATCGAGGGGAACATCGTTTGGCGCACACCACCTTTCTCCACATTGCCTGGCTCTTGTATCGGCAGGATGGCCGCGAAGGCTTACTGCCTGCCTCGACCGGGCGCGACCGACTGAACCTCGACTGGGAAAGGGCTTACCGGCGAGGTCGCAGATCGGGCATAGCGCTGCCCTTAGAAGTCGTCAGCGAAGACGATGGCGGGAGTGGTGGCGTCTTGCCTCAGACAATGGTTGGGGTCTGGCGCCCGTCATCTTGCAGTGGTGGTGCCTGAGGCGGGGAGCCTGAGGCCGGGAGCTTGAGACGCGGAGGCGACGCTGGGGCTGCACGGCCGGAAGCTTGTGCTATACTTACTTGCCCAATCGGCGCGGGGTGGAGCAGCTCGGTAGCTCGTCGGGCTCATAACCCGAAGGTCGCAGGTTCAAATCCTGCCCCCGCTATAATGGAAAGAAAAAGGCCTGTTAATCCAGGCCTTTTTCTATGAGACCCCGAATTGAATCTGCGCCATCTCCGTATTGGGGAGAGCGGTAAGCGATGCCCGGGCGGCTGTTGGCCGCTTGTGCAGAGCGGGGGATTTGAACCCCCGCTCACGGTTAACCCACAACGCGGCACAGCCGTCGCTCACGGAGCTGCCCCATCGCTGGCAATGAAGCCCCGACTTTTCCGGTCGCTCGACTTGTAGACCAGTCCGGCCGACGCCGAGTCGAAGTGGTCGACCATGAAGTAGACGTCCGTACGAAACTCAGCGCTTGTCCCGGTGGGGACCTCAAAGGGCTTCAGGTCAGGGTTTGTCTGCTCATCGCGGCTGCCGTTTACGTACAGTTGGAGGTCCTTGTTGGCGAACCGGAACGGTGAGCCACTTTCGTTTCGGATTCTGACCGTGGCGCAGACGATGTAGTCCCATTGGCTGAGGGCCACAGTGAGGCTCACGCCCTGCCGAGGGCCGACGTCCAAAGAGGGCGACGGGTAATGGGTCACCGCTACTGCTGTCGGCTGTCCGTCTATCGTCTCCATGGGGCTGCCATCGGCATTGACATAATGTCCGTCGCGCCAGAAGAACTCGCGGCTGGAGTCCTGTACGAATCGACCGTTCCCAAGATATTGGTACCCTCCCTGAACGCCAACGAGCGCGAACGGCGCTGGAATACCGTCTCGCAGGTAGGTTCCCGGTAGGGGGAGGTTGGTGGGCAGTGTGCTTGGATCGGTACAGCCCAAGATGGCGACGGCTGCGGCAAGTAGAAGAAGCCCGGTAAGGATCACTCGAAAACCGTGTTTCCTCACAAAGCACTCACCCCTCCCTGGCAGCTTTGTGCGCCAACTCCTTAGACCACCATTATCGCAGTCGTGTGACCTCGGTAGCGCGCCGTGAGACTCGTCTCGGTTCGTCCCGGCCTATTCTGTGCTGAAGAGTTAGCCACCGATCGGCCCCCGAACTCCGCGTTCTAGATAGTCACCAGCCGGAAGGCAATGTCGGTGGTTGTTTCAAGCCGGGCCCCCGCTACCATAGGAGAAAAAGGCCCGGCGGTCCGGGCCTTTCTCTATTCCGGTCTCCCCCTCCCTGGTGCTACTTACCCTCTCTTCGCCTCTCTTCGACCAATGCTAACAGGCTCCCCCACGGACTGGGAGCTTTCGCCTGTCACTCCCCGCGGGCTCGCCTTCGCCTACGAGCACAATGCGGTATCTCCAGTCTCAGAGCCAGGGTGCAGTCAGCAAGATGGTGACGGTCCTCTTAACCTCCTTGGTCTCCTTGCTCTCGACCCAGTCCGGGTAGACATGGTGGTAGTCCTTCTGGAGGGCGGCGTTGATGATCGTGGTAGTGAGCGTGCCCTCGAGGGTGAATACGGCCCTTCCCGAGGCGTCCACGTAGCCGCTGACCGTACCCGTGAACTCGTACTTGTGGTAGCGCGGGGCGTTCCCGGACATCCACGCGTGGACGGTGGCATCGGATTCCGGCAGGTGGATGGGTCCGTCGTAGTCGTCCCCATGGACCACGTAAGCGCAGGTTCCCGTGAGCTGGTTGTTGCGCGCATCGTAGGAGACGGTCATTTGTCCAGACGCTGCGTACTCTGGCGAGTCGACCGAGGCCGAGGCGCGCATTCCCGTGGCGATGCCGTCAGCCCCCGCGGTTCCTCGAAGTACGAAACCGCTGAAAAGCTGGGCCTCCCATCGGGAGAGCGGGTCCGAGATCTCCCCATTCGCGAAGGTCACGTTGCCCTGTCGGGGAGGGAGCAGCCGGACATAGTACTCCTGTAAGAACTTCTCTGCTTCCGCCTGGGTGTTGGCGGCAAAGTAGCCGCGCACCATGACCGCCATCTCGCTCGCGCTGATGCGGCCATCGGTGACGGGGCCCAACTGGGCGCCCGAGTAGACCGTCTGTACGTTGAGGTCCCGGAAGATGCGCTCGATCAGCTTATGGAAGCGGTTGAGCCGGGACTCCAGGGTCTCCTCGGGATCGATCTTCCGGATCCAGACGTTGGTGCTCTCGAAGAGCTTGGCCGCGTCAAGTTCGGCGAAGATGAGCTCCAGGTTCTTCTTCTGGGCCTCGACCTTGTCCTTGAGGGCCAGGCGGCGTTCGAATTCGCTCTTCAGCTCCTGCTTGACCTTCTCCCGATAGAAATCCTCTTCCTTGCTGGTTAGCGGGGGCAGCCCTAGGAGTTGCCGGGCTTGGTTCTCTTTGCGGATCCGCTCCAGGCAAAGCTGCCGGGAAGCTCCCTTCATGTTGTCCCATACCGCCTCAAAGTCCCCAGGGTCCACCGCGCCATAGCCGAAGAGGGTACCGGTTGAACCCTGGGTATAGACCCGAAACGCCTTTTCTACCTCGCCGTCTCGCCAGACATCGAGCGCGTTCTGCATGCCCATGAGGGTATACTTGACCACTTTGCCCGGAACCCCGGTGTAGTCGGTGACGAGGTCGAAGAGCTCCTTGCCGGCGGCATCGGTATCCCCTTCCATGAGGAAACCCAGGATCTTGCTGCCGGCGTTACCCACCTTGAGGATGTCGCGCATGCGTCTGAGGTTCTCCTCGGTTCCGGTAAGGTCACCTTTCAGGCTTTCCAGCTCGCTTGCGGCTCTCCTGCACATGTGGGACATGACCATCGAATAGCCCTCGTCGGTCCGACCTTCCCGCATATACTGGTCGAACATCTTGATGAGGTCCTGGTCGGCGGCGATGTCGGCAAACATGCGCTTGGCAAACTCGTCTTCGCCCAGGCCCAGCTTGCTGGCCAACAGGTCAGCCAGCATGCGGGAAGCCACCTTGGGATCGCCTCCGTTCTCGCCCAGGACCTTCTGAGCTGCCATCTGCCCGGCGTAGTACTTGGCGGCCTCCAGCTCGTTCTTGAACTGGGCGGGGTAGTAGGCGGAGAAGTGATAGAGAGGGAAGGTCACGGTGCCGGCCCCAGGGTCGAAAGCGGTGGCGAACACATAGGTCCACTCGGCGCCGTCGTGGTAGCCGAGGGCGAGAAGCGAGGGATCGGGGGTGGTCACCGGGTCGTAGCGAACGGTGAGGGTAGCTGCGTTGTCGAGGCGGCCCTCGCCGCCGGTATCCACCTGATAGCCGTCCCCCAGGAGTTGGGCACCGCTCATGGCAGGGGCGGAAGCGGCCGGGGCCCAGCTGGCCGTGGCCTCAGCAGTCGCGGGAAGGGCGTCGGCGGGAAGGACCAGGGCGAAGCCTGTGGTAGCGAGGTCGCCGAGGGTCGCCGAGCCGTCAGCGGCTAAGGCTTTGGGGATCGAGGTAGGGGTGAGGGTCGTCTGAGCGGCGCTGGACGGGGACGAGGCCCCAGGGGAAGACGTGTCGCTACAGGCGCCGGAAACTAAAGGGACCACAAAAAGGACCAGGAGCAGCACGAGCGCCCCGGTGTTCGCAGCGAGCTTTCTCATGCTGCCACCTTTCGCGAGGAGGACCGGTTGTCGAAGATATTGTGGCGGAAGAGGGGCGCGGGGTCAATGCGGGGGGAACGCGTTGATGTAAAGTCTTCCCCGTAACCAAGAGCCATGGTGTCGCCGCTCGCATACCCTCCCTGCTCCCCCTCGACGTATGCGCCTGGACCTGCCAGTATTCCTGGTCCGACTCCAGCGCTGGGTCCAGGTGGAGGCCTGGAGGGGCAGGACTTGCTGGCCTGTGGTGTCAGGCTGGAGCTGGGCTCGGGTCTCAGGGTCGGCAGGCCTCTGGTGCCAGGTTTGGGCTGTCCGGAGGCTCGGGCACCATGTTTCAGGAGGGTGTAGATGGCTACAGACTTGCGAGTCGTCGGCATCGATGTCGCGGGCCGGCGGCCCCTCACGTTAGCCTGGCTGGAAGGGGCCACAGGGGGCTTCTGGCCGGACACCCGAGACCTGGTCGAGATCAGGGTGCGCGTAGAGGAGTTCCAGCCGGAGGTAGTAGCCATTGATGCTCCTTGCGCCCTCAGTCGCGAGCTCCATGTTGACGTCCGAGGTGGCCGCGAGGTTTACCGGGGTCGGGAGTGCGACCACGAGCTGCGCATTCGCAACATCCAGCTCTACCAGGTTCCCCCCCAAGGGAGCTCCCGCGTCGGTGACTGGATCAAGCAAGGTCTCGCTCTTCACCAGATGTTCATTGTCCTCGGCTATCAGCACCCGCGCGCGACAGGGGCGCTCCGGTCGGTGCTCGAGGTCTACCCTCACGGGAGTTTCGTCACCTTGTTGGACGGGATACCTGCCCCGAAGCGCAGCCGACTGGGCCGAGAGCAGCGGGTCGCGGTGTTAGAGAAACACGGGGTGAGTGTGGCCGGCCGCACCGACCACGATGCTCTTGACGCCCTGGCGGCCGCCCTGACCGGCCTCAATTTCTGCCTGGGCGAGGCGTGCTGCGTCGGGGATCCGGACGAGGCGTTGATCTGGCTTCCGGTGTGGGTACTGCGGGAGCGGTATGTCAAAGTCCCCGCAAACGAGACCCAGCTGATGGCAGGAGCGCGGAACGACCCTTCCGGAGGCGTCCGGGCCGTATCATAGTTCCGAAGACCGGAAGGCGGGTCGATACTGGTGGCCGCGCCCGCCCTGCGGCAGACAGCGTGCATCATGCTGAGAGTCAGCGGTACCTGACTGTGAGGCCCAAGCCCAAGCCGTGATGTCCAAACGCAAAGCCACAGTCCGATATGTCCTGATCCATCTGGCCCAGCTGGCGGCGGTGGCAGGGGCGCTGGTGGTCATCCGGTTCTTCCTGGGACTGCCGGCCTGGCTGCTGGGCGTGATCGTAGCTGTCTGGGTGGCAAAGGATGCAGTCCTCTTCCCCATCGTGTGGAGGGCCTATGTGGGGACCTGCGCCGGCGTCTTGGACGAGCTCGTGGGGCAGGAGGCGGTCGTCACGAGCAGCCTGAACCCTGCCGGATATGTGAGAGTGCGAGGCGAACTCTGGAGGGCCGAGCTGCGCACTTCCCACGGTCCGCTCGGCAAGGGCGAGATTGCCAGGGTGGTCGCCATCCGAGGTATGACCTTGCTGGTCGAACCAGGGAAGGATGTCCTTGATGGCCTGAGGCAGATTCAGGTCCGGACCTAATTCTCGGGGCCCATGGCTTCCGGAGGCGTCTTGCCGGGAAGGTCGGCTGAGCAGTCCAGGCTCACATCCAGTCGAGCGGCCAGTTCTTCCAAGAGCGCATCCTGGGCTGCCAGGTGGGCCTGGACCTGCTGCTGCTCGTGCAGGATGGTCTCAGCGTCCTGGTAGGTCTGCACGGCGCGTTCGTCAGAGGCAGCGCTGATGACCTGCTGGCCTACCATGATCACGGAGAGAAGGACGAGTTGCAGGAAGGTCTGGGAGATCCACTGGACGATCGGTAGCGCGCCGCCCTTGATGGCCTGAGGCAGGGCTACGAGGCTGAGGGCCGCGAAAGCGTAGGCGCACCACATGGTTCCCACGCCTTCGGTTATCCATTTGGCGAGAGTCCCGTTAAAACCGACCTTGTGATGTTCGCGCACAGTCCGAGGGGGATGGGCTTGCCGAGAAGAGATACGGGGATGGGGGAAGTAATCGTAGAGGCTCATGATGGCTCCTCCCAGGTCTGGTGGTGGCGGCTCCATACCCATCCTAGCAGGGTCCTGATCGGTGCCGGCAGGGCGTCCGGCCTGTCCCGCGGGGGTGGTCCACCGTGTCCTCCCTCGAACCCTCGGCCACTGCGCAGTCTGTGGAAGCTTCCCGCAGGGTCATGCCATATTGAGCGCTAAGCCGCTGTTAAGAACGAGATTCTTGTCCTATTAGGTCGCCGGGAAGGGCAAGGAGGGGACGTTTGACAGGGAGGGGCTTGCTCTTGGGCACAGCGCGTGATTGCGACCGAGGCAAAGCGACGCGGGCTTCAGTCGGACCGTTTGTGGGAGAACTGGACCGGTGAAGGTCTTTGCCAAGTCCGTTAAGGCCTGTTCCTGGTTTCTAGCTGCAGTGGCAGCCTGCATACTTCTTGTGTTGCTACTGGCGGTGTGTTTCGCCACCTTTTCCCGGTACCTCTTCAATAGACCGTTTGCCCCCCTGATCGACCTCTCGAGCTATGCCTTGGTGTGGGTGGCGTTCCTGGGCGCACCCTGGTTGATGGGCCAAAGGCGGCACATCCGCATCGACCTCATCGCCGACAGGGTTTCTCCTCGGGCGCGGCAGAGGTGGGGAATCGTCATCGATTACGTGGTAGTAGGGATCACCTGGGTCATTGCCATCGTCGGCGGCCTGCTCACCGTCGATTACCTGATCAAAGGCAGGGTGATCCAGGACGTTCTGGCCACGCCCCGGTGGATCCTCCTCCTGCCGATCCCTGTGGGGTCCTTCTTCTGGGGCCTCCAGTCTCTGCTTAATGGAATCGAGGATTTCAAGAAGCTGAAGGAGGCTGGCGCTGCGAGCCCGGAGAGCCGGCTTCGATGCTGTGGAGATCAACCACGCCACCTGTCACCTGGGCAACACCTTCCTCTCTCGCATCTGGAACCGTCGCGAGGACGAATACGGTCCCCAAAGCTACGAGAACCGCACCCGTTTCATCCGTAGCATCATCAGCGAGATCAAGTGAGTGTGTGGGGCCGACTTCGGGGTCCACGTCATCATGAATGCCGCCGAATACAACCATCCCCTGGCCACCGCTCCCGAAGAAGGGGCGGAGATGGCCAAGCTCATCGCCACGGTGGCCGACGGCATCAACTTCCGGTCAGAGCGCTACGGGCACAGGGGTGGTCTGCAGCAGCCTGACCGTCTGCTTTATCCCGAGCCGCCACTCGATCTGCCCCCGGACCTGGACTGGAGCATGGGAGGCAAGGGTGCGACCATCCCGTTCGTGGAAAGGGCAAAGCGCAAGGGGGTTACTGTCCCCATGTGGACGGCCTGCTGGATCGACCCCGAATTGGGCGAAAAGGCCCTGCGCGAGGGCCGTTTGGATTTCGTGGGGATGACCCGGCGGCTGCTTGCCGACCCTGAACTGCCCAATAAGGTCCGGGAGGGTCGCCTGGATGATATCCGGCCTTGCACTGGGTGCATGCACTGCTTTGACTGCCGCAACAAGAACAAGAAGCTCGAGTGCCGGGTCAATGCCACTTTGGGTCGGGAGATCGTCCCCGAATTCCAGTTCCGGCCAGCGGAGCGCAAGAAGAAAGTGATGGTGGTCGGGGCTGGCCCCGCTGGCATGGAGGCCGCACGGGTGGCGGCCAGCCGTGGTCACCAGGTGACGGTGTACGACAAAGAACCGCGGGTGGGCGGACTTGTGCTGCTGGCCGCCGTAGTGCGGGACACCGAGACCCAGCCCCTGGTGGACTTGGTCGCCTATCTCAGACGCCAGCTGGACAAGGAGAAGGTGAGCGTCCGTCTGGGGAAAGAGGTGAACGCGGCGTTGGTCCGGGCCGAGAAGCCCGATGTGCTCATCATCGCCGCTGGCCCGGCCCACACCAAGATCGAGCTGCCTGGGGCGGAGAAACCGACCTTCGTCAAGATCGAGAAGCTGCACAGACAGCTCAAGCGGGCTCTAACCTTCTTCTCGCCGCCCACGTTGGTCAAGCTCACCAAGTGGTGGATGCCGGTAGCCGATTCCGTGGTAGTGATGGGGGGCAACTACCAAGGCTGCGAACTGGCGGAGTTTCTGGTCAAGCGCGGGCGCCAAGTGGTCATCGCTCACAACGGTCCGGAAGCCGAGCTTGGCGACGGCATGACCAACGATGACCTGGCCAATCTGTGGCCTTGGTTCAAGCTCAAGAGGGTGACCGTGTGGCCCGAGGTGGAGTACCTGGAGGTCAAGGACAACGGCCTTAAGATCAGGGTGCCTGACCGCCGGGTCTATCTGCTGGAAGGCAAGAACGTGATGAGCGTGCAGGACTGGGGTCCTAACGAGGCTCTAGTCAAGCAGTTAGAGGGCCTGGCCGAAGAGGCCTACGTCATAGGCAGCTGCCGGGAGCCCGGCCGCATCGTCGATGCCATCCGGGAAGGGGCTCAGGTAGGCTTCGCGGTCTGATCCCGGCGCGCGCTGCGCGCTAACATGGGGCTCATGAACCCTCACTGGAAGCGCTCCCGACTGGACCTTTCGACAGAGGGGGAGGAAGCCGCCTCCCCGTCGACCCGTCGCGCCTGGCTGCGCGCCCTGACTCCTAACGTACTGCTCCTGGGCGTGGTCTCGTTCTTCGCCGACGTCTCCTCGGAGATGCTTTATCCGCTCATGCCTTTGTTTCTGACCGTCACCCTGGGCGCGCCGGCCGCTGCGGTCGGGGTGATCGAAGGGCTGGCGGAAGCGACGGCCGCCGTTCTCAAGACGGTGTCGGGACGTATCGCGGACCGCACCGGTCGCCGGATCGAGCAGACCTTCGGGGGTTACTTCCTCTCGGCGGCGGTAAGGCCTGTCATTGCGCTCGCACACGCTTGGCCCTTGGTCTTGGCGGCGCGAGTGCTAGACCGGGCAGGCAAGGGCATCCGCACCTCGCCTCGCGATGCCATTCTTGCTGACAGTGCGCCTGCGGACGTAAGGGGAGCCGCTTTCGGTTGGCACCGGGCCATGGATACCGGGGGAGCGGTGGTGGGGCCGCTCCTGGCCCTGGCTCTCTTATTGGCGCTCGATCACAATCTGCGGCTGGTCATCGGCTTGGCGGTCATTCCGGGACTGATCGGGGCCTTCTGCGTGCTGGCCGTGTCAGATCCAAGGAGACGGCGGCGAGAAGGCCGGTCGAAGGACGTCAGCGTCGGCGATGAAGTCCGAGCAGGGCAAGCGGGCGATGCCGCAGCCGAGGGGACGGAGGCGGGAGGAAGCGCCTCGGAGGGGGCTCGTCAGCGTCTGCGCTGGTCGACACTGCCTGGACCGTTCAAAGTCTATCTGGCTGCGTGGCTTCCCTTCGTGCTGGTCAATTCGAGTGATGTGTTCCTGCTGCTCCGGGCCAAGCAGATAGGGCTCTCCTCGACTGCGGTAGTGCTGGTCTACGTCCTCTACAACTTCGTCTACGCATTGTGGAGTCTGCCTTTTGGCAGTCTGTCGGACCGGTGGGGCAGGCGTCAGGTGATGGTGGTGGGCATGGTGGTGTTTGCCGCGGTCTATGCCGGCTTTGCTCTTGCTCGCAGTCTATGGCAGATGATAGTGCTCTTCGCCATCTATGGGCTCTACATGGCAGCCACCGACGGGGTGGGCAAAGCTTTCGCTGTCGACTTGGTGCCGGTACATTTGCGGGCGACCTCGGTAGGGCTGCTCGGCACACTTGCGGGAGTCGCGACCTTATTAGCCAGTGTGCTCGCGGGCGTGCTGTGGGACTCTGTCGGCCCCTGGGCTCCGTTCCTGTTGGGGGCAGCCGGGGCTGGACTCTCAGCGATTCTCTTCGGGATCTTGCCACACTTGCGAAAGACCGCGCCTGTGACTTAGTTGACCGTCACCGTCTCTGACCGGGTGATCACAATACCGCGGCGGCCGCACTCACTGATGAAGGCATCCCGGACGGCGCGCGGCAGCTCCTCGGGACAGAGGACTCCGCTCGCCGTGATCCTCCCCTCCATGATCATCTCGGCGTAGATGGATGCCGGTGTGCTCGTGCCGTAGGACACACTAGTCGCCCCTGGCAGCCATCCGTTGACCTGTTTGATGTCAGGTGAGAATACGGAGTAGCCGATCTGTGCCGGCTTCCCCTGGCGTTCGCCGAAGCAGTCCACGGTGAGGACGCCGGTGTCGACGATGGCGCCGGAAAGGGCGAGCTCGGCCAGCTCTTCCCAGGGTGGGTTGGGCGGCAGAGTGGCGACGAACACGTCGATGGGCCGGACCAGGGCGCCGTCTTTTAGACGCACAGGGTTCTTGCTTACCATACCCGATTCCACCAGAGCCTTGTCCCAATCCAAGGCCTCTTCGGGTCCGCCCATCTTGAAGTCGACGTAGCGGAGACCTTTCTCGCCCCACCGGCGAGGCAGCGTACGGGGAAGAGTAGCCACTTCCTCATGGTCATGGCAGACCACGGTGCCCAGGCCAAAAGGCGCTGGGAAGGCGTACTTCTCCCGGCGGCCGAAGATCTCTACCCGCTTGAACTGACCGTCCTCGAAGAGAAGCGGAGGCTGGGCGCAATCGGTGTAGTAGGTTTCCTGGGACCAGAGCTGCAAAGGCACCGGCGACTCGAAGAGAGCGTAGTCCTTGATGCGGATCTCGTAGCAGCGGTCGAGGTCTTCGTAGCCGTTGGCGGCCAGGGTGTTCGTGACCCCGGGATCCATCCCGGTACTAAGGAGAGCCAGGAGGCCCTTACGCTCGAAGTCGGGCGCCAACTTCATCTGTTCGAGATAGGCCTCGTCGATGGTCAGAGTGCGGGTCTGGCCGGAGGCCATGTCCTGGTAGGAGACGCCGGCGGCCAGGCAAGCTTGCATGAGCGACAGATTGAACTCCGGGATGACCGCGTTAATGAGCAGCCTGGCCTGGGCTGCAGCGCGGGCGACTGCTGCGGTGTCGGCAGCATCCAGGAAAAGGGGACGAGCCTTTCCCCTACCCACGCGCTCGGCCACCAGTCGGGCGCGAGCCTCGTCGTAGTCGGCGAGAACGATCTCACTGACCATAGGGTTGCGGGCCAAGTTCCAGGTGATGACGTGTCCCTGCTGACCGGCTCCGACGATGAGGACCTTCATGGTGCTGTGCCTCCGTGGGGTTTTCTAAGCGTCTGTACGGTTGCGAGTCTCTTAGCTACGGCCCTGGACCCCGGTCGGTCGCCCCGCCCGTCCGGGCCGGTTCAAGTAGTGCCTTCGCGCTGGGAGTGGGCGGCCAGGTATTCGCGGGGGTCGGTCATGCAGCGGAAGGTCTCTAGGCAGCGC
The DNA here is from genome assembly GCA_937148845.1 of uncultured Actinomycetes bacterium. Classification (GTDB taxonomy): domain Bacteria; phylum Actinomycetota; class Thermoleophilia; order RBG-16-64-13; family RBG-16-64-13; genus CAKZRW01. Next base: position 17,957 of record CAKZRW010000018.1, on the reverse strand, counting down.
CAGAGTATGGCCGGGGAGACCGAGCGAGCTGTCTTTCGGCTCTCCCGTCGTTGTAGCGACTCCCACAGCCACCCAGCGATGGCCCGCGGCGAGTAGGTGGACTTGTACAGCCGGGCGAATTCGGTGTAGAAGCGGTCGAGCTCCAGCCGGGTAGGCACCACGGCATGGGCCAGGTCGTAGAGCTCCCACTTGCGGGTGGTGATGGTCTCGCGCACCTTGTCGTAAAGCAGGGTCCCTGGCAGCGGAGTGAGGATGGTGAACCAAGCATTGACCAGAGCGTGGCTGCGCACGTAGTCGCGCAGCCGCCGGAAGTCGCTCTCGTCGTAGTCAGGGTCGACTATCAAGGTGCCGAACACGTTCACCCCGGCTCTGCGAAGCACCCGTAGCGCCGCTTCGTTGTTCTCGGCGGAGTTACCTTTGTGGAGACTCCGTAATCCCTCGGTATCGATCTTCTCCAAGCCCACAAAAACGGTGACGAAGCCTGCCTCTCGCAGCTTGGCGATGGTCTCGGGATGGCGGGCGATGGAGTCAGTGCGGGCCTGATAGATGAAGCGCTTCTTGATCCCGCGCTCCAACAGCAAGTCTGCAATCCGTTCCGCTCGGGGGATGCTGGCCAAGAAGTTATCGTCCGTGACGAAGATGTTCCGGCCCTCGATCGTCTCGATCTCGGCTAGTACCCGCTCGGGGCTCTTGACTCTCACCTGGGACTGGTAGAAGTGCCACACGCTGCAGAACATGCAGCGGTAGGGGCAACCGCGGGAGGTTTCCAGACTGCTCAGCTCCCCCCGCAATCCCAGGTGATAGGACTTGAGCGACCGGCTTGCAAACGACCGAGCGGGCAAGGGAAGCGAGTCCAGATCGGGGATGATGGCCCGGGTGGGGGTGGTCAGTTGCCCATGGGCGGTGTTCAGTATGAGCCCGGGGACACTGGCCAGTTCGTCACCCCGGGCGAGCGCGCGGAGAAGCTCCGGAGTGGTCGACTCCCCCTCACCGAACACTACGGCATCGACCCAAGGCACGGCGAAGTCACTGGGCGAAAGCGAGGCGTGATGCCCTCCGACGAACACGAAAGCCCCGGGATACCGGTTCTTGACCGCGTGGGCCAGCTGGAGCGTCTCGGGTACGTCCACAGTGAAGGAGCAACTCAGGCCGCAGGCGTCGGGGGCGAAACGGTCGAGAGTGGCCCCCAAGTCGGCTCCCGGGAGCATATCGAGCAACTCCACCCGGTGCTCGGGCTCCAGGGTAGCGGCCACCATCTCCAGGCCTAGAGGCTCGACCACGGCCATGGTCCGGAATCCGGCCCGAAAACCGGGACGGCGCCTCGGCCTAGGTTGTAGCAAGAGCACTCTCATCTCTTAGCCACAAGTCGTGAGCACCCATAAGGACTTCGAGCGGCAGGCGCTGGTTGTCACCCGTGCACCGTCGCCCACTAGTGTAAACATATAGCAGACTCGCGCGGGGAGTGCTTGAGGTTTTTGCGGGCGATCGGGCCGAGGACACCGGCGCCTCAAGAGAGCCCCGAGGACGATGTGGCCACTTACCGCTAAAACAAGGGGAGGCCAGGCATGAACACTTCGGCGGGCGGCCCGGGGCCGCAACTTTCGCCTGAGGAACGCGAGGCGTGCCGACCGTGGATCGACAGCGCCTTTCCCTACGTGAGTAGACCCCAGGTCGGCGAAGGATCCGCGCGGGATAGACTCGTCCAGCAGGTGCGGGGCATGCTCCTGGGACTGGCTATCAGAGATGCCTTGGGCAGGTCTACGGAGGGCCAGGCCCCTGGGGCAGGCGCCTCCGGTTCGGCGAAATCCGGGACTACCTCGATCTGCAACGGGACGGGGTGGGGAAGGCCGCCCTCGGTCTACCTACGGACGACACCCAGCTCGCTTTCTTTACCGTGGAATCGCTTCTTCGTCAGGGACGGCTGGATCCGGCCGACCTGGCTAGCTCGTTCTCGCGGGAGCGCATCTACGGTGTCGGGCGTACTGTGCGGGCGTTCGTGCGCGCCCACAGGGACGAGGGTAAGCCGTGGTGGCAAGCGGGGCAGCCCAGCGCGGGGAATGGCGCCTTGATGCGTATCGCTCCGGTGATATTGCCCTGGTTGTGGGGGGTGTCGAAGCAGCCGTGGGTAGATACCGTTGTTGCCACCGTGGTGACTCACCGTGATGAAGCGGCGGTCGCCGCTAGCGCGGGCTTCGTGGGGCTCTTGTGCGAGCTGCTGGGGGGAGGTCGGGAGTCGCCGGTCTTGGGTGGGCCTGAAGGCGGGTCGGGCTTGCCGGCAGTGAGTGATCCTCGCTGGTGGCCGCCGACTTTCTTGCGCTACGCTCGCACCGTGGAGACAGGGGCGGTATATCGACCCCGTTCGCCCTTCGTGTCTTTTGCGGGCGCGCTGTGCGATTTTGTCGAGCAGTTCGTGGCGCCCGCAGTCGAGGCGGAGAAGAGCCCTGGGGAAGCTTCGCAGGAGTGGCATTCCGGCGCTTACCTGCTGGAGACTGTCCCCCTTGTCCTTCTGATCCTGGCCTTGTACGGGAGCGACCCCCAGGAAGCCCTCATCCGGGCGGTCAACGACACCTACGACAACGACACCATAGCTGCCATCGTAGGGGCGGCTGTCGGCGGGCCGTGCTACATTGGATAAATGGGTTATGCAGATAACCTAACCCACTACACACGACCGGACGGCGAGGCCGGTGACCTGAGGGAGGTGCGGCGTTGGTCTACGTCATCATCGAGCAGCGCATCATCGACTGGCCCGAGTTCGAGCACCTTTTCCGCGGGGACGTGGAGCGGCGAAAGATCATTGGCTCCAAGGGGGCCAAGGTGCTCCGCGACCCCAACGATGCGGAGAATGTCGTGATCTACTTCGAGTGGGAAGACCTCGACAAGGCCCGGAAGTTCATCGCTGAGTGGGACGCCACGGTGCCCTGGTGCCGGTGTCGCGTGTTGGAGGAGGTCTTCAGCATTGAAGGCTGATCCTTGAGGACTGGACCGTTCCCGAGCGGTGTGTGGCCAGGTTGGCCGCGTCTCGGGCAGCGCGTCGAGAGCGCTAGCCGCGTTCCCAGCAGGCTCATGGCAAAGGCAAAGCCTTCCAGAGGACGAGGAGGTGTGTGAATGGACGTATCAGAGGCAATCCGGAGCAGACGAGCTATCCGCAAGTACAAGCCGGACCCGGTGCCGGACGAGCTCCTGCGGGAGATCCTGACTGAGGCCCGGTGGGCTCCCTCGGCAACCAACACGCAATGCACGAATGTGTACGTGCTGGCGGGAGAGCCCTTTGCCAAGTTCAAGGCTGAGTTGCGGGCGTATGCGGAGTCGGAAGTGGCGCCCAACCCCGATTTTCCGCCGGCGGTTGAGTTGCCTCCGGCCCTGAAGGCTCGGCAGGAGAGACTCTTCCAGACCAGAATGGCTTTTGTCGCTGCCGAGGAGGCCAAGCTGGGCCTGCAGCCCCCGGAGCCGCCGGTGAATCCGGCGGTGGCCATGGCGGACATCTTCGGGGCTCCGGTCGCCCTAGTGCTGACCTTTGACGAGAGGGTCTCCCCGGGATACGGGTGCTTCGACGCTGGGTTGTTCGCTATGGCTCTATGTCTGGCTGCTCAAGCCCGCGGGCTGGGCACGTGTATCACCGGCTCTAACGTGCGCTACCCAGACCTACTGCGCAAGATCCTGCCGGGCACCGAGCACCAGAAGATCGTCGCGCTCATCGCTCTGGGCTATCCGGACTACGAAGCTCCGGTCAATCGTTTTCCCAGGGAGCGAATACCGGTAGAGGAGTTCGTGACCTTCGTCAGGTAGGGGTCTCTGTGGCGTAGGGGTCTTGGTTAGGTACGGGTCTTCGTTAGTTAGGGACCGGGGTGTCGGTGACCGTGGCTGCCCGCTCTGCCGTCGCTGCTCAACGTAGCGACATGGTTGTCCAATCGGTCGGGGCAGACTCTCACACGATGAACAACAGGAGTCCTGCCACCCCGGTCATGACCATGACGAAGATCCGGTAAGCCTTCTCGGGTATCTTGCCCACGGCCAGGATACCTATGGCGGCTCCAGCGGCTATAGCCGGGATCATGATGGCGTTGAAAGTCAGGGTGGCCGGGCTGATGTTCTTCCAGAAGAAGATCTGAAGGGGGACCTTCAGCAAGTTGATGATGAGGAAGAACCAGGCCGCCGTTCCGATGAACGAATTCTTGGACAAGCGCATCGAGAGGAAATAGATGGACGTGATAGCGCCCGCCGCGTTGCCGATCATGGTGGTGATGCCGGCCCCCAATCCCGCCACAATGGCGAACCATCGGGCTTGCGGATAGCGGGGTTGCCTCTTTTGGACATCCTCCCAGACCCGGAGGCCCAGCAGGACTAGGATGATGGCGCCCAAGAGATACCGAAAGGCAGTGTCGGAGAGTCTTCCTCCCACTAGCACCCCCACTCCCAGCCCGACTACCGCGCTAGGCAGTAGTTTGAGAAGTGATTTCCAGTCTGCATTCCTCCGGTACCAGGCGACGGCAAAGAAGTCCCCCACGCAGAGCATGGGTAGGAGCAGACCGGTAGAGAACCTTCCTCCGAAGGCAATAGCCATCAGCGGGATGAACATGAGCGTGAGGCCGGTGATCCCGGATTTCGACATCCCGATCACCATGCCGCTGATGATGGCGAGCGCCCATTGGTAGGCCTCTACCTGGCTGATATCAAAGTGCATGTGTATATGCTTTCCGTACCAACGTCCTCCCGAAGAAACCACTAATTGGCGTAGTATACGACCCCTCGCCGGTCCCGGCGTCCCGGGCCGGTCCGTGCCCCAGCGGCGTGAGGCAGGCGGCGGGTGGCAGAAGACCGGGGCTGCAGGTGGCCGCGGCGGGAGACGGCCGCGGCGGCGGGCGGCCAAAGCGCGAGAAGATCGCGGCAGCCGCTCGCCGGGGCAGCCGCTACCCCTACACCCAGGCCGCTCCCCCGTCGACCACCAGGAACTGGCCGGTCACAAAGTCGGAGGCGTCCGAGGCCAAGAAGACAGCCGCGCCTACCAAGTCCTCCGGCTCCTCCCGACGCTTCAGGCACTGCATCTCGATGGTGGCGGCGAAGTTCTGCTCGCTATCACTCCGCAGTAGCGCGGCCTCGGTAGCGGTGAAGCCCGGAGCGATAGCGTTGACGCAGATACCGGAGGGTCCCAAGGCCCGGGCAAGCGACCGGGTCAGCTGGCGCACGGCCGCCTTGCTGCAGGCGTAGGGCAGGATTGCCACCGCTGGGGGGATCTCCGTGATGTCGGAGGCGATGTTGATGATCTTGCCGTGACCCTGTCTTTCCATAAGCGGGGCGATAGCTTTGCACATGAGCCAGGTCCCCCGGCAGTTGATGGCGAAGAAGCGGTCCCAGAGCTCGACTGTCCACTCCGTCCACGGCCGGGGATCGATGCCGGAGCTGAGAGCAGCGTTATTAAGCAGGATGTCCACTCGGCCGTAGAGGTCGAGCACCTTGTCGGCCACGGCCGCCGTCGAGGTCTCGTCGGCGATGTCGGTCTCCATAGCCACGGCCTGGCCGCCCGCGGCGCGGATCTCGGCAGCGGTCCTTTCTGAGCGCTCCAGACTGATGTCGGGAAGCAAGAGACGGGCGCCTTCCCGCGCATAGGCCCAGGCGAAAGCCTTACCCAAGCCGCGGCCTGCGCCGGTGACAATGGCTACCTTGTTCTCGAGTGCTCCACTCATTTTTCGCTCCTTCGAACTAGCTGGCGGATTGACCGCCTTGGTTTGTCACATAGGCGGCTGCCTCGCGTCCGGCAATGTATCCCGAACACAGGGCGAAGGTCAGCGCGCTTCCTGGGTGGCGGAGATTGTAGTTTTCGTGCTCCCAACCGCTCGCGCAGTCTCCTGCCGCGTAAAGACCCGGGATCGGCGCGCTTTCCCGATCTAGCACCCTTAGGCGGCGGTCCACCTTGATGCCCCCGAGGGTGGTGTCGAAGCCCTGACGGCCGAGGACGGCGTAGAAGGGACCCGTGCGCAGCGGGCGCAAGAACCTGGGCTCCTTGTAGAAGTCGAGGTCTACGCCCTGGTCGCAAAGAGTGTTGTAGTGGTCGACCGTATAGGCCAAGATCGGCGGGTCGACTCCGATGGCAGTGGCCAGCTCCACCCAGTCGTCAGCTTTGGCCACTGTTCCGCGGGCCACTCCGGCTTCGAGCTCGGCTTCCAGGTCCTTCACCCAGGCTCCGGCGCCGCCGGCCTCTCGCTCCATGCCACTGATAATCTCGCCCGTGGTGATGAGGTGCTCCTTGAAAGCCGAATCGAGCAGGGCCCAGCAGCTCTTGCCCGGCTGCCTGCTCAGCGCATTGCCGGCCTCGGTGTGGTAGTCGAGGAACAGGGTCTCGTCAGAGTAGCGATGTCCCTCCTTGTTGACCAACACCACCTCCGGACGACGTACCAGCAAGGTGAGCACGTGGGACCACGGGTAGTGATGGGGACCGGTGACCAGAAGGACGAAGTTGTCGTCGATCGCGGCGCCCACTTGCTCGGCCAGGAGCAGACCGTCACCGGTGATCTCCGGTCGGTTCAGGGTGAAGACGTCACCGTGGCCAGGGAAGTACTTCTCAAGCAGTACCCGGTTGCCGCCGAAGCCGCCGGTGGCGAGGACAACGGCCCCAACCTGGACGATGGACTCGGTGTCGCCGGTCTTGACCGTGACTGCGGTCACCCGGCCTTCGTGCGTCTGGAGCTGAGTGGCCGTCGCGCCGCAGAGCATACGGACGCCCAGGCGCGCGCACTCCTCTGTCAGCCGTTCCACAATCGTCTTTCCGATGAAGCCGCCGGGGCCCAAAGAGAAGGAATGAAACACCTTGGGGGCCTCACCTTCGCGCAGGAACTCGATCACATTGTCGAAGTACATGCCTCGTCTTTCGAGCCAGGCGACCAGCCAACCACAGAGATCGAGGCAGTCAAGGGTGAGATCAGGGTCGATGCGCCAGTGGGCGTAGGCCATCTTCTCTTTGAAGATCTCTTCCTTCGCGACGACGATGCCCTTGCGTCGCTGTGCCGGGCTGTCGATGGCGAACAGGCCGGCGGACTGGGCAGTGTTGCCGCCGGGGGCGGCCGCTTTTTCCAGGACCAGGATGTCGAGCGGCCGACAGGCGTTCTCGAGAGCCGACACCGCAGCTACCAGACCGGCGCCACCAGCGCCGAGAATGACGAGGTCGGCTCTGCATCCGGCGGGGCCAGGGGCGGCTGGTCGCGGTTCCTGCGCGGAGGCGGGGCAGTCCGAGTGGGGGCAGGGCGGGGCTGTCCAACGGTCGGGCAAGCTGCTGGGCGGATGGGGGTTGCCTGGTGTGTGGGGTGGGCGCATAGCAGGCTCCTCGCATCAGATTCGCGCTCACGCTAGCGCCGATTGGGCCAAGTGTCAACCTGTTTGGCCGAAGGCGCGGCAAGCTCACGCATTCCCCGGCTTCTTCCTGTCCGACCCAGGTTGTAATATGGATAGGCAGCCCGGCCGGGCTAAACTTTCACGCACCGAGGGGGTTCGGATGAACGTCTTTGAACTGCACGGTCGGCTGATCGAAGACTACCGACTCTACGTCGAAAGCTTCATTCGCATCAAAGACGAGCGCATTAAGGCGCTGGTCGAAGAGGAGATCGACCGGGGTTTGCTCTGGCCGCAGCCGCTGGTGCAGCTGAGCCCTTCGTTTGAGCCTGGCGGCACCATAGACGAACTGGTGGCTGAGGGCCTGCTGCATCCGGAATGCTCGCGCATCTTTCGGGTTAGAAAGGATGAGGACGCAGTCGGCAGGCCTATGACGCTCCATCGTCACCAGGTGGAGGCCATCCGGGCGGCGGCGGCTGGTGACGACTATGTGCTTACCACCGGAACCGGCTCGGGCAAGAGCCTCGCCTATCTTATCCCTATTGTGGATCGGGTGCTCCGGGAGCGCGCGGGTAGCTCGGACAAGCGCATTCGCGCCATCGTTGTGTATCCCATGAACGCCCTTGCCAATAGCCAGGCGGGCGAGCTACGCAAGTTCCTGTGCGATGGATATCCCGACGGCAAAGGCCCGGTCACGTTCCGTCGCTATACGGGGCAGGAATCCGATCAAGAAAGAAACGACATTGTCGCCGATCCGCCAGACATCCTTCTGACCAACTATGTCATGCTGGAGCTTATTCTCAGCCGGCCCAGGGAAGAAGGGCTGATCAATGCTGCTCAGGGGCTCAGGTTCTTGGTGCTCGACGAGCTCCATACCTACCGGGGGCGTCAAGGCGCTGATGTGGCTTTCTTAGTGCGTCGAGTCCGCAACCGTCTTGCTCCTCAGGGTCTGCAGGTGGTGGGGACTTCTGCCACTCTGGCTGCACCCGGTTCCTATGAGGAGCAGCGGGCCGAGGTCGCGCGCGTGGCTTCGCAGTTGTTTGGCGCGCCGGTGAAGCCCGAGCGCGTGATTGGCGAGACCCTGCGGCGGGCCACTGAACCAGCGGACTTGAGTGATCCTGAGTTTGTGGCCGCGTTGAGACAGAGTCTGGACAGTCCAGAGGTCGAGGTACCGACTCGGTACCAGGAATTCGTGAAGCACCCGCTTGCTCGCTGGCTCGAAAGTGTACTGGGAGTAGAGGCCGAACCTAGCAGCGGACGGCTGGTTCGGACTCAGCCCAAGAGCATCACTGGGGAGAATGGGGTTGCGAGGACCCTCTCTCAGCTTACGGGAGTGCCGGAGGAGATCTGCCAGGACCGCATCGCTGAATTCTTGATGGGCGCGACTCGTTGTGAGCGCGACCCGGCCACCGGTTTCCCCCCTCTTGCCTTCCGCCTGCATCAGTTCATCGGCCGGGGAGACACTGTCTATGCCACGCTCGAGCCGGAGGACAGGCGAAGACTTACCACCCAAGCCCAGCGTTTCGCAACGCCGGGAAAGGATACGGTGCTTCTGCCCCTGGCGTTTTGCCGGGAGTGCGGTCAGGAGTACTACGTGGTAAGCGAGGTTCAGGACGAGGCCGGTAATAGAGTGTTTGTGCCGCGGAGCCTGTCGGAGCGAGTCTCCGAGGGGGATAGCTCTGCCGGCTTTCTCTACTTAAGCACAACAGAGCCCTGGCCGCAGGATGCTGAAGCTCTACTCGACCGTTTGCCGGAGGACTGGGTGGAAACCGGTGATGGTTGGCGACAAGTTCGTAAAGCCCAGCACAAGAAGTTGCCGCGCACTGTGACGGTCTCTATCGACGGGCGGATATTGACAAGCGAGCCGCCTAGCAGCGACCAGAGTGTGACCTGCCAGTTTGTCCCGGCACCGTTTTCGTTTTGCCTTTCGTGTGGGGTTTCCTACGCGGGTCGTACTATGGACTTCGCCAAACTGGGCCAGCTCGGATCCGAGGGGCGGAGCACGGCGACCACTATCTTGGGCCTCTCCACCGTCCTTGGCCTGCGGCAGGACCCTAATCTGGAGCCTAGAGCCAAGAAGCTTCTCAGTTTCACAGACAATCGTCAGGATGCTTCGCTGCAGGCCGGTCACTTTAACGACTTCGTCGAGGTGGGGCTACTGCGCTCGGCTCTTTACCGAGCAGTGGCAGAGGCGGGTGAGGCGGGCATCCGTCATGACGAACTTACGCAGCGAGTTTTCGAGGCGCTTGAACTTCCTCTGGACCAATATGCGGTTGACCCCACGGTGAAGTACGGGGCCCTGCAGAACACTCAGGAGGCGCTGCGTAGTGTGCTCGGCTACCGCCTGTATCAGGACCTGCAGAAGGGCTGGCGCATCACGCTACCCAACCTGGAGCAGTGCGGCCTGCTTAAGATCGAATACCAGTCTTTGGAGGAGTTAGCCGCAGAGGATAGTGAGTGGCAGGACGCACACCCTGCCCTCGCCACTGCAACGCGAGACACTAGGGCAGCCGTGGCCAAGACCTTGCTGGATTGGATGCGGCGTGGTCTCGCCATCAAGGTGGACTATCTTAGGGCCACATGGCAAGAGTCACTTAGACAAAAGAGTAGCCAGCATCTTCGTCCTCCCTGGGCCATCGATGAGCAGGAGAAACTCCGTACAGCCTCGGTGGTTTTCCCCCGACCGCGGAGGGTGGAGGATAGTGGCGGCAATCTTTTTGTCTCTGGGCGCGGGGGCTTCGGACAGTACCTACGCCGCCCAAACACTTTTCCGCGCCTTGGCGCGAGACTTTCGATAGATGACGCCAATCGCATAATCCGCGAACTGTTCGAAATCCTGCGCCGGGCTGGCCTGGTCGAGGTGGTAGAAAGCAAACACGGTGATGTTCCTGGCTACCAGGTACCCGCTTCTGCCATGGTCTGGAAGGCTGGTGACGGAACCACGCCGTATTACGACCCCATCCGTGTCCCCAGTCTGCCCGCAGGCGGTGGACGTACCAATGAGTTCTTTGCCAGCTTCTATCGCACTACGGCGCGCAATCTGGTAGGCATAGAGGCCAGGGAACACACGGCCCAAGTAGCTTATGAGGCCCGCCAAGAACGGGAGCAGCGCTTCCGCGAGGGCAGGCTACCACTCCTCTTCTGCTCGCCAACTATGGAGTTAGGGGTGGACATAGCTGAGCTCAACGTGGTTAACCTGCGCAACGTGCCTCCGAACCCGGCCAACTACGCGCAGCGCAGTGGACGAGCGGGCCGTAGTGGTCAGCCAGCTTTGATCTACAGCTACTGCTCAGTGGGAAGTCCGCACGATCAGTACTTTTTCAAGCGGCCTGAGCTAATGGTAGCCGGTGCTGTCAGCCCTCCCCGGCTAGACCTGGCGAACAAGGATCTCATCCGGGCTCATGTCCAGGCCATCTGGCTAGCCGAAACCGATCTCTCTTTGGGCAAGTCATTGCGGGACATTCTTGATTTAAGTGGTGACGAACCTACGCTTGCGCTTCAACAACATGTCCGCGAGGCTATCGAAGCCGAGAAGCCGCGAGAGCGGGCCCGAGCCCGAGCTACCGCTGTGCTGGCCGACTGCCAAAGGGAGCTGGAGGCGTCCGGGTGGTACGGCGAGCGCTGGCTAGACGAGGTGCTGGACAAGATCCATCTGCGCTTCGACCGGGCATGTGACCGCTGGCGCGACCTGTACCGGGGTGCCCTTGCTCAGTTCAAAGCTCAGAATGCAGTCATCTCCGACCCCACTCGCACCGAAGCCGACAAGCGAGCGGCCAGACGATTGCGCGGCGAGGCCGAGCAGCAGCTAAGCCTGCTCACGGACGTCGACAACTTGCTTCAGTCAGATTTCTATAGCTACCGGTATTTTGCCAGCGAGGGTTTTCTCCCCGGCTACAGTTTCCCGCGACTTCCTATCTCCGCCTTTATCCCTGGGAAGGGCGGCGCAGGTCAAGGAAGCAAGCGCGAAGAAGAATTCATACAGCGCCCCAGGTTTCTTGCCATCTCGGAGTTCGGACCGCGGGCCATCATCTACCACGAGGGCTCCCACTACGTCATCAACAAGGCCATACTTCCGGCGCGCGAAGGCGAAGAACTGGCCTTAACCCGGGCCAAGATCTGCCCGCAGTGCGGCTATCTACACCGGTTTGAAGCTGGCGACGGGCCTGATCTATGTCAGAGCTGTGGGGCATTTCTTCCGCCAGCCCTCACTAACCTGTTCAGGCTTCAAAACGTATCTACCTCCCGCCGAGACCGCATAAGCTCAGACGAAGAGGAAAGAATGCGTCTGGGGTACGAGCTGATGACGGCAGTATGCCTAGAGCACGATGGCGTTCGCCTGCAGAGGTGCACTGCCGAAATCAAGACCCCGGATGGAGAAACTCTGGCCAAGTTGACTTATGGCCACGCGGCGCTCCTCTGGCGGATTAACAAGGGCTGGGCTCGGAGGCAAGACCGGGCGCAGTTGGGGTTTCTGCTCGATGTGGAGCGGGGCTACTGGGCGCGAAACCAGGACGAGGATGCGGACGACTATGACCAGGTACCGCGCGCAGCACGCACTGCTCGGGTTATACCCTTTGTGGAAGACCGGCGCAACTGCCTACTGATAGACATGGCTAGATCTCTTACTTCCAGTGAGAATGCCTCGCTGCGGGCCGCGCTCAAGAGGGGAATCCAGGCTTGCTACCAACTGGAGGATGAAGAACTAGCTGTGGAACCATTGCCCAGTGACGAGGAGCCCCGCCGCATCCTTATGTATGAAGCGGCGGAGGGCGGGGCCGGGGTTCTGCGGCAGCTCCTCTATCCCGGGGCCCTTGCCGCGGTGGCCAGGGAAGCCTTGAGTATCTGCCACTTCGACCCGGAGACGGGAGAAGACAAGAGGCGTCCGCCACGCGCCCGCGAAGACTGTCAAGCGGCGTGCTACGACTGTCTGCTTAGCTACCAGAACCAGCGCCATCATCAGCTGCTTGACCGGCATTCTGTGCGGGAGCTCCTGCTCATGCTGCGCGTAGCGCAGGTGGAGACTTCGCCCTCGGGTCTTAGTAGGGCCGAGCACCTGCAGAGGCTGAAGGAGCTGGCCGGGTCGGAACTGGAACGAGCTTGGCTCGAGCTGCTCGAAAGCTACAAGTTGCGTCTGCCCTCTCACGCGCAGTACCTGATCCCAGAATGTGGCACCAGGCCGGACTTTCTCTACGAAGACCAGCAACTGGCTGTCTACATTGACGGACCGCCGCACGACTATCCGGGGCGGCAAGAACGGGACGCAGCACAGACCATAGCCATGGAGGATTACGGTTACACGGTGGTGCGCTTTCATCACAAAGATGATTGGCTTGCCGTGATCGATCGTTACCCGCATGTGTTCGGGAGAGTTGCACGGGGCCAAGTCACGACAGGCCAAGTCACGACGGGCCGAGGCGCTCAGAGTGCCGGCGCGGGAGGTGACCGGTGACCTTCGCTGTGGGGTCCTTGGTGCGCGCGCGTGGTCGTGAGTGGGTGGTACTTCCTGAGTCGGAGGGCGACCTCTTGGTTTTGCGGCCGTTGCGCGGCACCGAGGACGAGGTTACGGGTGTCCTCCAGACGCTGGAAAAGGTTGAGCCCGCCACGTTTAGCCTTCCCAACCCCGAAGATCCCCGCCAAATTGGTGACTATCGCTCTGCCCGGCTACTCCGTGATGCTGTGCGTTTGGGCTTTCGCTCCAGCGCCGGACCTTTCCGCTCCTTTGGTTCGATAGCGGTTGAGCCTCGGCCCTATCAGTTGGTGCCGCTCCTCATGGCCCTTCGACTGGATCCGGTCCGCATTCTGATAGCTGACGACGTAGGTGTAGGCAAGACCATCGAAGCGGGCCTGATTGCCAAAGAACTTCTGGAGCGGGGTGAGGTGGAGCGCTTGGCGGTGCTCTGCCCGCCTGCTCTGGCAGAGCAGTGGCAGCGAGAGCTCTGCGAGAAGTTCCACATCGAGGCAGAGTTAGTCTTGCCCTCGACCGCTTCTCGACTAGAGCGGGGCTGTGGCCCCAGCGAGTCTCTGTTCGACCGGTACGCCTTTGTAGTGGTGTCCACCGATTTCATCAAGTCGCCGCGTCGGGTGGAGGAGTTCAAGCGCACCTGCCCTGAGCTTGTGATCGTAGACGAGGCTCACACGTGTGCTTCGGCCACCGACGGACGAAGCGCCCAAATCCAGCGTCATCAGCTGGTTTCGGGTATAGCTGCCGACCTCAGGCGGCATCTGATCTTGGTCACGGCGACGCCCCACAGCGGTAAAGAGGAGGCCTTCCGCTCTTTGCTCGGGTTTCTCGACCCTGACTTTGTCGAACTTCCAAGCGATTTGAGTGGCGAGCATAACCGGTCCCATCGACAGCGACTCGCCCGCCACTTTGTGCAGAGACGTCGCGGTGACATCAAGCGATACCTGGACGAGGAAACTGTCTTTCCGCAGCGCGAAGAGGCCGAGGACACCTACAAGCTCCACCCCGACTACAAACGTCTCTTTGACAAAGCGCTCCGGTATGCCAAGGAGACGGTGATCGAGGTGGGAAGCGACCGCCGGCGGCAGCGCGTTCGCTGGTGGAGCGCTCTTGCTCTCTTGCGCTCTCTGGCTTCGAGTCCGGCAGCCGCGGCCTCTACCATGCGCACGCGAGCTGCAGTGGCGGATACCGACACGCCCGAAGAAGCCGATGAGATCGGTAGGCGCACGGTGCTCGATCTCATGGGTGCAGACAGCGTAGAGGGTACCGACTTGATCCCCGGGGCTGACAGCGAAGAGGGTGACACCTCAGACCGGCGCCGTCTCTTGGAGATGGCTCGGGAGGCGGATGTGCTACGGGGAGCCCGGGATCTTAAGCTGCAGAAAGCCATTGGTTTGGTTAGAGAGTTACTCAACGACGGCTATCGGCCGCTCGTATTCTGTCGCTTTGTCGACACCGCGGAATATGTTGCCGCGGCGCTTCGGGAGGCGCTCACCGACGCCGAAGTTGTGGCTGTCACTGGCGTCCTTGCCCCCGAAGAGCGTGAGCTGCGGGTGAGCGCACTGGCTGAGCACCCACGCCGTGTTCTTGTCTCCACAGACTGTTTGAGCGAAGGGATCAACCTGCAGGAGCATTTTGATGCAGTGATGCACTACGACCTCTCCTGGAACCCCACGCGCCACGAACAGCGTGAAGGGCGGGTGGATCGCTATGGTCAGAAGCGACCTACTGTCCGCGTCCTTACCTACTACGGCATCGACAACCAAATCGACGGTATCGTTCTGGATGTGCTCTTGCGCAAGCACAAGGCCATCCGCAGCTCTCTGGGGATCTCGGTTCCCGTTCCCGTGAACACCGAGACTCTAGTCGAAGCTTTGCTTGAGGGTCTCTTGTTGCGCGAAAAGGCGGGACGCAGTCCCGATCAGCTTATGTTCGAGCTCGATGACCTGCAGGACCTGGTGGAGCAACGGACCAGTGTGCATCGGGAGTGGGAAGCTGTAGCCGACAGAGAGAAGCGGTCACGCACACTTTTTGCCCAGGAGACCATCAAGGTGGAGGAAGTCGCAAGAGAGCTGGCCGAAGTAAGGGCAGCCATTGGGAGCAGCCTGGACACCAAGCGCTTTGTGCACGATGCCCTGCTTGCCAACCGAGCTTTGGTGACCGAGGGGGACTCCTTGCACATCGATCTTGCCGAAGCTCCCCAAGCTCTACGTGAGGCTATGGGCCTGTTCGAGCGAACAGCTTTCAAGGGACGTTTTGACCTTCCGGTCGCCGAAGACGAGGTTTATCTTTCGCGAACTCATCCCTTTGTGGAAGGTCTTGCTGCTTACACGGCAGATGCCGCTTTGGATGGGTTGGCAGAGGCGCCAGCTAAGCGCCTGGGGGTTATCCGGACGAACAGAGTGTCTACGCGTACCACGTTGCTACTTCTGCGGCTGCGGTTTCAGCTAACCGACACTCTGGGGCGTAGAGGTTCTATGTTGGCCGAAGAGGCGCGCCTGGTGGCCTTCCGGGGGGCACCGCAGGCAGCCGAGTGGCTAGGGGAAGAAGAGGTGGAGGCACTGCTTGCCGTCGAACCAACGGCCAGCATTACACCGGAATTGCAGCGAGATGCTCTCTTTCGGATCATTGACGGCTTCCACTGCTTGTGGCCCCACCTGGAAGAAGTCGCCATGGACCGAGCTGGCGAGCTGGCCAAGTCGCACGAACGGGTGCGCTACGCGCTCCAAAGGGAGGGAGGCCGAGCGGTTAAGGTGACTCCCGAGCTGCCGGTGGACGTTCTGGGGCTGTATGTATATCTGCCCCAGGGAGGTAGGTAGGATGCCCTCCCGCCACCGCAACGGCTTTACCACTATCCGCACTGAGGGGGCCATCCTCCCCCGTGACCTGCTTGCTCGCATTGCTGCTGGCGACAAGAACTTGGGAGGTCTGACCCCTGATGACTATCACCTTTCTGGTGAGCGGCTTAACGAGGCCATTAACCGGGCTTGGAACCGCCTACAGGGGGCCTGGGCGGCCTTCCGTCGCGAGACCGAAGAGCTACGGAATGAGGCAGGCACGACCCCTACGCGGGAGCGGTGGCTGCTCCCCCTTTTCCAAGAGTTGGGCTACGGGCGTTTGCAGACGGCCAAGGCGCGCGAGATCGACGGCCGTAGCTATGCCATTTCTCATGCTTGGGTCACTCCCAAGGGAGAGATTCCTATTCATCTGGTGGGTCTCAACGTCGATCTTGACCGTCGGGCACCAGGTGTTGCTGGGGCGGCCCAGGCTAGCCCGCATTCGCTCGTGCAAGAGTTTCTCAACCGCTCCGACGCCCATCTGTGGGGCTTTGTCTCCAACGGGCTCAGACTGCGCATCTTGCGCGACAACCGTAGTCTCACCCGTCAGGCTTACGTGGAGTTCGATCTCGAGGCCATGATGAACGGCGAGGTCTACGCCGACTTTGCCTTGCTCTACCTGCTCTGCCATGAATCGCGGGTGGAGGGCGAGAGGCCCGAAGAATGCTGGCTTGAGAAGTGGAGCCTAATGGCCGAGGTGCAAGGTGTGCGCGCTCTTGACCAGCTGCGAAACGGCGTGGAACAAGCCATAAGTGTCTTGGGCAGCGGTTTTGTCAGTCACCCTGCAAACGACAGACTGCGACAGCGGCTGCAACGGGGCGAGCTGTCTGCCCACGACTACTACCGCGATCTGCTTCGTCTTGTTTACCGACTCCTTTTTTTGTTCGTAGCCGAGGATCGAGGACTACTCCTTGCTCCAGATGCTCCAGCCCGGGCAAAGCAGCTCTACACCCGGTTCTACTCCACCGCGCGGCTGCGGCGGCTGGCTGAACGGCGGCGCGGAAGTCGCCACTCTGACCTGTATCGGGGTCTGCGCCTGGTTATGGGCAAGCTGGGCGAAGAAGGAGGCTGCCCGGAGCTGGGCTTGCCTGCACTCGGGGGCTTTCTCTTCAGTGATCCGGGACCGGCCGAGCTGGGTTCTCTTGATATCACAAATGAGGGTTTGCTTTCTGCCATACGCCATCTCGCCTTTACTGTGGACGGGAACGTGCGGCGCGCCGTGGACTACCGCAATCTGGGGAGCGAGGAGCTGGGGAGCGTGTATGAGGCCCTGCTTGAGCTCCACCCGGAGGTCAACGTCTCGGCCCGAACTTTTGCCCTCTCGAGCGGGGGCGGGAGCGAGCGCAAGACCACCGGCAGCTACTACACGCCCACCAGCCTGATCCAGTGCCTGCTCGACTCGGCGCTCGATCCGGTGGTGGACGAAGCCGTCCGCAAGCCTGATCCCGAGGCGGCCATACTGAATCTGCGCATCTGCGACCCGGCCTGCGGCAGCGGTCACTTCTTGGTGGCGGCCGCGCACCGGCTGGCCAAACGGCTGGCCGCCATCCGCACGGGCGACGAAGAGCCCTCGCCGGAGGCGCAACGCACCGCTCTACGCGACGTCATCGGCCACTGTCTCTACGGGGTGGACGTCAACCCCATGGCGGTGGAGCTGTGCAAGGTGAGCCTGTGGATGGAGGCGCTCGAACCGGGCAAGCCCCTGTCGTTCCTCGACCACCGCATCCTGTGCGGTAACAGCCTGCTGGGGGCCACCCCGGCGCTGCTCGTCGCGGGTGTGCCCGACGAGGCGTTCCAGGCCCTCGAGGGCGACGACAGGAGGGTAGTGGGCGAGCTCAAGAGGCAGAACCGGCAGCAGCGCAAAGGCCAGGAGACCCTGTTCGCCGGCACCCTGCCTACGCTCGACACCACCGGGCTGGCGCAGACCCTCACTGACATCGACCGCCTGGACGACGACTCTCTTGCCGCTGTCCGGGCCAAGGAAGAGCGGTATCGGGAGCTCTTTCAGTCGCCGGAGTACCGACGGGCGAAACTGGCGGCCGATGCCTGGTGCGCGGCCTTCGTTTGCCGCAAGGTGCCGGGCGTGCTTGCCGTCACCCACGATGTGTTTGTGCGCCTGTCGCGCGCTCCGGAAAGCGTGCCTGAGGCTCTGCGGGCCGAGATTGAACGCCTGGCCGCGGAGTATCGCTTCTTCCACTGGCACCTGGCCTTCCCCGAGGTGCTGAAGACGGCGGGGGGCCGCGCGGCGGCAGGCGACGGCCCGGGATGGACGGGTGGCTTCGATGTGGTGCTGGGGAATCCGCCGTGGGAGCGCATCAAGCTCCAAGAACACGAGT
>CAKZRW010000017.1 GCA_937148845.1 uncultured Actinomycetes bacterium | reverse complement strand
CTCCCCCGACAGGCCTTTACCGTCCTCGTGAACAGCACGTGTTCCGTGTCCGTAGGTGTGAAGGCAGTGAAATCATGCCTGCCCACCAAAGCCGCAGCAGCAGCTTCCATCCTCTCCCAGTCCAGTGCGTACGGCACATGCCAGCAGTATCGCCGCCAGAAAGGCGACACGGTGCGCCCGCAAGAAAGGAAATAGCGATACACCCGACTCTCGGCGCCGGCCCGGGCGTCAAACCATACTGGGGCGGGGTGGATGGCCGTGATGGCGACCTCAGGGGGGGTGAGTGCGTTCAAGGAATACTGCAGCTTTCTCAGGTCCAAACCGACCGGTAAGCGCATGCTGAGGACCTGTCGACGGGCATGCACCCCAGCATCCGTGCGTCCGGCTACCTCCCAGGCAGGCACGACCCCCAGGACTGTTTGGAAGGCCTGCTCCAGGCAGCCTTCCACGGTAGGCAGCCCCGGTTGCTTGGCCCAGCCGTAGAGGCCGGTGCCGTCGTACTGAAGCTCGACCCGATGGTTCCGCTCTATGTCGGCCTCCTTCTCGCCTGCTCTTCTAACGAAGAGTGCCGGGGTAAGAACACCCCGGCACCGAAAACCGCCGCCACCCTATCTTCGCCAGCCGACCCTCGCCGGCCATCCTCTCCCTGACGTCAGACCAGCTCCAGATAGACCATCTCCGCCGCGTCACCCAAACGGGGGCCGAGGCGTACGATGCGCGTATAACCGCCCGGCCGGTCGGCATAGCGAGGAGCGATCTCATTGAAAAGCTTATACGAGATCTTCTTGTTGTGAAGCTGGCTGATGGCCACGCGCCTGGAGTGGAGGTCCCCAGCCTTACCCATGGTTATCATTTTCTCCACCAAGGGCTTGACCTCTTTGGCGCGGGCTTCAGTGGTCTTGACACGTCCGTGCTCAAGCACAGAGCAGGCAAGATTCGCCAGCATCTGCCGGCGATGGCTCGGCTTCATGTCGAACCGTCTTCCTTTTCTCTGGTGCCTCAACGCTACTCTCCCTTTAGCTTGAGATTCAACTTCTCCAGACGTTCCCGGACTTCTTCGATACTCTTGCGCCCGAAATTCGGGATGCAGAGCAGTTCTTGCTCAGAGCGTGATACAAGGTCGCCTACTGTCTCTATGCCTTCCCGCTTCAGGCAGTTGTAGGAGCGTACACCCAGCTCCAACTCCTCGATGGGCATGTCATCCAGCGGCCCCCTGTGAGCCCCGGGTTCCGCCACGAGTGGCTGGCCGCTCACCGGGAGGCCGGTGACCGTCGAAGGCCGTTCGTCCAGGTCTTCCAGATCATCTCCCAGGAAGATAGCCAGCTCCTCCCGGAGGATCTGGGCTGCTTTGCGAACCGCTTCCCGCGGTTCAAGAGCGCCGTTGGTCTCCACTTCTAGTATCAGCTTGTCGAAGTCGGTGCGCTGCCCGACGCGGGCCGCCTCCACCTTGTACGCGACCCGCCGCACCGGAGAGAAGATGGAATCGATAGGAATCAAGCCCAGGATGGTCTGCGGCGGCTTGTTGTCGTCAGCTGTGGCATAGCCCCGCCCCCGGCGGACCGTCATCCTCATCTCCAGCCGACCGCCGTCTTCGAGAGTAGCGATGTGCGCCGTGGGATTCACCACTTCCACGACCGCTGGCAGCTGGATGTCTCCGGCGGTCACTTCCCCGGGACCGTCCTTGAGTAGAGTCACCTCGTGCTCATCAGCCTCGCCATGCAGAACGAGGACCACCTTCTTCAGGTTGAGTATGATGTCGGTGACATCCTCCTTCACATGCGGCACCGTGGAGAACTCATGCTCGACCCCGGTGATGCGCACAGCTGAGATGGCCGCCCCTTCGAGCGACGACAACAACACCCGCCGCAAAGAATTGCCGAAGGTATACCCATAGCCACGGGCCAGTGGTTCTACGATAAAGCGGCCCCGGTTCTCGCCGACAGTCTCGTAGGTGGTGTGCGGGTTGGCAAAATCTAACAAGCGGCCCTCCTCAGACTACTTGGAGTACAGCTCCACTATGAGCGACTCCTGGATGGGGAAATCGATATCACTCCGCTCGGGCAGGCGTAGCACTCGACCCACCATGTTGTCATGGTCGGCCTCCAGCCAGGCTGGCACCGAACCTGTCAGATCAGTGGCGTTCTCGATGACCGCCTTGAGCCCCTCGCTGTCGATCACAGCCGCGATGACGTCGTTGGGCTTCACGCGATAGGAGGGGATGTTGACCTTGCGGCCGTTCACCGTAAAATGCCCATGCCTAACCAGCTGCCGAGCCTGCCTACGGGAGGCGCCGAAGCCCAGGCGGTATACGACATTATCTAGGCGCAGTTCGAGCAGACGGAGCAGGTTCTCGCCCGTGATGCCCGGCTGCCTGGCCGCCAGCTCGTAGTAATTGCGGAACTGCTTCTCGAGCACACCGTAGTAGCGACGGGCTTTCTGCTTTTCGCGCAACTGGGCCAGGTACTCTGACTGCTTACGCCTGCGGCCCCTGCCATGCTCACCCGGTGCGTATCCGCGCCGGTCCAGACCACACTTGTCGGTAAGACAGCGCTCCCCCTTGAGGAAGAGCTTCTGGCCTTCGCGCCGACATTGTTTGCACTGAGGAGAACGGTCCCTAGCCATGACGCCCGCCTCCCATCATACCCGCCGCCGCTTCTTGGGGCGGCAGCCGTTGTGGGGGACGGGAGTCACATCCTTTACCGACGTGACGTCGAGACCCGCAGCCTGCAAAGAACGGATCGCCGTCTCCCTGCCACTGCCAGGTCCTTTGACGAAACAGTCGACCTTCTGGAGTCCATGCTCCATCGCAGCCCGCGCAGCTTTCTCGGCCGTTACCTGAGCAGCAAACGGGGTGGACTTGCGGGAGCCTTTGAAGCCCGCAGAACCCGCACTCGCCCAAGCGATTACGTTGCCCTCCTTGTCAGTGAGGGTCACGATGGTGTTATTGAACGACGTCTTCACATACGCGTTCCCGACCGCGATGCTCTTCCGCACCTTGCGGCGCCGGCCGCGTGGACCGGTGACTGTGCGTTTAGGTTTCGGCATATCTCCTTGACTCCGTCCCTAGACCGTTCTGCCTGCCAGGTCGCCCGAAGGCTAGACCCGCGCTTTCTTCTTGACGCCCACCGTCGGCTTGTGTCCCTTGCGCACCCGGGCGTTGGTCTTGGTGCGCTGGCCCCGCACCGGCATGCCACGCCGATGGCGGATGCCCCGATAACAGCCGATCTCCATCAGCCGCTTGATGTTCTGGCTCCGCTCGCGACGGAGGTCACCCTCGATCATGAAGTTCTGCTCAACATAGTTACGTAGCCGGATCTCTTCGTCTTCGGTCAAGTCCCTGACGTAGGTGTCCGGATGGATGTTGACCGCGGCCAGGATCCGGTTGGAGAGGGACCGACCTATGCCATAGATGTAGGTCAGACCGATCTCGATCCGCTTATCCCGAGGTAGGGTGACACCAGCGATACGAGCCATACACTACTCCCTAGCCTTGCCTCTGCTTGTGACGCGGGTTCTGACAGATCACTCGGACTACCCCGCGTCGCCGCACTATCTTGCATTTCTCACACATCGGCTTGACCGATGGTCTGACTTTCATGCGAACCCCTTCCTACTTGAACCGGTAAGTGATCCGACCCCTGGTCAGATCGTAGGGTGACAACTCCACTTTTACTCTGTCGCCAGGCAGGATCCGGATATAGTTCATCCGCATCTTGCCGGAGATATGCGCCAGTATCTCGAGGTCGTTGTCGAGCTTGACTCTGAACATGGTGTTGGGTAAGGCTTCGACCACCTCACCCTCAAGCTCGATAGCTTCCTCCTTAGGACACACTTCTCTTCACCCCAGCCAAGATCCCGCCTGAACGTAGGCCGCTTATCTTACCACACGGTCCCATCACACTACGCTGCCCTCTTGTCGGGTCCGGTAAGAATACGGGGACCGTCCTTGGTGATGGCGACCGTATGCTCGAAATGAGCAGACAGGCTGCCATCTCGCGTGTACACCGCCCAGGAATCGTCCCCTATCTCCACCTCATACCCGCCGGCATTGACCATGGGCTCGATGGCGAGGACCATGCCCTCACGCAACTCGGGGCCCTGTCCCGGAGGACCGAAATTGGGGACCTGCGGGTCTTCGTGCATCTCGCGACCCACGCCGTGCCCCACCATGCTCCGCACCACTGAGAACCCGTGAGCTTCGGCATGAGTCTGCACAGCATGCGATATGTCACCCACCCGCCGACCTACCACGCACTGGGCAATGCCCTTGTAAAGCGCTTCCTCGGTCACCCGCAAGAGACGCTCGGCTTCCTCCGAGATCTCGCCCACAGGAAAGGTCATGGCCGCATCAGCCACATAGCCCTCCAGGGTCACGCCTACGTCCACCCCCAGGATGTCCCCTTCGCGGAGACGCACCTTGCCGGGTATGCCATGCACCACCATGTCGTTCGGCGACGTGCATATGGAACCCGGAAAGCCCCGATAACCCTTGAAGGTGGGAACCCCGCCCTGGGAGCGGATGTATTCTTCCGCCAGAACGTCCAGCTCCTTGGTAGTCACCCCCGGCCTCACCGCTTGCGCCAGGAGTTCCAGACACCCTCTGACCACGGCGCCTGCGCGTGCCATCTTCTCGATCTCGGCCTTTGACTTGCGGATGATCACGCCGGTCCCAAAGCCTCCCTGATGTCCTCGAAGACCTTCTCCGCCTCCTGCGCCCCATCTATGCGAACGACCACACCCGACCTGTCGTAATACTCGATCAAGGGCTCGGTCTGCTTGCGGTAGACCGCGAGACGGTTGCGCACGGTAGCCTCGGTGTCGTCATCCCGCTGGTAGAGCTCGCCACCACACTTGTCACAGACTCCCTCTTGCTCAGGGGGAGTGAACATCACGTGATAGGGCGTCTGGCACGACCGACAGATGCGGCGGCCGGTGAGCCGTTTCACCAGGATCTCCTCGTCCACCAAGAGGACGATGACCTTAGTGATCGCCCGTCCCAGTCCCTGCAAGGCCTCGTCCAGGGCTTCCGCCTGCGGGATCGTGCGTGGGAACCCGTCCATCAGGAAACCCCTCTGGGTGTCAGACTCCTGCAAACGGTCTTTCACTATGCCGATGACCACGCTGTCGGGGACCAGTTCCCCGGCATCCATGTACTTCTTCGCCTCAAGTCCTAGGGCCGTCTGGTTCTTGACCGCCGCTCGTAGGATGTCCCCGGTGGAGATATGCGGGATGCCGTATTCAGCCACGATCCGACCCGCCTGCGTGCCCTTACCGGCTCCGGGCGGACCCAGAAGGACCAGGTTGAACTGATGCATGTGTGAGATTCCTCCCTTCCCCACTGAGGTCACTTGAGAAAGCCTTCGTAGTGCCGCATAAGAAGCTGAGCTTCCATCTGCTTCATAGTGTCGAGAGCCACTCCTACCACGATCAGGAGCGAAGTGCCTCCGAAGTAGAAAGGCATGTTGAGTCCACGGATGAGCCCTGTGGGCAGCAATACGATGGCTGCCAAGAACAGGGCTCCGGGCAAAGTGATGCGGGTCAGCACATGGTCTAGATAGGTCGCCGTCGCCCTTCCCGGCCGGATGCCCGGAATGAACCCGCCGTACTTCTTCAAGTTATCGGCCTGATCGATGGGATTGAACTGAACGGCGGTGTAGAAATAGGTGAACAGGATGATAAGAATGACCTCGGCCACCAGGTACCACCACGACCCCGGCCCCAGGTTCCTAGCCAGCCACTTGGCCCAACCCCAAGGCGTCATCTCGGCCAGGGTCACGGGAAACAGCAGCACCGAAGAGGCGAAGATCACGGGTATCACGCCGGCCATGTTGATGCGCAAGGGGAGGTAAGTGCTCTGTCCACCGTAGACTCTGCGTCCCACCACACGCTTTGCGTACTGGATGGGGATGCGCCGCTGACCCTCCACTATGTAGATGATGGCCGCTACCACCACCACTGCGATGATGCCCATGAGCACCCAGTAGCCGGGGTTGAGGGTGAACAGCTTGCCTAGTCCGCCCGGCAACCGAGAAACGATACTGGCGAAGATCATCAGAGAAATGCCGTTACCGATCCCGCGTTGGGTGATGAGCTCACCCATCCACATGACGAGGGCCGTTCCCACCGTCAGGGTGAGCACGATCAGGTAGAAATTGAGCGGTTTCAGACCCTCCGGGAAAGCCCCGTAGCTACGGAATAGGAACACGAACCCGATGGCCTGGATGAAGGCCAGGAACACCGCTAGATAACGCGTGTACTGGTTTACCTTCTTCTGTCCGATATCCCCCTCTTTCATGAGCTGCTCCAAGCGGGGGATAGCCATGGTAAGCAGCTGCATGATGATCGACGCTGTGATGTAGGGCATGATCCCCATGGCGAAGATGGCTACGTTCTGGAGGCCGCCCCCCGCAAACAGGTTGTAGAAGTCGAACACCCCGCCCGAGCCGAACATCTCGGCGATGGCTTCGGTGTCGACTCCCGGGACTGGGATGTAGCAACCCAGCCGGTAGATGGCGATGATAAGAGCTGTGAAAAGCAGTTTCTTGCGAAGGTCGGGCAGCCTCCACGCGTTGAGCAGAGATTGCAGCATCAGCCTCTCACCCCTAGGGTCAGCACTCTTCCAGCACCGGCGCTCAAATGACCTCGGCCGTGCCGCCCGCAGCCTGGATCTTGGCTACGGCAGCGGCACTGAACCCGTGAGCCTTGATGATCAGTGGGTGAGAGAGCTCACCGCCAGCCAGGATCTTGACTCGCTCGTCCGCCTTCTTGATGATGCCCTTCTCGAGGAGCGACTCCGGCGACACCACCTCGCCAGGGGCGAATACCGCCAGACGCGAGAGGTTGACCGGGGTCATATAGGTGCGGAAGGGACCGATAGGCATGGCCGTCTTGGCCAGCGGTCCCCGCTGCTTGGGCAATCTCATGTGCAGCGGCATCTGGCCACCCTCGTAACGAGGAGAGATATGGCCACCTGAACGCTGTTTGGAGCCTTTGTTCCCTCGGCCCGCTGTCTTCCCCCATCCTGAACCCTCGCCACGCCCGACGCGCTTGCGTTCCCGCCGAGCCCCGGGATCAGGCCGCAGTGTGTGCAGAAAGATTTCGGCCATCTCTATCCTTTGTCCTTGATGTCGACCACTTCGACGTCAACCATGTACGACACTTTGCGGATCATGCCCCGGATGGCAGGTGTATCCTCGTGGTAGACGGTCTGGCCGAGACGGGTAAGGCCGAGAGCGTCCAACGTGGCTTTGTGATCCTTCTTGCGATTGATCCGGCTTTTTGTCTGTGTGATCTTCAACATTGCCTCACGCTCCCGTCTCAGCGGAGCCGGTCGCCGTCCGCGGCTCCCCGCCCGGAGCCTTGCCCACGATCTCGCGCACGGTCTTCCCGCGCTGCATGGCTATGTCTTCCGGACGCCGTAGTGACCGCAGTCCTCGCTCGGCTGCCCGGACCATGTTGATGGGGTTTGTAGAACCAAGACACTTGGCCAACACGTCGTGGACCCCCCCGAGCTCCAGGAGAGCCCGCACTCCGCCTCCCGCGATGACCCCCGTCCCTGGCGAAGCCGGACGCAACAGCACCTTGCCGGCCCCGAAATGTCCGATGACTTCGTGAGTGATGGTGCTGCCGTGCTTTGGAACCACAAACAGGTTCTTGCGGGCGTCCTCTATGGCCTTCTGTATGGCCAGCGGGACTTCCTTTGCCTTACCGTAGCCGACACCGACCGTGCTCTCGCCGTCGCCCACGGCGACCAGGGCTGTGAAGGAGAAACGCCTACCGCCTTTGACCACCTTGGCCACGCGGTTGATATGGATCACGCTCTCCTGAAGGTTGAGCGTATCTGCCTTGATCTGCGCCAAAGTGCTACCTCACTCTCCCTCAGAAGTCCAAGCCGCCCTCACGGGCGCCTTCGGCCAAGGCCTTGACTCGCCCGTGGTAAAGATACGGCCCTCTGTCAAAAACCACCTGCTTGATCCCTACGGCCTGGGCGCGTTCCGCCAACAACCGCCCCACCTTGGCTGCCTGCTCGGTCTTCGACAGACCCTTCTCTACCAGGTGGGCACTACCCGCGCACACCAAAGTATGGCCAGCCCGGTCATCGATCAGCTGGGCCCATATGGCCTTGTTGGAGCGGAAGACGGAAAGACGAGGCCGCTCGGGAGTACCGCGCACCTTGCTGCGGACGCGAAGCGCCCGCCGCTTTCTGGCTCGGTCTATCTTCTCTTGGTTGGTCATGGTCTTCAGTCCTCTTCCTCTCTACGCCCGCTTGCCGACCTTGCGCCGTACGAACTCGCCCTCGTAACGGATGCCCTTGCCCTTGTAGGGTTCGGGAGGCCTGATGGCCCGTATCTCGGCAGCTACCTGGCCTACGCGCTGCTTGTCGATGCCCTTCACGACGATCTGGGTCGGCGCGGGTACCTCGAACTCGATACCCTCAGGGGCCGGGACCACTACCGGGTGCGAGTAGCCCACAAGGATCTCCAAGTCGGAGCCCTTCTTAGAAGCCCGGTAGCCCACCCCCTGGATCTCCAACTTCTTCTCGAAACCGGCTGTGACCCCAGTGACCATGTTGCTTAGCAAGGTCCGGGTAAGACCGTGGAGGGAACGGTTCAGGTTGGAGTCGTCCGGCCTCGTGACGGTCATGACCCCGCCATCGATCGCAACCTGTATGTTGGGATGCACTTCCATCGACAAGGAACCTTTAGGGCCCTTCACGGCCACTGTGTTCCCGCTGATGGTCACCTCGACCCCTGCGGGGATGCTTATGGGTGCTCTTCCTATCCTCGACATGGCATCACCAGACAAAACAGATCACTTCACCGCCAACACCCAGCCGCTGCGCCTCGCGAGCGGTCATCAGCCCGCGCGAAGTGCTGATGATGGCGGTCCCCAGCCCACCCAGGACCTTGGGGAGATTGTCTTTCTTCGCATAGATGCGACGACCGGGTTTGCTCACTCGCTTCACTTCCGAGATGACCCGGCGCCGACCATCCGTATACTTGAGGTCGATCACCAACTTCTTGTAGCTTCCTTCTTGGACCACCGAGTACCCGGCAATGTAGCCCTCCTGGGCCAGGACCCGGGCAATCTCGACCTTCATGCTGGAAGCCGGCATCTCGACCTGAGCATGCAATGCCTTGTTGGCATTGCGTAGCCGCGTCAGCATATCAGCGATGGGATCGGTATGCGACATGACCCCTCCCTACCAGCTCGACTTGGTCACCCCAGGAATGACCCCCTGGTGCGCCAACTCACGAAAACAGATACGGCAGAGACCGAAACGGCGGAGGTAGCCGCGTGGCCGACCGCACCGGTAACAACGGTTGCGAACCCGCACCGCGTATTTCTGCGGGCGTCGCGCTTTAGCGATCATCGATTTCTTTGCCATGCGCCGATGCTCCTATCCCTCAAGTCTCACGGAAGGGCATGCCCATCATCCTTAGGAGCGCCCGTCCTTCTTCGTCGGTCTTCGCCGTAGTAGTGATGGCGATATCCAAGCCCCGGATCTTGTCGATCTTGTCGTACTCGATCTCGGGGAAGATGATCTGTTCCTTCAGACCAAGGTTGTAATTGCCGTGACCGTCGAAGCCCTTGGGCGACACGCCCTGGAAGTCTCGGATACGGGGAAGGGCTACGTTCACCAAGCGGTCAAGCATCTCGTACATACGATCGCCGCGCAGGGTCACCCGCAGCCCGACCGGCATGCCTGCCCGCAGCTTGAAGTTGGCCACCGACTTACGAGCCCTCCGCACTTGGGGCTTCTGTCCCGAGATCCGTGCCAGCTGGTTGGCAGCCTCTTCTATCACCTTGGCATCACGGGCTCCTTCGCCCACGCCCATGTTGAGGGTCACCTTGGTGATCCGAGGCACCTGCATGACATTCTTGTAGCCGAACTGCTCGCGCAGGGCGGGCACGATCTCACTGCGATATTTCTCTTTCAGTCTCGGGATTGCCATGATCAACCTTTATCCACCTGCACGTTGCACTTCTTGCAGTAGCGGACCTTGCTGTCGCCTTCGAAGCGCACACCGACCCGCACAGCCTGGTTGCAGCTCGGGCAGACCAGCTTCACGTTGCTGATGTGCATGCTGGCCTCGCGCTCTATAACTCCACCCTGGGGGTTCTTCTGCGAGGGGCGGACGTGACGCTTGATGAAATTGACCCGTTCTACCACCACCCGCTCCTCAGCCGGAAGCACGCGCAGAACCTTGCCCCGTTTGCCGGTCTCCTTACCCTGGATGACCTCGACGGTGTCGCCCTTCTTGAT
The DNA here is from genome assembly GCA_937148845.1 of uncultured Actinomycetes bacterium. Taxonomy (GTDB): domain Bacteria; phylum Actinomycetota; class Thermoleophilia; order RBG-16-64-13; family RBG-16-64-13; genus CAKZRW01. Next base: position 23,150 of record CAKZRW010000017.1, on the reverse strand, counting down.
GCGGAAAGTCTTACGTTTGGTCGCCTTAGCCATCAAAGCACCTCCGGCGCCAGCGACACTATCTTGGCGAAGTTCTTCTCCCGCAGTTCGCGCCCCACCGGACCGAAGATGCGGGTGCCCCGCGGGTTCATCTGGCGGTCTATGAGTACAGCCGCATTCTCGTCGAACCCGATGTATGTGCCGTCCTTACGCCCGTAAGGCTTCTTCACTCTCACCACCACAGCCTGTACCACGTCGCCCTTCTTGACGGCGCCCCCGGGCGTGGCGTCTTTGACTGCGCCAACGATGATGTCGCCTACTCCGGCGTAGCGACGTTGCGAGCCACCCTTGATCCGGATGCACATGATTTCGCGCGCGCCGGTGTTGTCGGCCACTTTGAGTCTTGTCTGCACCTGTATCATCGCCTATCACCCATCTTCTGCACCGATCACTCGGCCCGCTTGAGTATCTTGATCAGGCGCCAGGTCTTCTCTCGAGAGAGCGGGCGGCACTCCCGTACCAGCACCACGTCACCCACCCGCGCCTCGTTCCGCTCGTCATGAGCCTTAAGCCTGCTCGTCCGGCGGACAACCTTCTTGTACTCGGGGTCGGGGCGCACTATGTCGACCTGGACTACGACGGTCTTGTCCATCTTGTCAGAGACCACTACGCCCTGGCGCTCACGCTGCCTAACTTCTCGCTGCTCGGCCATCACAGTCCCCTCGCCCGCTTTCGAGCCGACTGGACCGTCAGAATCCTGGCGATGTCACGCCGCACCTGACGGAGCCGGCTGGTGTTCTCCAATTGACCAGCGGCATGCTGGAACCGCAGGTTGAATAGTTCCTCGCGCGACTGCTTGAGGCGCTGGGCCAGCTCATCGTCACCCAGTTCCATAAGATCCTTAGGCTTCAATGCCCTTGTCCTCCCTCGTCGCGAATCTGCACTTGACCGGAAGCTTGTGCGACGCCAAGCGGATAGCCTCGCGAGCCAATTCCTCCGACACGCCGGCCAACTCGAACATGACCCTGCCTGGCTTGACCACGGCCACCCAGTGGTCGGGCGAACCCTTGCCTGAGCCCATACGAGTCTCGGCCGGCTTCTTGGTCACGGGCTTATCCGGAAAGATGTTGATCCAGACCTTCCCGCCCCGGCGGATCTTGCGGGTCATGGCGATACGAGCAGCCTCGATCTGCCGACTCGTGATCCACCCCGGTTCCAGGGCTTGAAGCCCGTACTCACCGAACTGGACCGTGGTCTGGCCTTTCGCCTTGCCGGTCATCCGACCCCGGTGCTGTTTGCGGTGTTTCACCCGTTTTGGTAGTAGCATCTCTCAAACCTCATCCGTCATAAGATACGGCGGAGTGTCCACGGCCCCGGGCGTTTCTCTGGCCCGGAACAAACAATCTGGCAGCTCTCGCCATCACCCTACTCGTGCCTCCATCTGGCCCCGGGAGCCTTGGTCGTAGCCTTCCGGCATGCGCTCGCCTTTGTTGATCCACACCTTGACGCCGATCTTACCGAAGGTGGTGTCGGCCTCGCAGAATCCATAGTCGATGTCAGCCCTCAGGGTATGGAGCGGCACTCGTCCTTCGCTGTAGCCTTCCACCCGGGCCATTTCAGCGCCGCCCAGCCGTCCCCCGGTCTTGACCTTTATGCCCTGGGCCCCCGAGCGCATGGCGGAGGTGATGGCACGCTTCATCGCCCGTCTGAAGCTCACCCGGTTAGCTAGCTGCTCGGCGATGGACTGCGCCACCAATGCGGCATCCAATTCGGGCCGCTTGATCTCCACAGCGTTCAAATGGACAGCCTTTCCGGTCATCCCGTGGATCTCACGCCGCAAAGCCTCGACCTCAGAGCCGGACTTGCCGATGACGAGCCCAGGCCGAGCTGTGTGGATGTGGATGACTATCTTGTTGGTGTCCTTGCTGATGGTGATCGTGGACAGCCCAGCATGGCCCATCCGCTTCTGGATATGACCGCGGATGGCGAGATCCTCCTGCAGAGACTTGGCAAAGCCCTTCTCTGTGAACCAGTGGGCCTTCCATTCATGGATGATGCCGAGCCGCATTCCCCCCGGATGAACTTTCTGACCCACCTGCTACGACTCCTTCTTCTCGTCGACGCACACGGTTATGTGGCTGGTCCGCTTGCGGATACGGCACGCTCGGCCCATGGCCCTTGGGCGAAAACGCTTGATGATGGGCCCACCGTTGACGTACGCCTGCACCACATAGAGATCGTCCGCGTTCATGTTGTTGTTGTTCTCAGCATTGGCCACTGCCGAGTCCAGCACCTTACGCACCACCCTGGCAGCCGCCCGGGGGCTCAGCGCAAGGATAGCTCTGGCTTCTGCCACCCTCTTGCCCCGGATAAGCCGGGCCATATCGCCGGCCTTACGGGGCGAGATGCGCACGTACTTCGCCGTTGCGTTGACCATGGTCTACTTCCTCCTCATCCGGCGCTCTTTGCTGCCGCCGTGACCACGGAAGGTGCGGGTCAGTGCGAACTCGCCCAGACGATGGCCTACCATGCTCTCCGTGATGTATACCGGCACATGTTTCCGGCCGTCATGCACGGCGATGGTGTGACCCACCATCTCCGGGTAGATGGTAGAAGCGCGCGACCAGGTCTTCAGCATGCGCTTCTCCCCGGTCCGGTTCATGGCCTCGATCCGCTGCATCAGCCGCTCTTCGACAAAGGGAGCTTTCTTGCTTGAACGTGCCACGGTGCCCTGCTACCTCCCCTTCCCGGCTCGCCTGATGATGTACTTGTTGGAAGGCTTGTTGGCCTTGCGTGTCTTGTGGCCGAGAGTCGGCACTCCCCACGGAGTCACCGGATGGCGGCCCGGAGGCGTGGAGCCTTCGCCGCCGCCGTGGGGATGGTCCACGGGGTTCATCGTGGTGCCCCGCACGCCAGGACGCACACCCAGCCAGCGCTTGCGGCCAGCTTTCCCCACCGTGAGGTTCTCGTGCTCAGAGTTGCCGATCTCGCCCACGGTCGCTCTACACTCTTGGTGGATCATCCGCATCTCGCCCGAAGGAAGACGCAGGATGGCGTAGTCGCCCTCCTTGGCCATGACCTGGGCAGAACAACCGGCCGAGCGGGCTATCTGGCCGCCCCGGCCTTTGTAGAGCTCGACGTTATGTACCACGGTGCCTACCGGGATGTTGCGCAAGGGCAAGGCGCAACCGATACGGATATCGGCCGTGGGACCGGCTTCGACGACAGCCCCGACGGTCAGCTTGTTGGGGGCCAGGATGTATCGCTTCTCCCCGTCTGCGTACACCACCAGGGCTATACGGCAGTTGCGGTTGGGATCGTACTCGATGGAGATGACCCGCCCTGGTACGCCGTCCTTGTCGCGCTTGAAGTCGATGAGGCGATACAGGCGCTTATGCCCCCCACCCTGGTGACGGGTGGTGATGCGACCATAATTGTTGCGGCCGCCCTTGCGCTTGATTGGCGCCGTCAACGACTTCTCGGGCTCGGTCTTGGTGATCTCCTCGAAGGTCGAGGTCGTTGCGAACCTGCGCCCGGGAGAAGTCGGTTTGTATTTCTTTATCGCCATGTTTCTCTTACCGCTCCTCTACTCGTACAGCGCTATGTCGCGCCGAAGAACTCGATGCGATTCCCGGGAGCCAGCTCGACCACCGCCTTCTTCCAACGACGCGTAGTACCCACGTGGGCTCCGCGCCGCTTGGGCTTGGGCTTGATGTTCATGGTCTGGACCCCGATGACCTTCACTTTGAAGATCTCTTCCACCGCAGCACGGATGTGCGGCTTGGTCGCCCGGTAATTGACCTCGAAGGAGTACCGACTGTTGTCGACGGCCCGGTAGCTCTTCTCGGACACTATCGGTCTTATGATGATCTCGCGCGCATCCACTACAACTCACCGCCCTCTTCCAAACCGCTCTCCAGGAAGGCTACCGCGGCATCCGTGAACAGTAGGCTCCTGGCCCACACATAATCCTGGACCTCAGCCTCAGTGATTGGCAGGGCCCGAATACCAGCCAGGTTGCGAAAACTCTTGAGCACATTGAGTTCTTCACCACCCACCAGAACCAGAGTCGGCTGCTCCAGCCCGGCCTTGGCCAGGACAGAAGCTGCCTTCTTGGTAGAAGGCTCGTCCCAGGAGACTCCGGTGAGCACCCGCACCGAGCCGCCCGCCACCAGGTCTGCCAAGGCCATGCGATAGGCAGCTGCCTTAGCCTTCTTATTGATCTTCTGGACATAGCTCCGCGGAATGGGCGGAAAAGCCACGCCGCCCCCCGTGAACTGGGGCACTTTGGAAGAACCCACTCGCGCCCGACCGGTGCCCTTCTGACGCCACAACTTGCGCGTACTGCCGGATACTTCGTGTTTGGTCTTGGCAGCAGCGGTCCCTTGGCGATGGCCGGCCAGTTCAGCCGTGACCACCTGGTGCAAGAGACCTACGTTCACCGGTTCCTGCACCAATCCGGCAGCCAGCTCATGCTGGCCGACCACCGTACCACTCTCATCGATTCTCTCTATGACTGGCATTGGTCCTATCCTCTGATCACAACGAGGGAGCCCCGGCTCCCCGGGACCGCGCCCTTCACTAGCACCAGATTCTTGTCGGGGTCGGTGGCCACCACGGTCAGCCCCGTCTGGGTGACACGCACGTTACCCATGTGGCCAGGTAACCGCGATCCCGGAAACACGCGCGAGGGATCGGCCGACGCTCCGATGGAGCCCGGAGCCCGGTGGAAGTGGGCACCATGATAGCCAGGACCTCCACCGAAGCCGTGCCGCTTCATGACGCCCTGGAAACCCTTGCCCTTGCTCACGCCGGTGACCTTCACGCGATCGCCCACGTTGAAGACGTCAACCGTCACCGTATCACCGACATTAAGGTCGTGCTCCCCGCGGACTTCGATGAGGTGGCGCTTGGGCGACACCCCTGCCTTCTTGAAATGACCAAGCAGAGGCTTGTTCAGGCGTTTGGGCTTGACCTCACCGTAGCCTATCTGCGTGGCGGCATAGCCGTCTTTCTCCACGGTCTTCTTCTGGGTGACCACGCAGGGCCCAGCTTGGATGACCGTGCAGCGTACCACGGTGCCGTCCTCTTTGAATATCTGGGTCATCCCCAGTTTTGTGCCTAGCAGCGTCTTCATCACAACTTGATCTCGATGTGGACACCCGCGGGCAGATCCATCCGCATGAGAGAGTCCACCGTCTTCGGAGTGGGTTGGTGGATGTCGATCAGTCGTTTGTGCGTCCTGATCTCGAAGTGCTCCCGCGAGTCTTTGTCTTTGAACGGGCTCCTGATCACGCAATACACATTCTTCTCGGTCGGGAGCGGGACCGGCCCCGAAACTGTGGCGCCGGTCCGCTGAGCCGTCTCGACAATGCTGCGCGCACTCTGGTCCAGGAGCTTATGATCGTAAGCTTTGAGCCGTATGCGTATCTTCTGTTGCGCCACCATAAGACTCCTACTTGAGGATCTTGCTCACTGCCCCCGCGCCGACGGTGCGGCCACCCTCGCGGATAGCGAAGCGCAGACCCTCCTCCATGGCGATGGGGGTGATCAACTTGACCTTGAGCGTGGTGTGGTCACCCGGCATCACCATCTCGACGCCTTCCGGCAGAGTAACGTCACCGGTGACGTCGGTGGTCCGGAAGTAGAACTGAGGCCGATACCCATTGAAGAACGGTGTATGACGACCACCTTCCTCGCGGGACAGCACGTATACCTGCGCTTCGAACTCCGTATGCGGAGTGATGCTCCCAGGCTGAGCGAGGACCATACCACGCTCTACCTCGTCGCGCTTGATGCCACGGAGAAGCACACCGATGTTGTCACCAGCCCGACCTTCGTCGAGCAGCTTCCGGAACATCTCCACGCCGGTAGCCACAGTCTTCATGCTCTCGTCGCGAAGACCGACGATCTCCACCTGGTCGCCCACCTTGATGATGCCGCGCTCAACACGACCCGTGACCACAGTCCCCCGGCCCTGGATGCTGAACACGTCCTCTATCGGCATCAGGAAAGGCTTGTCGATGTCACGCTGGGGCTCCGGGATGTAATTGTCCAGAGCATCGGCCAGCTCGAAGATAGACTTGCAGGAAGGACATTCGCGGTCGCCACAGCCATGCTCCAGAGCCTGCAGAGCCGAACCGATGATGACCGGCACCTCGTCACCTGGGAACTCGTACTCGGTCAGCAGCTCGCGGACTTCCATCTCCACCAGCTCGAGCAGTTCTGGATCGTCGACCATATCGGCCTTGTTCATATACACGACGATGTACGGCACACCCACCTGACGGGCCAGCAGAATATGCTCGCGGGTCTGCGGCATGGGGCCATCGGCTGCCGATACCACCAGGATCGCCCCGTCCATCTGGGCAGCGCCGGTGATCATGTTCTTGATGTAGTCGGCGTGACCAGGGCAGTCCACGTGAGCGTAGTGACGCTTGTCGGTCTCGTACTCCACGTGAGCGGTGGCGATGGTGATACCACGTTCCCGCTCCTCAGGCGCGTTGTCGATGGAGTCGAAGCTGCGGTACTGGACGTTGGGGTTGATGTTGTGCAGACACTTGGTGATTGCGGCGGTCAAGGTAGTCTTGCCGTGGTCAACGTGACCGATGGTGCCCACGTTGACGTGCGGCTTGGTCCGCTCGAACTTCTGCTTGGCCATTACGTTTCCTCCCTTTCTACACCTGAGTGACTCAGGCGGCCGCCGCAACCTGGCAGCCGGTCTTCCCCTGGTCTTTACTCACTCGTTGTTCTTCCACCCTGTTGGGCGATTATCTCCTGCGCGATGCCCTCGGGCACCTCGGCGTAGTGACTGAACTGCATAGTATAGGTCGCCCGCCCTTGAGTCATCGAACGAAGGTCTGTCGCATAGCCGAACATCTCAGCCAGCGGGACCCGGGCCTTGATCACCTGGGCTCCAGCGCGAGGCTCTATCCCTTCGATATGTCCCCGTCGGGAGTTGAGATCGCCCATCACATCGCCCAAGTACTCTTCGGGAACCACCACTTCTACGTCCTCGATGGGTTCCAGTAGGACCGGATGAGCCTTCTTGGCCGCTTCCCGAAACGCCAGCGAGCCCGCGATCTTGAAGGCCATCTCAGAGGAGTCCACTTCATGGTAGGAGCCGTCAATCAACTCGACCTTGACATCCTCTATAGGAAAGCCTGCCAGCACGCCGGTTTCCATAGCTTCGAGTATGCCAGCCTGGACGGCGGGGACATACTCCTTGGGCACTGCTCCCCCGACGATCTTGTTCTCGAAGCTTAGACCCGCACCATACTGGTTGGGCTCAACGCGGATCACCACATGTCCGTATTGTCCGCGGCCCCCGGTCTGTCTGACGAAGCGGCCCTCCGCCCGCGGAACAGCCTTGGTCAGTCCTTCTCGATAGGCTACCTGCGGCCGCCCCACGTTGGCATCGACCCGGAACTCACGCAGGAGCCTATCCACGATTATCTCCAGGTGAAGCTCGCCCATGCCGGCGATGATGGTCTGCCCCGTCTCTTCGTCGAGCCGCACCCGGAAGGTGGGATCCTCTTCGGCAAGCTTCATCAGACTTTCGGCCAGCCGGTCCTGGTCGGCCTTTGTCTTAGGTTCGATGGCCACAAAGATCACCGGATCGGGGAACTCGATGGACTCCAGAAGGATGGGGGCATCCGCATCGCACAGTGTGTCACCAGTCGTGGTACCTTTGAGGCCGACCGCGGCCGCTATGTCACCGGCAAAGACCTGGCTGATGTCCTCGCGGTGATTGGCGTGCATCTGCAGGATTCGGCCGACCCGCTCCTTCCTGTCCTTGCTCGAGTTGTACACGTAGGAGCCCGCCTTGAGGGTCCCGGAATAGACCCGGAAGTAGGTGAGCTTGCCTACGAAGGGGTCGGACATGATCTTGAAGGCCAAAGCGCAGAAAGGCTCCTCGTCGTCGGCACGCCTGCTGATTATGGCCCCCGTCTTCGGATGAGTCCCTTCGACCGCAGCTATGTCGAGTGGAGACGGCAGGTAATCGACAATGGCGTCGAGCAGCATCTGCACGCCCTTGTTCTTGAAAGAGGAGCCACAGAGTACCGGGGTGACCGCCAGGTCAAGCGTGGCCCGCCGGATAGCGGCCTTGACCCGTTCCTCAGAGATCTCGACCCCCTCCAGGTAATCCGTGAGAAGGTGGTCGTCCATCTCCGCCAAAGTCTCAAGGAGATGGGTCCGCCGCTCCTCGGCTTCGCCCCGTAGGTCCTCGGGTACCGACACCTCTTCCCATTCCACGCCCATCTCATCGGTGTAGAGATAGGCCACCATGCGCACCAGATCGACAACCCCTTGGAAGCGGTCCTCGCGGCCGACCGGCAGCTGCAAGACCAGAGGCCGCGTGCGGAGCCGTTCTTCCATCATCGTGACCGCCTGGAGGTAGTCGGCGCCTACCCGGTCCATCTTGTTGACGAACGCGATCCGCGGTACCCGATACTTGTCAGCCTGGCGCCAGACGGTCTCCGACTGAGGCTCCACCCCAGCTACGGCACAGAAGAGAGCTATGGCCCCATCGAGCACACGCAGGGAGCGCTCAACCTCCATAGTAAAGTCCACGTGCCCGGGCGTGTCTATTATGTTGATGCGATGGCCGCGCCACTCGCAGGTGGTAGCCGCCGCCGTGATGGTAATACCGCGCTCCTGCTCCTGAGCCATCCAGTCCATCACGGCGGCGCCGTCATGCACTTCCCCGATCTTGTAGGTGCGACCCGTGTAGTACAGGATGCGCTCAGTCGTCGTGGTCTTGCCAGCGTCGATGTGAGCCATGATGCCGATGTTACGCACCATGGCCAACGGATGGCGTTGACCACTCCTCGCTTCGGACCGATTTGCAGTTACCTGTGTCACGTGTCGTTCCCTGTATCGCTCTGACCGGTCAGATCGTTCCTACCAGCGGTAGTGCGCGAAAGCCCGGTTAGCTTCGGCCATACGCAGCAGGTCTTCCTTCTTCTTCATGGTAACGCCCGTCCGGTGATACGCGTCAAGCAGCTCCCCGGCCAGTCGTTCGGCCATGCTGTGCTCGCGCCGCATCCTGCTGTGGGTCACCAACCAGCGCACCGCGAGTGTGTAGGACCGACGGGTGGGCACCTCGACAGGCACCTGGTAGTTTGCCCCACCCACCCGGCGGGACCGCACTTCGAGGGCCGGCCGTACGTTCTCCACCGCTTCCTTGAGCACACTCACGGGGTCATGCCCAGTGCGCTCCCGCAGAATGTTCATAGCCTGGTACATGATCCGCTCGGCAATGGACTTCTTGCCGTCGATCATCATGCGGTTGATCATCTGGGTGACCAGCCGGCTGCGGTAGATGGGATCGGGGAGGATCTCCCGTTTCGGTGGCTTGTATCGTCTCGCCATGGCTGCCTGCGCCTTCCTTCCGCCTACTTGCCCAGCTTCACGCCGTACTTGGAGCGGCCTTGCTTCCGGTTGGCCACTCCAGCGGCATCCAGGGCCGCACGGATGATCTTGTACCGGACGCCAGGAAGGTCCTTGACCCTCCCACCTCTGATAAGGACGACCGAGTGTTCCTGGAGGTTGTGTCCGATGCCCGGGATGTAGGCCGTCACTTCCATGCCGTTGACCAGCCGCACACGGGCCACCTTACGCAAGGCCGAGTTCGGCTTCTTGGGCGTCGTGGTATACACACGCGTGCACACGCCCCGCTTCTGAGGCGCACCCTTGAGGGCAGGAGTCTTGGTCCGCTTGGACTGTTGCTGCCGCCCTTTGCGTATCAGCTGGTTGATCGTCGGCACTCGAACTCCTCGGTCCGTCTTCTTCAGTCACGAGCTTGCAGACGGAAGCGCAGATCCTCGCTTCCGGCCGCGCAGCGGCCGCGAAGTATAGCAAAGGCTACTGGGCCCTGCAATAAACGGCACGACGCACTCTTCACGCCCGGGCAGGTTATTCGTCCGGCCCGGCGTCGGCCGTACTGGAACCGGCCCAGGCGCCGTCACCCAGCTCAGCGAACCCGTCAACTCCCTGAGGAGTGCCGCCACCCAGAAGAACGTCGTCCGTCACCTGGTACCCGTCACCCTCGCCGAGAAGCAGGTCCTCTTCCCCCGCCAGTTCCTCGCCGGCCAGACTCCAGCCTCTCTCTGCCAGCCGCTCCCGGATCTCCTCCAGACTCTTCTGGCCCAAACCGGGTATGGCCATCAGATCCTTGCTGGTGTAGTGGAGAAGATCGCTCACCCGCTCGATACCTGCTCGACTGAGTACCGAGTGTACATAGGTGGAAAGGTCCAGGTCGTCGATCAGAGTCTTATAGGCCTCACTGTCCACGGTCGAGCCGGTGAGAGCAGCCCACTGCTGTTCCGGAGTGAGACCTTCACCCTCTTGGCTGACGCCGGCCTGGGTCAGACTGGCGAAGATGTCAAGCTCGGCAGGCGGGCGACTGCTCAGCAGCTCGATATTGCGATACATACGCAGCCCCGTGGCCGCCGGGATAAGTTTGCCGATGATGACGTTCTCCTTGAGACCGCGCAACTCATCCACCTTGCCTTCCAGAGCGGCGTCGGTGAGCACCTTGGTCGTCTCCTGGAAAGAAGCCGCCGAAAGGAAACTCTCGGTGGCCAAGGAGGCCTTGGTGATACCCAGGATGACCTCCTCGCAAGTGGCCGGCTCGCCGCCAGCCGCGACCACCCGCTCGTTCTCCTCCTCGAACACCAGACGGTCTACTAAGCGACCGGGCAGGAAGCTGGTGTCACCGGGGGTCTCCACCAGCACTTTCTTGGTCATCTGGCGGACGATGAGTTCGACGTGCTTGTCGTCGATCTGCACGCCCTGATTATGGTAGACCTCCTGGACTTCCCGCACGATGTAGCGAGCGGTCTCCAGCACTCCTTTGTACTTGAGCAGCTCGTGAGGATTGAGGGAACCTTCGTAGAGCTGGTCGCCCGCCTCGACCTCCTGGCCTTCGTGCACCAGGAGATTCGCCCGGCGACTGACCGCGTAGCTGTGAACCTCCTCCCCGGTCTTGGGATCGAGGATCACCACTTTGCGCGCCTTGTCAGACTCCTCGATATGCACGATACCGGAGAACTGGGTGATCTTGGCCTGTCCCTTGGGCTTGCGGGCCTCGAACAGCTCTACCACACGCGGCAGACCGTGGGTGATGTCGGCCCCTGCCACCCCACCGGTATGGAAGGTGCGCATGGTGAGCTGGGTGCCCGGCTCGCCGATGGACTGAGCCGCGATGTGTCCCACGGCTTCCCCGATGGCCACCAAGTCATTGATGGCCAGAGAACGACCATAACAGAGCTGGCACACTCCGAAACGGCTCTGGCAACCGAGCACCGTGCGCACGTCCAGCTTGAAATCGGGGAATCTATCCGCTGGATAAAGTTCGAGCAGACGTTCCAGCATCCGCTTGTTGAGCAGTTCGTTGCGGCCGTAGACCACCGCGCCGGTCTCGGGATCGGCCACATCTCTGGCCAAGACCCGGCCTAGCAGCAGTTCGTTCAACTCCTCGCCCTTGCGCAGAGGCATATCGATGGAAACCTGGGTGCCGCAATCGTGCTCCCGGACCACCACCTCTTGGGCCACGTCTACGAGACGCCGGGTGAGATAACCGGAGTCGGCCGTGCGTAGCGCCGTGTCCGCAAGACCTTTGCGGGCCCCATGCGTGGAGATGAAGTACTCGAGCACCCCTAGGCCCTCCATGAAGTTGGCCTTGATGGGCCGCTCGATGATGTCTCCTTTGGGGGAGGCCATGAGACCCCGCATGCCCGCCAGCTGACGGATCTGTTTGAAGGAGCCGCGAGCTCCGGAATTAGCCATCATATAGACCGGGTTGAGCCGACGGAAGTTCTTCTCCATGGCCTCGGCCACCTTGTCAGTGGCTTCCGTCCACAGCCTGATGACCAGCTCCCGCCGCTCTGACTCGCTCAAATTGCCGTAGCGGTAGGCGTCCTCGATCGCGCGGACCTTCTCCTCGTACTCGGCCAATATCTCTTCTTTTTCGGGCGGCACCACGATGTCGTTCTTGGAGATGGTCACACCGGCGACGGTGGCGTAGTGGAAGCCCAGGTCTTTGAGCACGTCCAGCAGGTGGGCGACGGCCGTAGCTCCGTAGTACTCCACCAAGTCGGTGATGAAGGTGGTCATCTCGTTCTTGGTGAAGACTTTGTTCTGGAACTGGTAGTCGTCCTTGCGGATGCTCCCTTCCGGTCCCGGCTGCTCCCACTCCTCGCCGAAGTACTCGGCCAGCGAAGCCACCACCGCTGAGTTGAAGAGCGCTCGTCCTACGGTCGTGAGCACCCGGCGCCCGTTCCAGCGGAAGAGGATGGGATCCTGCAGGCCGATCTCTTTCTCTTGGAAGGCGTACTCCAGCTCGCCCACATCGTTGAAAGGCCGCGGCCGCATACTTAGCCGGGCCAGGTCGTCTTCGTCATAGGGGTCAAGCTGAGACAGGTCCAGCTTGGGATCCCGCGGGTCTTCGAAGTAGGTAAGGTAGTAGCAACCCAGGATCATATCCTGGGTAGGTACGGCAAGGGGCCGCCCGTGCGCCGGCGACAGGATGTTGTTGGAGGACAGCATAAGGATGCGCGCCTCGGCCTGCGCCTCTACCGAGAGCGGCACGTGCACGGCCATCTGATCGCCGTCGAAGTCCGCATTGAAGGCGGTACACACCAGGGGGTGGAGCTGGATGGCCTTGCCCTCGATGAGTACAGGCTCGAAGGCTTGGATACCCAAACGATGCAGGGTGGGCGCTCGGTTAAGGAGCACAGGATGCTCAGCGATTACCTCCTCTAGGATGTCCCACACATCGGGGTGCTCGCTCTCCACCAGCTTCTTGGCCGCCTTGATGTTCTGAGCCTGCTTGCGCTCCACCAGGCGGCTCATCACGAAGGGTTTGAAGAGCTCGAGCGCCATGGTCTTGGGGATGCCGCACTGATGAAGCTTGAGCTCCGGTCCCGCCACGATGACCGAACGGCCCGAGTAGTCGACTCGCTTGCCGAGCAGGTTCTGGCGGAAACGTCCCTGTTTGCCCTTGAGCATGTCCGACAGCGACTTGAGCGGCCGGTTGTTCGGCCCGGTGACCGCTCGGCCCCGCCGCCCATTGTCGAACAGGGCATCCACCGCCTCCTGCAACATGCGCTTCTCGTTGTTGACGATGATCTCCGGCGCTCCCAGGTCGAGTAAGCGCTTGAGCCGGTTGTTCCGGTTGATGACCCGCCGATAGAGGTCGTTGAGGTCGGAAGTGGCAAAACGCCCGCCGTCGAGTTGCACCATGGGCCGTAGTTCAGGCGGGATGACCGGGATAGCTTCCAGGATCATCCACTCCGGACGGTTGCCTGAGCGCAGGAAGCCTTCCACCACCTTGAGTCGTTTGACCGCGCGCGAAAGCTTCTGACCTTTGGATGTCTTGATCACCTCCCGCAAGGCTTTGGCTTCCGCTTCCAGGTCAACCGCTGCTAAAAGCTCGCGGATAGCCTCGGCCCCCATGCCGCCTCGGAAATACACGCCATAACCGAAGGGGCTGCCGAACTTCTCCTTCATCTCCCGGAAGAGCGTCTCGTTGGTGACGATGTCGCCCTTCTTGATCTGCTTGAAGAGAGCCCACACCTCCCGCAGACTCTCAGCCTGCTGTTCAGCGTAGCGCTCCACGTCGCGCAGCATCTCTTCCGCCCGCAGGCGTAGATCGGTGCTTCGCTTCTCCCGCTCCTCCGCGCCCATGTCGGCCGGCCGGGCTTCGCCCAAGCCTGAAACCCGGATGAGTTCGGCCTGGTAGCGGTCGTAGTCGTCCTCGTCCAGATCGTCATCCAGGGTCGAGTTCCCCGCCAGCACCGAGACCAGCTTGTCGCGGAGCGCCATGATCTTGACCTTCTGCTCGTCCCGGCTAATGAAGAGGTTATCGATGTCGGCCTGGAGCAGCTCTTCCAGCTTGGGCAGGTCGCGCTGGCGTTTGTCTTCATCTACGTAGGTGACGATAGAAGCTGAGAAGTAGAGCACCCGCTCCAGCTGCTTGGGCGAGATGTCGAGCAGGTAGCCCATGCGGCTGGGCACTCCCTTGAAGTACCAGATGTGGCTTACCGGCGCCGCCAGATCGATGTGGCCCATGCGCTCCCGGCGCACTTTGGCCCGGGTGACTTCCACTCCACAGCGCTCACAGATGATCCCCTTGTAGCGGACACGCTTGTACTTGCCGCAGTAGCACTCCCAGTCCTTGGTCGGACCGAAGATGCGCTCGCAGAAGAGACCGTCTTTCTCCGGTTTGAGCGTGCGGTAGTTGATAGTCTCGGGTTTGGCGACCTCCCCTGAGGACCAAGCCCTGATCTGCTCGGGAGAAGCCAAGCCGATTCTGATGGCGTCGAATTCGTTGATGTCTATCACGGAAGACTCCTATTCCGCGTCGTCCACGAACCGTAAAGATCCGGCGTCGTCGTAGTCGTGTTCCCCGAGCTCTAGGTCTATCTTGAAGGTCTCAAGCTCAGGAGCCCCCTCGAACTCATCCGACTCCTCTTCGTCGTCGGGTTCCTCGTCCAGCTCTGAGCCAGTGCGACCAGGGACCAACACGGAGGCGGCAGCCGCTGCCCTCTCCTCAGCCCGATACCGAGCAGAGAGGTCGATGCCGAGTTCCTCAGCCGCCCGCAGCAGGTCGTCCTCTTCCTCGCTGACCTCGAGAGCACCGCCCTCTTCGCTCATGACTTGGATATCGAGCGCCAGAGCCTGCATCTCTTTGAGTAGGACCTTGAACGACTCAGGCACACCCGGCCTCGCGATGTTCTCGCCCTTGATGATGGCTTCGTAGGCTTTGACCCGGCCTTGAGTGTCATCGGACTTGATGGTGAGCATCTCTTGTAGGGTGTAGGCAGCGCCGTAAGCCTCGAGCGCCCACACTTCCATCTCACCGAAGCGCTGACCACCGAACTGGGCCTTGCCCCCCAACGGCTGCTGAGTGACCAAGGAGTAAGGCCCTGTGGAGCGAGCGTGTATCTTGTCGTCAACCAGGTGATGCAGCTTCAACATGTACATGTAACCCACAGTGATGTTCTGCTCGTAAGGCTCGCCGGTCCGCCCGTTGTAAAGTCTGACCTTGCCCGAAACCCGGGTACCCGGCTCGTTCTTAAGATCGATGGGCATGGTGACTGTCAGAGGCGGCTCCACCCCAGGGTTGGCTTCACGCCACGCCCGCAAGCGGTCGTCCTGGGCCAACATCCAGCCCATGAGGGCTTCGTCCACCTCCACCTGGGTGGCCCCGTCGAACACGGGTGACGATATGGGCACCGGCCCTTGGCCGGTAGACGTGTCCACGATCTCGTAGTAGCGCCTGACCAACTCCAACTGCTCCTCTACGCTCAGGTCGTCACCCTTCAGGTCGGGATCGTAAGCCGGGTCCTTGCCATTGCGCTTGATCTGATAGAAACCGTGGTGGGCAGCCCAGCCCAGGTGGGTCTCCATGATCTGACCGATGTTCATCCGCGAGGGCACGCCCAGCGGGTTCAAGATGATGTCGACCGGCGTTCCGTCTTCCAGGAAGGGCATGTCTTCTTCGGGCACTATCTTGGAGATGACCCCTTTGTTGCCATGCCGCCCCGCCAGCTTGTCGCCCTCGGCGATCTTGCGCTTCTTGGCTACATAGACCCGGACCAGCCGATTCACCCCCGGGGCGAGATCATCCCCCGCTTCTCGGGAGAACTGCTTGACGCCGATGACCACGCCCTTCTCTCCGTGCGGGACCTTGAGAGAAGTGTCGCGTACCTCGCGAGCTTTTTCCTTGAAGATGGCCCGGATCAACTTCTCCTCGGCAGTCAGCTCAGTCTCGCCTTTAGGCGTGATCTTGCCCACCAGAAGGTCACCCGAAGAGACCTCCGCCCCGATGCGGACTATGCCGTTCTCATCCAGGTCGGCCAGGGCATCCTCGGAACGGTTCGGGATATCCCTCGTGATCTCTTCGTCGCCCAGCTTGGTGGAACGAGCTTCGATCTCGTACTCCTCGATATGGATCGAGGTGAGGATGTCATCCTTGACCAGACGTTCGCTGATGATGATGGAGTCTTCGAAGTTGTAACCTTCCCAGCTCATGAACGCCACCAACAGGTTGCGGCCAAGGGCCAGCTCTCCGTGGTTGGTGGAGGAGCCATCGGCCAGTACGTCGCCCTCCTTGACTTCATCACCAACGGAGACGACCGGCTTCTGGTGGATGAGCGTCGCCTGGTTGGAACGTTCGAACTTGATGAGTTCGTAGACATCGATCTCACCCGTCTCGCTCTCGACCACGATACGGTCGGCGGAGACTCCGCGCACCTTACCGGCGCGCTTAGCGGTGAGCACATCCCCGGTGTCGACTGCCGCCCGGTATTCCATGCCGGTGCCGATGAGCGGAGCCTCGGTCTCCAGGAGCGGGACGGCCTGTCTCTGCATGTTGGAGCCCATCAAGGCCCGGTTGGCGTCGTTGTGCTCCAGGAACGGTATGAGAGCAGTCGCCACCGAAACGATCTGCTTAGGGGAGACATCCATGTAATCGACGTCTTGGCGCCGTGCGCTGACGTACTCGCCGCCGGGCGCCCGTGCCAACACCGTTTCTTCCACGAACATGCCTGTCTCCGGGTCGACCGGAGCGTTGGCTTGCGCGATGATGTGTTTCTCTTCCTGATAGGCGGTAAGCCACTCGATCTCGTCGGTCACGCGTCCATCGACCACCTTCCGGTAAGGGGTCTGGATGAAACCGAACTCATTGACCGTGGCGTAACTGGACAATGACCCGATAAGGCCGATGTTAGGTCCTTCCGGCGTCTCGATCGGGCACATGCGCCCATAGTGAGTGGGGTGGACGTCCCGCACCTCGATGGGAGCGCGCTCCCGGGTGAGGCCGCCCACTCCCAGTGCTGAGAGGCGACGCCGATGGGTGAGGCCGGCAAGCGAGTTGGTCTGATCCATGAACTGCGAGAGCTGCGAGCTCCCGAAGAACTCCTTGAGTGCGGCCACCACCGGACGCACATTGATGATCGTCTGAGGAGTGATGCTCTCCGCGTCTTCGGTGGTCATGCGCTCCCGGACCACCCGCTCCATGCGGTAGAGTCCCACGCGGAACGCTTCTTGCACCAGCTCTCCGACCATCCGCAAGCGCCGGTTACCGAAATGCTCGTATTCGTCCAGCCGGTTGGCTACTTCCTCCCAGGGTAGGCTGGCGGCGACCTCAGCCAGGTCGCGACCTTCTTCCAAGAGATGTTCGTGATCGATGGCCAGCGGTACCGACACCAACTCTCGCACCAAAGCCACGATGTCGGCCTTGGTAAGAGTGCGCACCTCAAGAGGAGTGTTAAGGCCCAGGCGGTCATTCAGCTTGTGGCGCCCCACCCGAGTCAGGTCATAGCGCTTGGGGTCGAAACAGATGTTCCAAAGCAGGGCGCGACTCGCCTCAAGAGTGGGCGGCTCGCCCGGCCTTTGCTTCTTGAACAGCTCTACCAGAGCCAGATCCACCGAGCGGATGGGGTCCCGCTCAAGAGTGGCTCGAATGAAAGGATTGTTGTCGAAAAGCGCCAGGATCTCCTCGTCGGTACCCCGGACCAGAAAGTCAGGATCATCTCCCGTGCGCTTCGAATCGATGGCGGCCATGGCCCGCAAGAAGACCGTGACTGGCAGTTTGCGTTTGCGATCGATGCGCACCGATACTGAACCCCGTCTGTCGATCTCGAACTCAAGCCAAGAACCGCGCATGGGCATCAGGTTGGCGGTAAGCACCTGCTTGGTGGGATCCTTGGGAGCCATCACGTAAGCCCCTGGTGAACGCACCAGCTGGGTGACGACCACCCGCTCGGTACCGTTGATGATGAAAGTGCCCTGATCGGTCATCATGGGGAATTCGCCCATGTAGACCTGCTGTTCCTTGATCTCCCCTGTTTCGCGGTTGACGAAGCGCACGGTCATGTACAAGGGGGACGCATAGGTCTGGTCCTTGTCGCGGCACTCCTTCAGACTAAGCACAGGAGGCCGGAACTCGTATTCACCGAACTCGACCGCGTAGTTGCCCGTGTAGTCCTCAATGGGATTGATGTCGGCTATGGTCTCCTTGAGACCTTCCTCCATGAACCACTTGAAGGACTTCGTCTGGACTTCGATGAGATTCGGTACGTCGAGGATTGGGGGGAGTTTAGAGAAGGATTTGCGGGGTCTGGGAGTCGTCCTTTCGCCCAAAGGGTATCACTCCTCACTTGGCCGGGGGTTTCAACAGGGGTCAATGCGCAAACTCGTAGGTTACCACACTTCTGCAAGCGCGGCAAGCCTCACGCCCGGCTTGCATCCACCGGTCGTGAGGCTTGCCGCGCCACGGTGCCCGCAGCACCCCGCAGGGCACCGAGAACTCAGATAGAGTCTACTCCGACCGCTACTTAATCTCCACTTCGGCGCCAGCTTCTTCGAGCTTCTTCTTGATCTCTTCCGCTTCCGCCTTCGGGATGCCCTGCTTCACTGGGTTGGGAGCACCATCGACCAGATCCTTGGCCTCTTTCAGGCCTAGGCCGGTAATCGCCCGCACCTCCTTGATCACGTTGATCTTCTTGTCACCCGCAGACTTCAGGATGACGTCAAACTCGGTGCGCTCCTCTTCCTCGGCCACTGGCCCTGCCGCAGCCGCTCCAGCGGGAGCCATGGCTACCGCCATCGGCATCGCTGCGCTTACGCCGAATTCCTCTTCCAGCGCCTTCACCAGAGCCGAGAGCTCCAGCACCGTCATCTTCTTGATCTCATCAATGATCTCTTGCGGGGTCATATCTATCCAGCTCCTTCTCGTGTATTGACACCCTCACCATCAGCCAGCCGCCGCTCAAGCGGCACTTGCTTTCTGCTCCTGTACCTGGGCCAAGACCACCACCAGGCTGCGTATCGGTCCACTCAAGACACTCACAAGACCAGTGAGCGGCGCGGCGATGGCACCCACAACCTGAGCGATCAGCTGCTCTTTGCTCGGCAGGGAAGCCAGCGCTTCCACCTCAGACGCCTGCAGCACCTGACGCTGCAGCTTGCCTCCGCGGATGGCCGCTTTCTTCTTCTCCTTGATGAAGTCCTGGACCACTTTAGCCGCCCGGACCGGGTCGCCGTGACAATAGACGATGGCTGTCGGACCCTCAAGCAGCTCCTCCAGCCCCTCGACACCGGCCTCCGTCGCTGCGATCTTGGCCAGGGTGTTCTTGACCACCTTGAGGCTCGCATCCGCTGCCCGCAAGCGCTTGCGCAACTCGGTGGCCTCAGCAAAGGTCAGCCCGCGGTAATCTACGAAGTAATAGACCTCGGCAGCCGCAAGGTCGGCCGCAATCTCCTTGACGAACTCGACCTTTCTTGGATTCGGCATGCTTTCCACCTCCTTCAAACAAAAATCGTCCGCCTCCCAAGAGCAGAGACGGACGACATTCAACAAGGTCACGACAGACCTGAGAGTCGCTCAAACTCTGCCTCGGCTGGCGGGCTTGGCTGGACACCACCAGGGTGGCCGACCCTCACCGCTTCTGCCGCAGTGGCGGCACCAGCTTTCTACGGCGGATTCAAGGCGAGCAGTATAACACAGCAAAAGCGGTGGATATCGGACCCCGCCAGGCCGGGGGCCCCACTTGTTTTCGCCAGCGCTACCCTTGTCAGCGGCCTGCCGGCTCGGCTATGCCTCCTCCTCGAGGAGAGCCCGCGTCTTGGTGGTATCGATGGGAATGCCGGGCCCCATCGTGCTGGCCATGGCGATGGACCGTAGATACTTGCCTTTGGCGGCAGCCGGCTTGGCTCGGATGATCTCGTCCAGAGCTTCTTGGTAGTTGGCCACCAGTTTCTCGGCGTCGAAGGACTTCTTACCGATGATGATATGCACCACCCCGAACTTGTCAGTGCGGTATTCGATCTTGCCCGCCTTCATGTCCTGGACAGCCTTGCCCACGTCGAAAGTGACCGTGCCCGCCTTAGGGTTGGGCATGAGACCACGAGGACCGAGGATGCGCCCCAGCTTGCCGACTATGCCCATCAAATCGGGGGTGGCGACGGCGGCGTCGAAGCCCAGCATGCCCTGCTCGACTTGCGCAGCCAAGTCCTCGGCGCCCACGATGTCCGCTCCCGCAGCCTCGGCCTCGGCGGCCTTCTCACCTTTGGCGAACACGGCTACCCGCACGGTCTTGCCCGTACCGTGGGGCAGCATCACCGTACCCCGGACTTGTTGATCAGCGTGGCGGGGATTGACCCCCAATTTGATGTGGACCTCTACCGTCTCATCGAAGTCCGCGGTGTTAAGACTCTTGAGCAGCCTCACCGCTTCCAAAGGCGAATAAAGCCGCCCAGGCTCTATGGATTTCTTAGCCTCGAGATAGCGCTTGGAGCGTTTGCCCATGACGTCAACCTCCTGGTGGTCAAACGGGTGATCACCCTCCCACCTTCCGGTCTCGCGGCTAGGATCCGGCCCCTTGCCACGAGACGTTTTTCCTCAGTTAGGCCAGCAGCTAGCGGCAGCGCCAGCAACCCGGCCTTGATGCCCGTCCTAGTCGACTACGGTCACCCCCATGCTGCGGGCGGTGCCGGCGATGATCTTCATGGCCGCTTCGATATCGAGAGCGTTCAAGTCCGGCATCTTGATCTCGGCAATCTGGCGGAGTTGCTCGCGAGTGATCTTGCCCGCTCTTTCTTTGCGCATGTTGGACGCCCCCTTGGCAATGCCCGCTGCCTCTCTTATGAGAACGGCCGCCGGCGGGGTCTTGAGCACAAAGGTGAACGAGCGGTCCTCATAGATGGTGATCTCGACCGGCACGACTTGGTCGATCTTGTCCTGGGTAGCCGCGTTGTAGGCTTTGCAGAACTCCATGATGTTCACCCCATGTTGACCCAGGGCGGGTCCCACGGGCGGGGCTGGATTGGCCTTGCCACCCACGATCTGCAACTTAACTATCGCTTTGACCTTCTTTGCCACGTCTGCTCTCCGTCTCTTTCGGAAACTCCGGCAGCTAGACCGACTGCTCGTGCCGGCTAGATCTTCTTGACCTGCTCAAAGCCCAGTTCCGTGGGAGTGTCCCTACCGAAAATGGATACCATGACCTTCAGTTTGCTCTGCTCCGCATTGACTTCGACCACCTCGCCGGTGAAGTCGGCCAAGGGACCGCTCGCCACTCTCACCTGATCGCCTACCGAGAATTCCGCCTTCGCTTTCGGCTTCTTAGCGGTCGCGGTGTGAAGGATGCGGTCTACTTCGGAAGGAAGCAGGGGAGTGGGCTTGCTCTCGGAACCTACGAATCCAGTCACCCCGGGCGTGTTCTTCACCAACGACCAGGAATCATCGGTAAGAATCATCTTGACCAGCAGATAGCCCGGAAATATGCGCTTTTCGACTTGGACTTTCTCGCCGCCCTTGGTCTCCAACACATGCTCAGTCGGAACCACGATGTCGAAGAAATATTGCGACTGGTTGAGCGACTGGATGCGGTGAAGGAGGTTGGCGCGCGCCTTGTTCTCGTGCCCCGAATACGTGTTTATGACGTACCATCTGGGCTCGCCCAACGCCTCAGCAGTCTTGGTGTTCGAGTCCTGTTCCAACGCCTACCCCAGTTTCACCGCACGTACGATCAGATTCCAGATGAAGTCGAACACTCCGATATAGACCCCAGCGATGATGACAGCCACGATGACCACACCGGTCGCTGTCAACAACTCCTTGCGTGGAGGCCAAGTTACCTTGGTCATCTCGATGCGCACCTCGCGCAAGAAGGTGCGCACGCGACCGACAGGCTTCGTGCTTACAGCCCCCCGAGGCGCTTGGCTCGGTCTGACCGAACCCAACGACGGCACCCTGGCCAAAGGGTTCTTGAGACCGCCGGATCGCTTCCCCGCGGCCCTCGCCTTGCGTGTCATCGTTTTGTCACTCACGTTCTTGGCCATCGCCTCAATCGGGCCGCCGGGAAGAAGTGGCAGGGCAGGAGGGATTCGAACCCCCGGCCACCGGTTTTGGAGACCGGTGCTCTTCCAGCTGAGCTACTGCCCTACGCCCACCCCGATCCGGTTCTCGCTTACTTGGTCTCCTTGTGAACGGTGACCGTGTCGCACCACTTGCAGTACTTGCGCAGCTCGATCCGCTCGGGATCGTTACGCTTGTTCTTCATAGTGGTGTAGTTACGGCGCTTGCACTCCTGGCAAGCCATCGTCACGCGCACCCGCATCAGTTCACCGCTTCCTCATCATCAACTCTCACACCAACGCCCGTGCATGCTAACACAAACGGAGGTAGCGGCGAGAGGACTCGAACCTCTGACACGCGGATTATGATTCCGCTGCTCTGACCGACTGAGCTACGCCGCCCCACCAGGAGCCTCCACTCGGACTTGAACCGAGGACCCCTTCCTTACCATGGAAGTGCTCTGCCAACTGAGCTATGGAGGCCAGCCAAGCCAGCCCGGCGCTGGCTGCCACCGGCAGACCGGTCCAGTGGGGGGGGGAGGATTTGAACCTCCGTAGGCTGCGCCGACAGATTTACAGTCTGCTCCCTTTGGCCACTCGGGCACCCCCCCACGCAACCCCTCGCGCGGAGGCGAACGTGCATGATACCCAAAGCCCTAGGGCATTTCAAGCGAGGTAGCGGTCGCCAGAGAGACCGAGGAGACGCGCACTGATATTCCTGATTGCGGCAATCTGCAAGCGACGCGCGCCCCCTGGTGTCTTGAGAGCCCCGCCAGGTCAGCAAGGTAGAGACCGCGCTTGGGCACCAAATCAACAACTGCCTTGCGCCTGCACGTCCGCACCACCACCGGGGCGGTCAGCCCCCTTGCCCCTCTCAGTCCTGCCTGGTCCCGGCGATGGCAAGCACGTGCACGTAGTCCCTGGCTGAAAAGGGCAGGGCTAAAGGGGGCTCATAGACTTGCCGTAGGTCGGTCTCCATTTCGTAGAGGCGGGTTCCCACCACGTGGTCGCCCCGGCTGGCACGGCGAGGGTCGGCCTGGAAGCAGAAGATGCTGGTGCCAGGCTCAAAGCCGGTCCCATAGACAGGATAGAGCGGCTCCCCTTCCCCATACACCCAGTGCACCTTCCAACCGGAAGCGGTGAGTTTGAGCACTTCCAGGCCGGAGGTCACACTCTGCCCTTCCCATACGCTGGCTTGGACGACGATGGTGCTGCCATCATCGGAGATCCAAGCGAAGCTCGGCTCACCCACAGACGGGTCCCGGGGCAGGAGGGTACGCACCCCGTTCTGCCAGAGCGCA
>CAKZRW010000016.1 GCA_937148845.1 uncultured Actinomycetes bacterium | reverse complement strand
AGCGAAGCCAAGCCACCAGATGGTCCAAGAACTGAGGAATCGCCGCTTGCGCCAAATAATCGCCATGGCTAGCAACAACAATCCAATGATCACATACTCGCTGAGAATCTTGAACTGAGTCAGTCCATAGCCCTCCACATAAGCAACAGGTAGCAGCCGAAGAAAAGCCAACGATATTGTGATAGCTGCCACAACCCCAACTCCTAGTGGGGGCACCCACCACCTTTTCAGCGTGCGACCAAGCCAAAGGCAAGACCCCAATATGACCAGCGATTCCAGATAGCGAGCCAAGATCCAAAGCTGAGTGGGCAGATTGGCCGCGTAACTGGGAAATACGCCCATGCCCTTGTAGGCCAAGGTGTGGACCAAGTCGATGATTCCTGAGAAGAAGAAGCCCGTCGCCAACAAGAACAAGAAATCATGCCCTGCCCGTCGCAGCATGACCACGGCGACCGTGAAGAACAAGGCTGAAGTTATGATGGCCAAGAGTTCGACAAGGCTATGGAAAAGCAAGAAGTGGTATCGGCTCAGTAAGAAGAGTAGGGCCGACACGACAACCAGCGCCACACCGAACCCTGCCGTTCGCAGACGAGCACCCAAGCGTGAACGCATGTCCGCCACCCTTTGCCCCCTCTGACTGGCAACCGGAGTAGTTGCCGTCCGCGCCACCATACACCGATATCGCCGACCGCTGACCGAACTCATTCTGATGGACTCTGGGCAGCAAGGTCAAGCACCCACCTAGCCCGTCTTTGCCAGCGTGAACAGCACTAAGTTCCCAGCCGAGGCGCCGGGGGCGGGTCCGCACGACAGATCACGGGTCACCGTCTAGGGGGACGGCAGTCTCGGACTCATCCAGCGCCAGCCCCTTGGCCCTGACATTCATCTCATCGTCTCGTTGGTCTGGAGCCTGGGCAAGCGGCTTGGCCTTCACCAGCAGAAGCAGCACAAACCCCAGCCCCATCACTGGGACCAAGTACAGGTAGACCGGCGCGAGAGCCTTACTGTAAGCCGCCACCACCACCTCGCGCAATTCGGGCGGCATCTGCGCGACCAGACCGGGGGTCAACGAATGAGGATCGAAACCTGCGGATTGACCCAGCCCGAGAGCGGCCAGCCGTTCCTCCAAGAGTGCAAAGAGCCGCCCCGCCAGCAACGTGCCCACGACGGCCGAGCCTAGAGAGGCCCCGATCTGACGAAAGAAGTTGTGGGCCCCCGACGCTGTCCCCACCATCCGCAAAGGAAAGGAGTTCTGGACGATCACTATGAGTATCTGAAAACCGATCCCGGTTCCCAGTCCGCACACGAACAGATAGAAGCAGGCGATCGCCACAGAGGTACTCGGCGTGAGCGTCGACAACAGGTAGAGGCTCAGGGTGATGAGCAGCGCGCTCGCCGCTGGCATCCAGCGGTACCGGCCCGTCCGGCTGGCGATCAGCCCCGAGCCAAGCGAGGAGCCGAGTATTCCCAGGGACAGTGGCACCAGTAGTAGACCGGAATTGGTGGCACTCAGCCCCGTCACCATTTGGAGATAAGTGGGTATGTAGACCACCACCCCCATGAAGGCGAGGGAACTCAGCAGACCACCTGCCGTCACCAAGTTGAAGTTGCGGTCCCGGAACAAGCTCAGGGGGATGATAGGTTCTTTGGCTCTTCGCTCCGCTAGCACGACCAACAGGCCAAAAACCAGGGTGACGCCTATCAAGCCTGAGATGAGGCCGCTTGTCCAAGCATATTCACGACCACCCCAGGAGATGACCAGAATCAGAGCCGTGGTAGCCACGGCCATGGCGGCCGTGCCGAGAATGTCGAGCGCCGGACGTTTCTCCTTGGGAGCCCCGACTCGCAGAAAGCTTGCGGCCATGATCATGGCCAACAGGCCTAGCGGCAGGTTGAACCAGAAAGCCCACCGCCACCCGATCTCATCGGCGAACCAGCCCCCCAATATCGGGCCCAAGACGGACGCGAACGACCAGGCCCCCCCTAGCACACCCATGTAAGTACCCCGGCGACGCGCCGGTACCAGATCGGCGACTACCGCCTGGGCTAGGATCATCAGCCCACCCCCACCCAGCCCCTGCACAGCCCGGGCGGTAATGAGCACAGCCATGTTGGGAGCTAGGCCTCCTAAGATCGATCCCGCCAGAAACAGCACCAGGGTGCTGAGGAGCAGCGGCTTGTGTCCGAAAAGATCGCCCAGCTTCCCGTACACCGGCATCATGATCGTGGAAGCGAGCACGTAAGCGGTCGTCACCCACAACATCTGGGCCACTCCGCCCAGCTCCCCCACTATAGTGGGAAGAGCAGTGGCAAAGATGGTTTGGTCCAAAGCGGCCAACAGGATGCTGATGAAGAGGGCCGCCATGACAAAGGCCAGCCCGTAGCGGCCCGCGCTGGCGCCGGGCCGCCGGTGTCCCTTCTTACCAGCCACCGCCTCGTTGGCCATGCCCGATCCCTAGTCCGCGGCTGAGCCCGCTTCTCCGCATGGCTGGTCGGCCGCAGACACCAGGTCAGTCACAGACCGCAGCTCAGACGGGTGACCACTCTCGTCCCGGGGGTGTCGCTCAGTGGCGTAGTAGGCATGCCAGCGCCGCAGAGTCTTCTCCACGAACCAAGGTTCCCCGACTTCAGCGTAGACCGTCGGCACCACGATCTGCTCTGGTACTTGCCCTCGGTCAAGTGCCGTCAAGGTGTTCGCTCGCAGTGCTTCCAGGAACTCAAGCTGGCGCGCTATCTCCGTAGCGTCACTCACCGGGCCATG
>CAKZRW010000015.1 GCA_937148845.1 uncultured Actinomycetes bacterium | reverse complement strand
CCGGCAGCCTGACCTTGCGCGCGGGGCTACGCCCCTCGCTCCAGGTCAGGCTCCGTCAGCACATGAACAACGGACTCTCATGGCTGCTGGTAGACAAAAGGGGGCGCCCCAGGACGTCTGGGTCGAAGTCGCGCAGCGCGATGTGGAGAAGGCCAAAAAGATCATCCGCCGACCCTGGCGTTTGAGGCGAAGTACGACTGGGTTTAACACGTCGACTGGGGGTCATGTGGTGATGTGCTCGACTTGGAGGCGCAGTTAGAGGTGCTGCAAAGGGGGTGGTGAGATTGGTTGGAAGTCGCACTCACCTTGTGCTGTGTGGAGAGAGGCATGTTGTGCTACAACCCGCGGCTGGGTTGCCGGACCGCGATTATTGCCTGGGGCCCTTTACGGGCCCTTTCCTTTAGGAGGGGCTCGGGTGAACCGTTTTGGCATTTTCGTCGATGCCGGATATCTGTTCTCGGCAGCCGGGAAACTGCTGTTCGATACTACTGACCGGCGCTATATCGTACTTGATTCTACGGGGATGGCGCATGCGCTTGTCAATCTCGCCTCCCAGAGCTGCGGCAGAGAGCATCTTCGCACGTACTGGTATGACGGGGCGCGTGACCTGGTCCCAACCGCACAGCAGCTTGAGATTGCGAATCTCCCAAGGGTGAAGCTCAGGTTCGGCCGTCTCACGAGCCATGGGCAGAAGGGCGTTGATTTGCGCATCGTACGCGACCTTGTCACGTTGTCGATCGAGCGGGCCGTTACCGACGTCTATCTGCTTGGGGGAGATGAGGACCTCCGGGTAGGGGTGTCTGAAGCTCAAGAACGAGGTGTGCAGGTCGTCCTGATCGCAGTCGAGCCGCTTGACGAGAGGAATCTCTACTTTGGTCGAGCCCGACAATCCCAAAGACCCCGCGTCCTTGGGCCGGACCTACGCGCTTGCGTACGTGGAGCAGAAAGGGCCTGATGCCCTTTCTGGGATTGCGTCCGAGGTCTCTCAAGCGATTCCGCCAAATATCGATCGGCAACTCCTCTTCTACGCGTCGCGGTCCGCAGGCTCCTTGCAGCTTGATTACGAGTTCAGGGTAGCGCTACGCAATGCGTTCAAGTCTACGATCAAGGCGCTTGCAGACCGTCGAGAGAGCGATGGGTCCCAGACGTGAGGTTCTGGTCGGAGACTTGCGAGCCTGGTCACAAGTCGGACCTCGCGGAGGAAGGTTCTGAGGGCGGCGGCTACGTGAGCTGGCATGTCTTCCCCCCGTGCCCGGCAGGCGCTAGGCAGGTGATGGAGGTGGGGCGCGGCCCCTTCCCAAGGAGGGGCCGCGCCCCGGTCGTCCCAGACGGCCGTCGCCTAGATGTCGTTACTCTCGAGCTGCTGAGTACCAGCTCACGGGGCGACCACCGTCTCGATGTAGTAGGCGTTCTTGGCCTTGCCGTCGGGCCCGATGGCGTTGATCCAGTAGGGCTCGTTCAGAACCACGTTAACGCCTGTGGTCTGAATCCCGGCGACGTATGCAGGACCCCAGAGGGTCTGCAGGTCGCCCTTGTTCGTGAGCTTGGAGTAGGCGTCATACACGTCCTGAGGCTCGACGCTCTGCGCCTTCTCGATAGCCTGCAGCAGCACCCAGAGGCCGTTGTAGCCGACGAGGTACACGTCGGCTATCTCATCCTTGGCCGGGTAGCCCTTGGCATGGTAGGCGGCATGTGCGTCTTTCATCTCTTGCGACAGGGCATCCAAGTCCGACAGGCATACTCCTGCCCCGAACATGTCGGTGTTGCCGCCGCCAGCGATGGTGTTGGCAAAGTCGACGTCAAGATGCGTGGCGCACATCACGGGGCCCTTGAAGCCCTGCTCTCGGGCTGCCTTGGTCACGAAGCCCCAGGTGGTGGGGGTCGAGACGGCCACGAGGATAGCATCCGGCTTAGCGGACAGCAGGCGCTGGACCGGCGGGTTGTAGTCGGCAGTGTCGGGAGCCATCTGCTCCAACTGGCCCACCCGTTCCAGACCTTTCTCTGGTAGATAGGTGCCCAACCAGTCGAACAGCGCTACAGTACAAGCTTCGGTCACCCCACACACTGCGATCTTCTTCGCGTCTGGGTAGTTGGCCTTCAGATAGTCGAAGAGATAGGGCATGATCTCGTCGTTGGCCCAGTGGGCGCGGATGTAGAGCGGCCGCTCCGGCGAGACATCGGTGTTGCCCTCATACTTGATCTTCGCCGAGGCATTACAAGTGTCAACGCACGCCAGCATCACCCCTGCCTGGTTGCAGATGGGGTAGATCACGTTCTTGAAGGCATCGACCAGCGGGCCGACGATGAATTTGGCTCCATCTTGTTGGATCAGCTTCTGAGCAGCCGTGGCTGCCTGGTCGACACTCATTGCGTCGTCTTCCACCACCAATTTGACCTTGTAGGTATCATTGCCGATCTTGAGGCCACCGGCGTCGTTGATCTTTGCTACAGCGAGCTCCCATCCGGTCTTGCAGGCCATGCCTCCAGCGGCGGCAGGACCGGTCAGAAAGGCTATGCCCCCGATGGTGAGGGTCTTCGTCTCACCCGCCGCTGTGGTCTCGGTAGACGAGGGGGCAGCCGTGGTCCCGGGACCAGCAGTGGTCGAAGGTCCCGGCGCCGCTGTCGTGGTCGTTTCCTCTTTTCCGCATGCTGCAAGCGGCACGAGGAGTGCCAGGGCCAGGACCAGTGCCAGGACGATGCGTAGTGTTGTCCTTTTCACTTTGGGCCTCCCTCCTTTGTCGTGGTCTTGTCGAGACTGTCTTCTTAGAGGTTGGGACGTGCTTTGAGTCTCGGATATAGGTCCTTTGATTGTCGGCACCCCCTTTCCTTGTCTGTCCTACCAGTGGCTGTGGCTCTCGGCCTGGACCCCTGACACTTTGTACCCGTGGCGCATGAGTGCATGGATAGAGCGCTCGCTCGCACTCGGGCCCAGGGGTACGGTGGCTTCAGACTCTATGTTCATGGCTGGGTTGTTCCCGTCGGTCTCTGTCTTAGAAGCCTTCGTAACTTGCTAGACCATTCGGGGATGTACTCCCGAAAGGCCGCGAGCCCCTTGGGCATAAAGAACACGACCAATATAAGTATTCCCCCCATGACCAGCGGCCAGTACTCCGAGAGCGGTCTAGCCCACTCCCGCAGGAGCATGAACAGGGTCGCTCCTATCAGGGGACCGTAGAAGCTTTCTACTCCACCTATCACCATGTAGAGAAGGCAGTAGACCGAGGTGAAGAAGTGAAAGACGTTAGCCGGGGTACTAGTGGGGGAGAGAGCGTGTACATGGAAGGCGTACAGCCCACCAGCCACTCCGGTGAAGAAACACGCCACCACGAAGATGAAGATCTTATGAGCCATTAGGTTGACGCCCACCGACTGGGCTAGTTGGTCCGCCTCGCGTATGGATTTCCAGACCAGACCCACGCGGGAATGCTCCATACGATGGAGTATGAAGAGGCAGATGCCAACCACGACAACCGCAAGGTAGTAGTACTCGATGTTTGTCTTGGTGGTGAAGGCGATAGTGAGGGAACCGATCTTCAGCACGGGGGAGATGTGATAGAACTGGAAGCCCTGCCAGCCACCGGTCAACTTGTCCAGATATCCGGCCAAGTACAAGAAGATGAACCCCAAGAGCAGGGTGCAGATGACGAAATAGACCCCTTTGACCCTGAAGAAAGGATAGGCCACCAAGGCAGCGATGGCGGCGGTGAATATCGCTCCGAGGAGCATTGCGAGCCAGGGGGATATGCCCACCTTAGCCGACAACAGGGCCGAACAATAGCCACCCAGCAGCATGAAACCTGCCGTGCCTAGCGAGAGTTCGCCTGTGCGGAAGATGGCACGCATGCTGGAGGTGGCGAGGATCATGATGGCGATCAGGATTAGGATGTGGGTCCAGTAGGCACTGCTTTTCAAGGGCCGCAGGATCCAGGGTAGGGCTAGGACGACGGCGAGAAACACCGTCCCGCTCAAAGCCTTGCTCCAGGTCCGACCGGATCTACTCATGGCCAAACAGCCCCCTCGGTCGGAAGATCAGGAAGGCGATGACCAGTACAAGGGGGATGATGATCCCCATCTGAGAGCCGAAGAAGAGGGCTAGCAGGCTCTCGGCAATGCCCAAGATAAGACCACCCACGACGGCTCCCAGGATGCTCCCTAGCCCGCCGATGACGATGAGGGTGATGCCTTTCATGAAGGCCAGACCGCCCATATAGGGATCGAGGTTGAATATGCTGCCACCCAGGGCGCCGCCGACCGCGGCCAGGCCACTTCCGATAGCCATGACCATGGCCGACATGACATAGGGATTGATGCCCTGCATGAGAGCGCCTTCCCGGTTCTGCGCCGAAGCAGTCATGGCGAGCCCATACTTCGTCCGCCTAAGAAAGATGACCAGAGCCAGGGTGAGAAGCAAAGCCATGGTGATGGCTATCACCCTCTCGCGAGAGATGTACACGCCGCCAAGCTCGAACGAGCCTTTCCACAAGGACGGCAACTGCTTGGTGCCCTTGGTGAAGGCAAGCAGTACCAAGGTCTGTAGGATCAGAGAGAGGCCGGTCGTAGCGCACACGTAGGAGAGGAACGCTCCTTTGAGGGGCCGCAAGAGCACCCGTTCTATGATAAGCCCCACCACCCCTGTAGTAATCATGCTGACAAAAACCGCCAGATACAGGTTCAACCCTTTGAGCACGCACAGGAAGTACACGGTGAAGGCGCCCAGCATGTAGATCTCCCCATGGGCAAACTGGAGGATGTTCATGACGCCAAGGATCAGCGTCAGACCTAGTCCGACAAGGATGTAGGTGCCACCCATACATAGCCCGTTCAGTATGGCCTGAACTACGTCTTGGCCGCTCACTGGCCCTGGCTCCTCATGTCAGTGCGGCTGTCTCTCATCGGTGCTTCCTCACAGGCCCAGATAGGCCTTGCGTACTAAGTCGCTCTCTACCAGCTCCGCGGTCGTCCCCGAGGCCACGATGCTACCGGTCTCGAACACGTAGCACTTCTCTGCCACACCGAGGGCCAGCCGGGCGTTCTGTTCGACCAGAAGCACGGTCACTCCCCGCTCGTGGATATCGCGCACGATCTTTCCGATCTGGCGGACCATCATCGGCGAAAGTCCCAGCGAAGGTTCGTCCAGGAGAAGCAGTCGGGGGTGGCCCATGAGAGCTCGGGCGATCGTGAGCATCTGTTGCTCGCCTCCGCTCAGTGTTCTGGCCTGCTGTCCTTGCCGTTCCTTAAGAACAGGAAAGTGAGCGAAGATGTCTTTGAGGGTCTGGTCGATGCGGCTGCGGTCTTTCTGAAGGAAGGCCCCCAACTTGAGGTTGTCCAGTACTGACATGTACGGGAAAAGAGCTCTTCCCTCAAGTACATGGCGAATCCCCATCTGCACGATCTTCTGGGGGGGCAGACCATCGATCCGCTTGTTGTCGAACCAGATTTCTCCAGCCTCAGGGGCCACAAGTCCACTGATGGCTCGCAGGGTGGTGGTCTTGCCCGCCCCGTTTGCTCCCAGGAAGGTCACAATGGAGCCCTCTTCGACCTCGCAGGAGATGCCTTTGAGGACTTCTGCTCCCTTGTAACGGACACGCAGATTCCTGATTTCAAGCAACATCGTCTTCGGCTCCGAGATAGGCGGCGATGACGGCGGGGTCAGAGCAGGTCTGCTCGGGTGTGCCTTCACAGATCTTCTTGCCGTAGCTGATAGTGACAATGCGATCGCACAGGCCCATGACGGCTTGCATGTTATGTTCGACCACGACGAGCGTCATGCCCTGTTCTCTTCGCAATTTGCGCAGGGTCTCAAGCATCGCTGCCACTTCTTCCGCATTCATCCCCGTGACCGGTTCATCTAGGAGGAGCAGTCTGGGTTCGGTCGCCAAGGCGATCGCCAGACAGATATGACGCTGGTTGCCGTGAGGCAGACTCGAGGCCACCTCGTCCGCCTGGTCGGCCAGCCCGACCAGCTCGAGGATCTCCATGGCTCTTTCCCGGAGGGCCTTCTCCCGGCGGCGTGCGTGGTGGCCGCCGAACAGGAAGCCGAAGGTCCTCAGTCCGGTGTGAAGATGCATGCCGATGAGCACGTTGGTGATCACCGTAGACTCGGGGAAAAGGACATTGCCCTGGAATACCCGGGCGATGCCCCTGGCGGCGATCTTGTGAGGTGGCAGCCCCGTGATGTTCTCGCCCCGAAAGGTCAATGTGCCGCTGGTAGGTTTGAGCGTGCCGCAGATGAGGTTGAAGACTGTGCTCTTGCCGGCACCGTTCGGACCGATGATGCCGAGGATCTCGCCCTCGTTCACGTCAAAGGTCAACTCGCTGACCGCAGTCAGGCCCCCGAATCTCTTGGTTAGGGACCGCACCTCGAGCAAAGCCATCGTTCCCCCTCAGGAATCTGCGGCGGGACGGTGTGGAATCAACACGGCGCCGGAACCGGGTAGAAATGGAGATAGACTCCCTCGCAACGGCTCTCTACGCATGAGGGAATTGCTTGTCAACTTGCCAACGCACAGGCCCGACAAGAGACTCGCGGCTGACCGAGCGCTCGCTCTATGGCGCCAGCAAACCCACCTGCTCGCTGGGCAGGCCATTCCTCTGCTTGGCCATGACCCTGTTTCTTCCCGCTGAAGCACAGCCCCCCCAAGGTAGCCCTTAGCGGAGTCGTCGCCACCCGTTTGCCCCGGCTGCCCGCATTGTAGAAAAGGCGAGGAGATGAGTCAATGGTCAACCCTTACGACTGTTGGCGTAGGGGGGGCGTCGTGGAGTCGGCCTGACCAGGTGAAGCCATCGGACAGGTCCGCTTCGGGGATAGTTCACGGTGTCCACCTGACCCAGAAATCAAAGGTCGGTCTCACAGCTCGTGAGCGGATGGGGCGCGTCGCCCCGCGGGCTTCGGTATCGGTTCGACCTGTGCAGGAGGTCAGCCTAGCGGGAGCGGATCGGAGGACAAGACAGGAAGCCGAATCGGCCGAACGCACCGGGCATAACAGAACAATGCCTCGGGTTTGGTTTTTGCATTGACTCTGGCCAGGTCGGGGTGTAGTGTTGCATTAGGTTAGCTGGGGCGGCTGGATGCCTGGGTGACCGAGGTTGCAGACCAGCGCCAGAAGAGACCCGAATCTCTCCAGCTCGCTGGGCAGGGGGGACGGCACTTACAAGGGGCTGGTCGGTCGCGACGGTCTTGCTCGCTCACCTACTCCACCCACAATCCTGGAGCCCGGCTCTAACGACAGGGGGCGGGTCTACCGCCGGTTCCTACAACCGAAAAGGAGGAAAAGGCAGTGAGGATGTACCGTGGGTTTAAGAGACCGTTACTCGTAGTGGCGGTAGCGCTGCTTGCGCTGGCTCTGGCGCTGGTTGCAGTGGGTTGCGGCGAGAAGACGACCGAGACCACCGCGACCACTGCTGCTGGTGGCACCGCGACCACCGCCGCTGGAGGGACTGAGACCACTGCTGCTGGCGGTACCGAGACCACCGCTGCCAGCGGGGAGGTCATCACTCTCAAGTACGCTGACCAGAACGCGGTCACCGGCTGGGAGGGCGCCAACGCTGCCACTCCCTGGCTCGACCAGATCGAGCAAGCCTGTGGTGGCAAGGTCAAGATCGAGCGCTTCTTCGGCCAGACCTTGATGACAGGCAAGGACAGCTGGGAAGGCCTCAAGAGCGGTATTGCGGACGTGGCGTGGCTCATGCACCAGTACTGGCCTGGTGTGACCCCGCTGGCAGAAGTCTTGACTCTGCCCTTCCTGCCGTACGACAAGGGCGAGTTGGGCGGCTATGTCATGTGGCGGCTGCTTGAGGAATTCCCCTCGCTCGCCCAAGAGTTCGCCGATGTCCATCCGCTGGCCCTGTGGACGTCCAGTCCGTTCTACCTGGTCACTACCAAGAAGCCGGTCTACAAGCCAGAAGACATGAAGGGCCTCAAGATCCGGACTCTCGGCGGACCTCCCACCCAGATGATGGAGGCGATGGGGGCGGTTCCGCTGAACATGCCCATGCCTGATGTCTACCAGAACCTTCAGACCGGTGTGCTCGACGGCGTGTTGTCGAACTGGGAATCCTTCTATTCCTTCCGCCACTACGAAGTAGGCAAGTACATGACCATGGTTCCGTTCCATACCGGACTGTTCGGTGTCAGCTTCAACAAGAACTCCTGGAACAGTCTGCCCGACGACGTGAAGACTGCTATCGAGAGCGTCAGCGGTCTCAAGGGGTCGATGTTCTGGGGCCGCAACATGTTCGATACCTGCGTGGAAGCCATTGACAACATCATCCAAGAGCAAGGCATCAAGATCACGTACATCACGCCCTCACAGGAGGAGATCGACACCTTGTGGAGAGAGCCTTACGGGGAACCTATCTGGAACGAATGGGTCGCCAAGATGGAAGCAGCAGGCCGCAAGGATGCCCGCGCCATCCTGGACCGGGCGCTCCAACTGCTTGCTGAGGGTCTTCCCCAGTGAGGAACTGTCCAAGGACTGCTGGGGGACGATGAAGGCTTAGTCTGAACAAGGTTGCTGCCAGGGTAGGGCGCACACCGAGGGCGAGCCCGGCCAGCAGCTATCCGGGGCGGTATTTGGGCTGTGCGTGCCGGCGCAGCGACGGGTGCCGCCCCCTCATGGTCGCAGCTATGGTTCGGTGGCGTAACAGAATGATGCTTCGCGTTTGGTTTAGGTATTGACTTGAAGTTGCTTTCTGTGTAGAGTGGCACTCGCTGGGGTTCCCGAAGAGTGTGGCCGTGAGGGGGGCCAGGCAAGAATGATAGGTGGGGCGGCGTTCTTATCGAGGCTCCTATGCGCATTCACTTGGTCTCTCCACCGACGAGACTGCTCGGCGTTCTGCGCCTGGCCATCTACTCCACCCACAATCCTGGAGCCCGGCTCTAACGACAGGGGGCGGGTCTACCGCCGGTTCCTACAACCGAAAAGGAGGAAAAGGCAGTGAGGATGTACCGTGGGTTTAAGAGACCGTTACTCGTAGTGGCGGTAGCGCTGCTTGCGCTGGCTCTGGCGCTGGTTGCAGTGGGTTGCGGCGAGAAGACGACCGAGACCACCGCGACCACTGCTGCTGGTGGCACCGCGACCACCGCCGCTGGAGGGACTGAGACCACTGCTGCTGGCGGTACCGAGACCACCGCTGCCAGCGGGGAGGTCATCACTCTCAAGTACGCTGACCAGAACGCGGTCACCGGCTGGGAGGGCGCCAACGCTGCCACTCCCTGGCTCGACCAGATCGAGCAAGCCTGTGGTGGCAAGGTCAAAATCGAGCGCTTCTTCGGCCAGACCCTTATG
The DNA here is from genome assembly GCA_937148845.1 of uncultured Actinomycetes bacterium. Taxonomy (GTDB): domain Bacteria; phylum Actinomycetota; class Thermoleophilia; order RBG-16-64-13; family RBG-16-64-13; genus CAKZRW01. The sequence continues at coordinate 1,003 of CAKZRW010000015.1, read as the reverse complement.
ACCGGTAAGGACACCTGGGAAGGTCTTAAGAGCGGAGTTGCCGACTTCGCGTGGTGTATGCACGGATACTGGGCCAATCTGACCCCGCTGGCCGATGTGGTAACTCTGCCCTTCCTGCCGTACGACAAGGGCGAGTTGGGCGGGGCTGTCCTGTGGCAGCTGTACCAGGAGTTCCCGGCTCTCGCCGAGCAGTTCAAGGATAACCACCCGGTTCTGATGTGGACCTCCAGCCCTTACTACCTGCTGACCACCAAGAAGCCGGTCTACAAGCCAGAAGATATGAAGGGCCTCAAGATCCGTGCCCTGGGTGGTCCTCCCACGCAGCTGGTGGAAGCTCTCGGTGGGGTGGCGGTGAGCATGCCTATGCCAGACACTTATCAGGCGCTGCAGACCGGCGTTCTCGATGGCATCCTCACCAACTGGGAGTCGCTCTATTCCTTCCGGCATTATGAGGTGGGCAAGTACCTGACCTTGGTACCTTTCCACACCGCCTACTTCAGCCAGTCTTTCAGCAACAAGACCTGGAACAGTCTGCCCGACGACGTGAAGGCTGCTATCGAGAGCGTCAGCGGTCTCAAGGGGTCGATGTTCTGGGGCCGCAACATGTTCGATACCTGCGTCGAGGCCATCGACAAGATAATCGCGGAGAAGGGCATCAAGCTGGAGCGGATCGAGCCCAGTGAGGAAGAGATCAAGACCCTGTGGGAAGAGAAGTACGGGCGTCCCATGTGGGACGAGTGGGTCAAGAAGATGGAAGCGGCCGGCCACAAAGACGCTCAGGCCATCCTTGACCGCTGCCTCGAGCTGATCGCGAAGGGGATCCCGCAGGCGTGAGCTTCGTTCTCCAGGGGTGCGGGCAGACTACTAGCAGAAAGCAGCAATAGTGAAACTGACTAGCGCTTTCAGAAAACTGGACCGAGCGCTGAGACGGGCAGTCATTGTGCTACATGGAGCGGGGAGCGGCATCCTTGCTGTGATGATGCTTTTCACAACAGCGGATGTC
>CAKZRW010000014.1 GCA_937148845.1 uncultured Actinomycetes bacterium | reverse complement strand
GGCATAGTCCTCGACGTTCTTGAGATAGATGGTCGTCTTTACGATGTGCTCCAGGTCGCTCCCCGCCTCCTCAAGAGCGGCCCGTATCTTGTCCCAAGCTATCCACAGCTGCTCCTTGACATCGAGCGAGGAGACATCACCGGTCTGCATGGTCCTTCCGCTCATGCCCGAGAGAAACACCAGGTCCCCGACCACTACGGAACGAGCGAACTGCTGTTTCTGACCGCCGTAATAGAGCGGATATGTCTTCTTTTTCATACCCCTGACTCCTTTGCCGCCTGCGATCGGAACGCCGGAGAGGAACCGCGGTTACTCCCAACGGTCGCGCCTACCTCCGCCCCGCCAGTGTCTCCTCCACGATCTTGCCCGTCTTCTTCAGCTGCTCGGCCGACCTTTCCAGTGCGGCTTTCTCGTCGGGGGCCAGCTCCCATTCCACGATCTCCTGGATGCCTCCCCTACCCAATCGTAGAGGCACACCCATGCTTATGCCATGCTGCCCGTACTCACCCTCCAAGATAGCCGAGCCGGGCAGCACGTCCTGCGAATCGGTGACGATGGCACGGGTCAGGGTCGTAAGACCCACCGCACAGGTCCAACCCGTGGTACGGCCGGCCTTGAGCCCTTCCAGCCGCTCGAAGAAGTGCGGGTAGGCATCCCGGATCGCTTGCTTCTCCTGCTCGCTGAAGGTCACCGGCTGTCCATCGATGCGAACCGAACTGAACAACGGCACCTGCGTGAAGCCGTGCTCGCCTATGGCCCAGGCCTCCACCGAACTGGTCTTGACCCCTTTTGTCTGAGCGACGAAAAGACGAAAACGCATCGAATCATTGAGCGAGTAACCGATGAGTTGGCGCCTAGCGAACCCGCCGGACAACCAGAGGGCGTAGTTCAGGGGATCGACCGGATTGACCGCCGTGATGATCACCGCGTGCGGGCTGGTAGCCTTCACCCGCTCGCCGATCTCCTTGGTGAGCAAGGTGTTCTTGATGAGGAGCTCGGTGCGGTCGGCGGTGATATCCCCGTGCAGCCCAGCTGCATTGATGATCACGTCGCTGCCTGCCGCGTCTTCGTAGCTACCCGCTCTAACCTTGACATCGAGAGCAGCCACCGCCTGACTCAGGTCCATGGCGTGGTGCTCGACCAGGTTCTCCCTTACGTCTATCAGTACTACCTGGTCGGCAAGACGCGAGACCGCAACATAGAAGGCAGCGGACATCCCTACCCAGCCCGCAGCACCCAAGACAGTCACCTTCATAACCGGACCTTTCTGGTTCGTCGTTCTCACAGCCACGTGGCCCGCCCAAAGGGGCGCGGTTCTCGGGTCATTCTACCCTGTACACCTAGCCCAGCGCCGCCTGTGACTCACCGGGACCCACGGGCTTACGACATACTATCTGAGCCACGGCCCTGGTTGGACTTTCCAGCAAGCCTTCGTAATAGTGGAGTACCTCCCAGTCCTAGAACCAGCCAGCCAGCTCCCCGGGCTCGAGCAGGTAGTCAGGGTTCCGGGGCCGCCCGTACCTTGGCTGGTCAGTGGTGAAGGTCTCGTAGATCACGAGTCCGCCTCGTCGGACCGCTTCCCGCATATGTCTGATGAGCGGCCGGTGCAGACAGTGAAAGTCCATTCTCACCCGTCCCGCAGGCCAAGTCCAGAACGGGGCCGCCGGGATGCTCTGCCAATAAGAGCGGAGCGAATCTCACAAGCAGAGGATTAGGGGCCATTTCTCCGACGCTCACGGTATAGTTGCACCGACCGACCATGTATAAGGAGAGCGATGACCGCTTCCGTTCGCGTCCGTTTTGCTCCCAGCCCCACCGGCGCTCTGCACGTCGGGGGAGCTCGTACTGCCATCTACAACTGGGCTTTCGCCCGCCGCACTGGCGGTACCTTCATTCTACGCATCGACGATACTGATCCCAACCGCTCCACCGCCGAGAACACGGCTCAGATCATTCGCTCCTTGCGCTGGCTGGGCCTGGACTGGGATGAAGGCCCTGAGGTGGGCGGTCCTTTCGGCCCTTACTTCCAGACCCAGCGAGCTGATTTCTATCGCGCCGCTTTGGAGCAACTCAAGGCCGCGGGCAGAGTCTACCCTTGTTTCTGCCCCGCTGTGGAACTCCAAGCTAAGCGTGCCTTGGCCCAGGTCCAGGGAGGCACCCGGGGTTACGACCGCACCTGTAGGCGGCTCGATCCCACCGTGGTCGCCAGTCGACTCGCCGCAGGAGAGCCCCACGCCTGGCGTCTGGCTGTACCTGAGGACCAAGAGGACATCGTAGTGCAGGATGCAATAAGAGGTGAGACCGCGTTCCCTGCGAGCGCTATGGACGACTACGTGCTCGTCCGGGCCGACGGTACCCCCACCTACAACTTCGCTACCGTGGTGGATGACTCCGAGATGCACATCACCCATGTGATCCGTGGCGACGATCACCTCTCGAACACCCCCCGCCAGATACTTGTCTATGAAGCTCTCGGCCGTCCGGTGCCGGTCTTTGCCCACCTCCCCATGATCTGGGGACCTGATGGCCGCAAGCTTTCCAAGCGCCACGGCGCTACCTCAGTCGAGGCTTTCCGGGAAGAGGGCTACTTGCCGGAAGCGCTGCTCAACTACTTGGCTCTTCTCGGCTGGTCGTTGGACGGGGAGACCACCATCGTGCTTGCGGAGACACTCAAGAGTCAGTTCTCCCTGGACCGTATCGCCAAGAGTCCGGCCGTATTCGATCACGAGAAGCTGCTGTGGATGAACGGCTACTACATCCGTGGCCTCGAGCCCTCGGAGTTGGCCGAGCGGATGCTCCCCTTCTTGGAACGCGAAGGACTCACCGCTGCTCGCCAGTATGAAACTCACCCCCAGTGGTTCGTGGCGCTTGCCACTCTAGTCGCTGAGCGGATAAGGCGGTTGAGCGAGGCTGCCCAGTGGGTGGGGTTTCTGTTCACCGAGCAAGTCACTATGGACCCGCTGGCGGCAGACACCGTTCTTGCTCGGCCTGGTACTAGGAAGGTCCTTGACCAGGTCAAACAGACCTTGGCGACCCTTGAGGAGTGGACCAGCGCCGAGATCGAGCGCAGCCTGAGAGCGCTACCGGAGACGGTCGGCCTCAAGCCCCGCCTTTTCTTCCAGATCGTGCGGGTGGCAGTGACGGGCTCCACGGTCTCACTACCCTTGTTCGAGTCTCTGGCTATGCTCGACCGACGGGTGGTGCTCGCCCGTCTCGAGGCTGCCCTCGCCTATGCGAAAGGCTGATCTAGCGGCGTGCCGGCCGGAGCTTGGCCGGTCATAGCTTCGCCGGCCATAGCTTTGCCGGCCGGAGGTTGACAGTGACCGGCCGGGACAGGTAGAGTACGCCGTCACGGTTTTTCCGACCCGGCCCGTTCGTCTAGCGGTTAGGACACCGCCCTCTCAAGGCGGAGATCACCGGTTCGAATCCGGTACGGGCCATACACTTCTCTGCCTCACCCGGATACGGCAACCGGAAGCAGAGCGGCGGTCCTGGATGTCAAGAAGAGAAGCTGCCGCCCTACTTGTCCGGATCGAAATCGGTGGTCGCGGCAAAACCTGGCGCGAACATCACATGCCCGAACATGATAGGCCGGTCGACGCGCCTGAAGTTGAGCGGGCAATGCGATAAACCTTTCGGAATGTAGACCCAGGTGGTCCGGTCGATCACATAAGTCTCCGCGTCCTCTCCCTCACCGATCACGAACTCTACTTCCGCTCCGAAGTCCCGGAAGTCCATGGGATTGCCTCCGATGAAGTACAGGAACTCGGCGCAGTTGTGGCGATGCGGTTCCGGGATCATGAGGTAGGGTCGGTAGATCGGTCGGAGCACCTGGGTGAAGGGTTCGTCCCAACCCTCGGCCATCCCCTGCTGGTTCACCCCGATGTAGACGGGTTGATCAGGGTCCGGATTAGCCCGGTTGAGGACGCCCCACGGTTCCCGCAAGAACAGCTTGTCGTACTTTTTGCCGGCCACGTTCGCCTCCCTCCTTCGTAGGCCACTCCGCTCGGGCCTCCGGCCGCCGCTCATCCCCTTGCCCAGCAGTGTAGCCGCGGCGGACCTGCTCTTGTCAGCCCCTATCCTGCCATAACCGGGTAGCTCACCACAAAGCTCACCACAAAGTACTAGCGTAAGACCACCTGCCTGCTCGTGTCGGAGCTGCGACGTGTTCAGGTTTCGTTCAGGAAAGACCAGGTAGACTCGGATTCGAGCCCTGAGAGTTCAGACGAGGCGTTCGAGGAACTTACAAGGGGCCCCGTGGAGGAAATGCGGAACTAAATGGCCGCGGAGTACAGAGAAGCGGGGACGAAGTAAGGGCTGATGAAAAACGTCAAGCGAGTTCACTCAGGGCTCCTTCTTTGCTTTCTTTCCCTTCCCACCAATTCCCTTAGCCCTCGCACCAACCGGCGTATGCCTTCGGTGACCGTGTCT
>CAKZRW010000013.1 GCA_937148845.1 uncultured Actinomycetes bacterium | reverse complement strand
TGTGCCGATGACCTCCAGCTGTTCACGGTCGTCCCAACGTCGGCGGAGATCGGCGCCCTGGAACTCATGACAGGCATGCATGTCTGCTAAGCACAAAGGGTAAAATCTAGCTTGTGGTGAACCAAGAAAGACTCGAACAGTTGGTCACAGCCTTGCGTAGCGAGGACGGCGGTGCGCGTCAACGCGCGCGGGAGACCCTTGTCCTCATCGGTCGACCCGCCGTTTCCGCCCTACAAGAGCTACTCAAAGACCGCAACCGCAGAACCCGGTGGGAGGCGGCCAAGACGCTCCTCGCCATGGTCGAGCCCGATAACGTCGATCACTTCGTGACCTTGCTGTCTGACGAGCGTTCGGAGATCCGTTGGCTCGCCGCCAGCGGCCTCGTGGCTCTGGGGCCCCGGGTCGTTTCCCCCGTACTACAAGCCCTAGCTGCCGACGCGGATTCCCGAGGGCGCCGCGAGATGACGCACCGGGTGCTCAAGGAGCTTTCTGCTGACAACCAAGTACTCGCCCGACTACTCAAGCCCCTGCTCGACGTGCTGCGCGGTGATGACCCGGTGCCCGTGGCCACCCGAGCCGCTCGGGGGCTCAGCGACCTGGAAAGCCTAATCGCGGGACGCAGCGAGCTGGACGACCTGCTCGCAAAGCGCGATTCAAGGTAAGGGAATCTTGCCTACTACGGGCCCGTCCCGAATTCACGCCTCCCCACCAGACTGCTTCAGTCTTCGGTAGTAGGAGTGGCTGGTATAGAGAGCGGCGACCGGGTTGTGGCCCAACACCCGGTCCTTCGCCACCAGCACCGTGACGGGCGCGTGAGAGTACCTGAAGAACATGCTGTCATGCCCTACACACAGTCCGATGACAACGTTGAATTGCGTGCCGACCTCGGCAAGAAGCGCAGCCTGACCCACCGGGTTGCAAAGGGGTTCGAACTCCCCGGGAGAAACCTTCTCAGCTTCGCCGAGACCGACCACCGTCTTGTCCGCTGAACCGCACTTGCAGCAAACGCTCGAGACCTCTAATCCCCCTGCCTGGAACACGTCGCGAGCCGCCGCCGCCTCATGGCTCAGCCCAATGCAGTGGGCGATCCCCAGATGCCGCCATCCCATCCGGCGCGCGAAATCCATGATCTCCTCCACCCGGGTAGCCTGACAGTACCCGGCAGCTTCCGTGCGCGCAGCCTCCAGCGCTAGACGGCGCAGATCGGGGTCATCAGCGAAGGCCTGCCCAGCCTCCACGAGCACCTGAGGATAGGTCTGGGACGGGCAGAACCGAGGAGGCGGCACCTCGCCCGGACGCGCAAGACAAGCGTGTACTCGGCACTGCGGACAGTCTAAGCGAAGAGCAGGGTCGGTAGGCTCCGCTCCTCTCTTGGGTCTACTGTGTTCCACCGTTCTGCGTCCTTTCCAAGACTTCACGCACTGCCTTGACCAGTCTATCCGGGCTGAAAGGCTTCTCCAAGAAACTGACACCCTCGTCCAGGCGACCACCGTGCACGATAGCATTGCGGGTGTATCCGGACATGTAGAGCACCCGCAGGTCGGGCCAGGTCACGCGCAGCTCCGCGGCCAATCGGTTCCCCTGCATGCCGCCAGGTAGGACAACGTCGGTCAACAGAAGGTCCGGTGGTACCCCCCGCCCCCTGACCAGGGCCAACGCCTCTTGGCCGCTGCCAGCCACCACTACCTCATAGCCGAGCCCCCCCAGCACCCGTGAGATGAGCTCCCGCAGGGCCGCCTCGTCCTCCACGACCAATACCGTCTCGCCCCTGGGAGGTCGCACCGAGGCCATCTCGACCGGAGCAGGCTCCCTCCCCTGCCCCTCCACTCGGGGCAAGTAGATCTTGAAGGTGGTGCCCTGGCCCAATTCGCTGTAGACGTTGACGAAGCCACCGCTCTGGCGGACGACGCCGTAGACTGTCGACAGGCCCAGACCGGTACCCTTACCAGCAGGCTTGGTGGTAAAGAACGGCTCAAAGATGCGGGACAGGACCGAGGCTTCTATGCCTGCACCCGTGTCGGAGACCGAGGTCACCACGTACCTGCCGGGAGTGGCATCCGGGTTACGCAGGCAGTAGGTGTCGTCTATCTCCACGTTGGCTGTCTCCAGAGTCAGTCGGCCCCCTTCCGGCATGGCATCCCGAGCGTTCACGGCTAGATTCATCACTACCTGCTCGAACTGGGTCACGTCCACCTCCACCAGACCCAGCTCGGGGTCGAATACGCAGGCCACAGCTATGTGCTCACCCAGTGCCCGACGCAACAGCGGCTCCATGCGCTGAATCACCTCGTTCAGGCATACCCGCTCTGGCCTGAGAGCCTGCCGCCGAGAGAAGGCCAAGATCTGCCGCGTGAGCTCACCAGCCCGCTCGGCAGCCCGCTTGATCTCCTTGACATCCTCCACCACACTCTGATCGCCGCCTGCTTCCCGAGCGAGGATGAGGTCGCTATAACCGATGATGGCAGTGAGTAGATTGTTGAAGTCATGTGCCACACCGCCCGCGAGCTGACCCACGGCTTCCATCTTTTGGGACTGACGAAGTTGTTCTTCGCTGCGACGCAGAGCTTCTTCCGCCCTTTTGCGCTCCGTAAGGTCGGTCATGAAAACGACGGCACCGTTCTCTCCAGCGTAGGTGAACGGGACAGCTGAGACTTCGACCACTACGGGTCGACCGTTGAGGGTGAGCATCGTCTCCTCCAAGGCAGATATTGCCCGGCGTTCCTCGTTGACGAGCCGGATACGCTCCCCCACGATGTCCCGCTGCTCGGGAACTACGCGGTCGGTGACAGGCATGCCCAGTAGCTCCTCAGGCCGTAAGGCCCCCAAGAGACGCGCCGCTTCCGGATTCACATAAGCAAAGCAGCCCCGGGTCTGTACGAAGATGCCCAGGGGAGCCCCCTCCACCAAGGCACGGAAACGCTCCTCACTCGCCCACAGAGCCACCTGCAGAAGGTAGGCCCGCTCTCCCACCGGCCGGTCAAGAGCGAACACTCCGGCCAAGAGGTAGAGGCCACCAACCCACTGACTCGCCCGCGCCGTCCAAGCGAGAGCAGTGCCAGGAGGGGTGGCGCTCAGGATCAAGATACCCAACCCCACGCCCACTGCGCATAGACCGGCAGCCACAAACCAGGCAAATGGCTTAGCAGTGCGCCGCGCAACCACGGTGAAGAGCCCTGCCGCCGCCAGGATCCCCACCGTCGCCGTCCCCAGAACGGCTTGCCGCAATACCGTGGGGCCCTCGCCAGGCACATAGAACGGGTGGGTCAAGCCGACCAGGGTGAGAGCTGTCACCAAAGCGACGAACAACCCCATTACCACGTAGGCCGGGGTCAGCTTTCCCGTCGCTCGCAGCGCATGGGGGCGCTTTGGGGATTCCTCCCGTAAGGAGCAGACGACGCTCGCGCAGAACAGGGCGGCGCTTACGAGTAACCCGCTGTTGTGCACAGTGATGGCCTGGTTGGGCAGCGTGATGAGTGGACCAGCTACCAGATAGATCAGGCCGAAGATCAAGCCTGCGGCCCCGAACAGAAGCAGGGTACGAGAGGAGGACTGCAGATAGCCACGGCCGCACAAGTAGGCGACTAAGAACCCCGGGGCCGAGCAGAAGAGCGCGTTGAGGGCGGCCAGCACTTCCGCCGATTCCCGAGCCGACCTCATTCCCGAACCGTAAAGAGCAACCGCAAGCAGCACTATGAGTATGCTGGGCACGAACAAGAGCACCAGTCTGGGCGCCAGGAAGCGACGAGCAGAAGCCTCTCTGGGAGTGACGCAAGCTTTGCTCTCCCCACCACACACGCCCTCGCTGTTTCCCACACTCAAGTGAGCCTCCTCAACACGGGCTATGGCTCGCGACGTCGACCCTGGTTGCCCAACGTCTGACCCCATTGTAAACCTTGGCTCACCCCAACCCCCCGCTCTCGGTCAGACCCCGCCTCCGCCGGCACCACTTCTTGACCATGAAGCTGCCGGCTGGTTCGTTTCCTGAGCGTCCCTTCCACTTCACGAAGTAGCCCTGCAGGCGTGAAGGGCTTTTCCAGATAGCCGTCCGCCCCAATCGATCAACCCGCAGCCAAGGCCACGTCTCGCGTGTATCCCGACATGTACACCACCCGCAGACCCGGGCAGTGGGCGCGCGCTTGCTCTGCCAGGCCCAGGCCTTGCAGCGGCCCGTGCAGGACCAGGTCGGTAAGAAGGAGGTCTACTGCCTCTTCGGTCTCTATCAGGATCGAGAGTGCCTCCTCTGCCGTCGCGACTGCCGTCACCCGATGGCCGTCCGCCTGAAGGACCTTGGCCACCAGGTCGCGAAGCCAGCCCTCGTCCTCCACCACCAGCATCGTTGCCCGCGCCAGCGGCTCCTCCCCTTGTCGTTCCTGCGTTGTCGGCAGCGCCTCTCCCTGTCCATGTCGACGAGGTTTCTCCCGACCATCGAGGCCAGCAGGTTCTGAGTCAGCAGCCCGGGGGAGATAGATCTTCACGGTAGTTCCCCTCCCTGGCTCGCTATAGAGAAATACAGCGCCGTTGTTCTGGGCTACGGTACCGTAGACACTAGAGAGGCCGAGTCCCGTGCCTTGGCCTGGGGGTTTGGTCGTGAAGAACGGCTCGAAGGCCCGTTCTCGAGTCGCTTCGTCCATACCGATCCCAGTGTCAGAGACCGCAAGCATGACATAAGGCCCGGGGGTGAGGACCGAGTGGCTCGCGCACCACGTCTCGTCGAGGTCTGTCCGAGCGGTCTCCACGGTCAGGGTCCCGCCGGCGGGCATCGCATCGCGAGCGTTCAAGGCCAGGTTGACGATGACCTGCTCCAACTGCGTCTGATCTACCTCCACTAGGCCGGCTGCATACTCCAGACGAAGCACTAGCTCTACCTGCTCGCCTAGCGTTCGCTTCAGGATGCCGATCGCACTGGCCACTATGTCGTTGACGTCTACTAGCTTCTTCTCGAGTGGCTGGCGGCGGGCAAAAGCCAGAATCTGCCGGGTCAGAGTGGCAGCCCGGTCCGCAGCTGCTTTGATCTCGGCCACATCTTGTCGCAGGGCTGGATCAAGGTGGTTTCTTGAGGCGAGGATCAGGTCACTGTAGCCCAGAATGGCGGTGAGCACGTTGTTGAAGTCGTGCGCTATCCCGCCCGCCAGTTGCCCGAGAGCTTCCATCTTCTGGGCCTGGCGAAGTTGCGCCTCGGCTTCGTACAAGGCTGCTTCCGCTTTCTTCCGCTCGGTCAAGTCCCGGATGAAGGCGCAACAGAACCTGTTGCCAGCGTACTCCAGATACGCCGACTTGATCTCCACGGGGACCGTCTTCCCGCTCTTTGTCCGGTAGGCCGTTTGGAAGATCCGCGTCCCTCGCTCCGCCAGGGTCCGCCACTGCGACTCCCACCTTGCCGAGTCTTTCTCCAGAGCCACATCCAAGTGGGGCACGGTGAGAGCCAGCAGCTCCTCTTTGCAGTATCCGAGCAGACCACAGGCCGCGTCGTTGGCTTCGGTTATGCGTCCCTGTTCGTCCAACCACAGGATCAGGTCGGGTGCGTGGTCGACCAAGAACTGGGTGCGCAGCAGTCGCTCCTTGACCCGCTCCTCCGACGCCTCGCGCGCTCTGACTTCACGCAAGGCGAGACTCTCCCGCACGGCTAGGTAGTGCCGGCCGGCAGCGAGCAGAGTGACCGCAGCCGCTGCTATGACAGCCCGCTGGGCTTGGGTCCCCAGACTCTGCCACAGCGCCCACGCCCACATGAGAATGGCTACGCCCAGGGCTACGAAAGGGAGGCCTTGCGTAGTCCGGCGCCCCTTGACGCCGACCGCAGAAGGCGCATTGCTTTCCGCAGCCACGGCGCAGGCGAAGAGCAGGTAGCTCAAGGCGTAGAGCACATCGGTCACACCTTCACCCATGTACTTGCTGAGGGCCGCTAGATAGCCGTAGCCGAGGTCA
>CAKZRW010000012.1 GCA_937148845.1 uncultured Actinomycetes bacterium | reverse complement strand
AGCGAAGTAGTCCTTGTCGGTACGCGGGTATTCCCCTGCCCGCTGCATCCACGGCTGCTTCTCGAACATACTTCCTCCTCCCGACCATTCTTTACAGAGGTCATCCGGCTGCGTCACCCGGTCGCTTGCCGGCCAAGGAGACACAGCTCTAGGAAGACATGGTAGGTAAGAGGACCCCAAGAGCCCTACAACAGAGGTTGAATCTTGGCAAGCCAGGCACGCGCCACGGCCGCCCGGTCAGAAAGTTCCACTTCCCGCAGGTCGCGTTCCGGCGTCAGCTCCAAGAGACGGTCCGCCAACTGCAGAGCCTCCAGCAGTTCATGGGTGACGTACACCACGGTGGTGCCCAGTTGCCTGATGAGCCGCTGCAGAAGAACCAGAAGTGAGGCTTTGAGCTCCACGTCCATGTTGCTGAAAGGCTCGTCCATCAGTAAGATGCGCGGTTGCACTGCGAACGCGCGAGCGATGGAGACACGCTGAGCCATCCCGCCGCTCAGTTCGGCCGGATGGTAATGCTCGAAACCTGCCAGTTCCACCCGCGCCAGCCAGTCAGCAGCAAGGCTACGCGCTTGCCGTTTACTGCATCCCTGAGCACGCAGGGGCGCTGCCACATTGTCGAGAGCCGTCCGCCAGGGCAGAAGCCGGGGTTCTTGGAAGACATAGCCCTGCACTGCGTCTACCACTTCTACCCTTCCCTCGTCGGGCTGGATTAGACCGGCGATGAGTCGCAGGATGGTAGTCTTACCCACCCCGGACGGACCCACTATGGAGACGATCTCCCCCTGGGCCACCTGGAAGGAGATCTCACGCAATACCTGCAGGGAATCGAACCACTTGCTGACAGCAGCGAAGGTGATCATTCTGTCGCCTTCCGCCAGCGCAGCGCCCGTCGTTTCACCGGCCGTAGGAAGCCGAACTCGATGACTGCCATAAGGGCCAGAAGCACCACCACCCACGCGTACAGCTTGGGAGTCTCAAGGTAGCTCATCGCCCGCGAGAAAGCATGTCCCACCCCGCTCATAGCTGCGAGCACCTCCGCCAGCACCACCGCCCGTACGCCGATGCCGGTGGCCAGCGTGAGGCCTGCCAGCGCCGGCGAAGCCACCCCGGGTAGATAGATCTCGGTCAAGAGCAGACGCCGGGGAAATCGGTACACGTGGCCCATCTCCACCAGCTTTTGGTCGATGGCCAGCACCCCTGCCATGGTGTTCACATACATGGTGGGAAGCACGATGAGGGCCACGATGAACATCACAGTGAAGTCCCCCAGACCGAACCAGAGCATGGCCAGCACCGCAATGACCACAGCGGGAATGGTCATACCCACCCAGCGAAAAGGTTCGAAGAACGACCGCAACCGCGGCTCCAGTCCAGCCACTACGCCCAGGGTCGCTCCCGCGGCCGCGCCCACAGCCAGCCCGATCACTAGACGCCGAAGGGTGATGAGTACCTGTATCCACAACGTGCTACCCGAGGCCAGTTCCCCCAGCGCAATGGCCGTCTGGACCGGAGAGGCCAGAATGGCCGGATTGACAACCACGGAGAGGAGCTGCCAACCGACCAGGATGGCGACCCCTCCCGCGACGCCGAAAAGCAAGCGCCGCCGGCGACCCCTGGGGCCAGGCCCGCGGCCTGACCCCCTGGGGCCCGACCCCCTGGCATCCGACCCCTTGGGGACCGACTCCCTAGCGGCTGTAGTAGAAGCCATCGTCGGGAAGCTTGCCTCCTATGACTTCCGGTGACAGTCCGGACAGTGCAGTGTAGAAGGCTTCGAGACTAGAGCGAGCTTCAGCGGCCGGTGTGAACTTCCAGGTGATGTGCTTGAGCGCCTCCGTCATGACGGGAGCTTTCAGTCCTAGCTGGGGCAACTGGGTCTCGACAAGCTGGCCGGCCTCTTCCGGATGTGCAAGCATCCAAGCCACGGCCGCCTGGTACTCCCGTAGGAACACGGAGATGATCTCCGGCTGGTCAAAGACAGTCTCCGTAGCCACCGTGCCCGCGATCGGGGTGGCCGCCTCCACGCCCACTGCCTCGGCCCAGGCCTGGTCGAACGCCAGGGAGCGATAGAGGGGTCTCTGGCTGTTCTGGCTCTGCAGGATCACCGCCGTGGTGAGGGCCTCGCTGAGCACTGCGTTCTCCACTTGACCGGAGAGCAGGAGCTGCGAGGCCTGAGTAGGATCAGCAGCGTAGCGCAGGTCAAAGTCTTTCTGCGGATCGAGACCTTCCGCCTTGGCCAGATACTGGAACATCACGTCAGGGACACTGCCCTGGAAAGGCACCACCAGCGATTTCCCCTTGATGTCAGCGAAGCTGCGCGCCTGGGGGTCAGGGGTCACCAGATAAGTGATGTTCCACACTGAGATGTCGAGTAACCGGAGCGGTAACCCCCGGTTGTAGAGGATGGCCGAGGTGTTGGACGGCACAGTCACCAGGTCTCCCTGCTTTCCAGCCACGATCGCCTTAAGCTGCTCTACATTCTCCCAGATCATGAGCTCGGTGCGCTTGGCCACCTCTGCCAACTTGTCGTTGACTAGCAAGTAGGCCAAAGGGATGGCCATGGGCCCGGGCGGAGCGACCAACACCAGCTTTTCGCGCTCAGGCAGAGAGGCTGAGGTCGTGGTCTCCTTGGCACTGCAACCTGCGATGAAAACCACTCCTACAAGCGCGAGTGACACCGCCAGCCACAACCCTAGGGGGAGCGCCGAACACGCCCCCTGCCCCAGACCTCTGGGTCTAGTGCGATGAAGACGCGACATGGTTCTCCGCCTCCTTATCCCCTTTTCAGTCTTCAAAATCCATCCTCTTGACGGTGACGCCCTTGAGCGTCTGCAACTCGTCGTAAAAGTCTTCCACCTCCGGGCCGATGACGTCGACCAATACCAGTCCGCTGGGTGAGCACTGGGTGGCATCCGCGTCATGGATGCCCAGCCGGGTGCGGATGTTGCACCCGTACTTGGTGAGACAGGCCTGTACGGCCGGTACGTTCTCGGTGCGGTGAGTGATATGGATGCCGAAAATGGTGTGTTTCATGACCTCTCCCTCCCGCGGTTCCTTTAGGCAAGACCTATTCGGGAACCTCGTTGCTAAAGATACCCGTAAAGATACCCGACCTGACCTCAAACGCGCTGCCAAGACCTTGACTCTTTCGCTACTCCGGCGTAAATTGTGAATTGGGTAACGGTGTGATAACGGTAACGACGCGGGCGGGGAAATGGCAGACACTGTTCGACCCTCGGTCTCCCCTAAGACGGTGGCGCGTATCAGTCTCTATCGCCGGCTGCTTTCCGACCTTAGTCGGTCGGGTGCGGTCAACGTCTACTCCCACCAGCTGGCACATCTGGCCGGAGTGAGCGCGGCGCAAGTACGTCGCGACTTCATGGTGATCGGCTATTCGGGTAGTCCCAACCGGGGTTACCAGATTGAAAGCTGTCTGGCTAGCATCGACAGTTTTCTCGACGGGCACACTCGCCAAGACCTGGCCCTCGTCGGTGTGGGGCGTCTAGGCCGGGCGGTGCTCGCCCACTTTGCCGGACGCCGTCCCCTGCTCCACATCTCTGCCGCGTTCGATCTCGATCCAGCCCTGATCGGCACCGAGGTGGATGGGTGTCCGGTACACGACGTTGGCGAGCTGGAGCGAGTGATCAAAGAGAAGGCCATCCGGGTCGCTATCTTGGCCGTTCCTCCGGAACACGCTCAGGCTCTGGCCGAGCGCCTGGTCGCGGCCGGGGTGCGCAGCATCGTTGATTTCACCGCAATGCCGCTGCGGGTGCCCGACGAGGTCTACGTTCACTATATGGACATCACTTCGGCTCTGGAGTCGGCTGCCTTCTTTGCTCGCCAGGAGGCTCCTGAAGAACCCGAGACCGAAGCCGCCGACGCTCCCGAGGTCGAGATGCGACCCATGATGCATACCATCGACTCCCTGCTGGAAGGCGCACCTGTGAAGCTGGAGGAGCTGGCCCACAACATCGGCGCCCGGGTGCTGACTCCGGGACCTGCGGAAGGCGTGGCGATCACTCGCATCTACGCTGGTGACCGTGTAAGCGATCTGCTAACCGAGGCCTCCAGTCAGACCCTGCTCATCACCAACCTGGCTAATCTACAGATGGTGCGGGTGGCTGAATTGATGGAGGTGCCCGGCATCTGTTTCGTCGATGACATCCAACCCGACCCGGAGATAGTCGAGCTGGCGACCGCTAACCGCACCCTGCTGATGGTCTCTCCCGCCGGGGTCTTCGAGACTTGCGGACTCATCTATCAGTACCTGGCGACCGCCCGAGGCACACCGCCGGGCGAACAGACCCCCTTCGCAGCCGACCGGAGCCCCCGGGCCGGGAGGAAGAGGACATAAGCCCGGAGACCTGAGCCTGGAGACCTAAGCCCGAAGTGAAGCCGGAAAGTAGAACGTCGTGGAGTTCTTGTCCTTCGACATAGAGAGCAACGACTTCCGCCGAGGCGGCGCCGCCTCGCGAGCCATCAAGGAACGCCTCAAACGGATCGGCGCCGAGGCTGAGGCAGTACGGCGCGCGATGATCGCCGCCTATGAGGCCGAGATGAACGTGGTGATCCACTCCGTTGGTGGTCGCCTGGAGGCAGCGCTTAACGAGTACCGCCTCGATGTCAATGTGATAGACGAAGGTCCTGGAATCCCCGACGTGGAGCTGGCCTTGACCGAAGGCTACTCGACCGCGGGCCCGGAAGCGCGCGCTCTTGGCTTCGGAGCGGGAATGGGACTGCCGAACATCAAACGGAGCAGTGACCGCCTTCGTATCACCTCGCGGCCGGGAGAAGGTACCCGGGTGAGCTTCACCATCTTCTTGCGCCCGGAGGCCCAAAGCGGGCAGGAGCGCTTAGCGCCGATTCTCTCCCTTTACGCCTCCGCCGACCGCTGTCGTGAGTGCCGGGCCTGCCTGACCGCCTGTCCCACCCAAGCCCTGAGGGTACGAGAGGGAGCGCCCACCCTCTTGGAGCACCTGTGTATCGACTGCACAGAGTGCATCGCGGTCTGCACCAGCCAGGCCCTTGGGATCGTGCCTGACTGCACGTCCGTGGCCGACCTGGGTGCTCTCGAGAAGACGACCCTGGTGGTGCCAGCCGCCCTCCTAGCCGGGTGTGGCCCTGGCTACTCGCCCGAGCAAGTCCTCAGTGCTCTGTACGGCCTGGGTTTCGCCGAGGTGGTATTGATCGAACCCTTCCTGGAAGCCTTGCGTCACCAGGGGCTCATCAAAGCCGAGACCGCCGGGCGACTAGACCAGGAATCCGCCGAAGGTGCCCACGTGGCGCCTCTCCCCTTGATCTTGCCCACGTGTCCTGCCGTCAAGAACCTGCTCGAACTGCGGTTCCCCTCGCTACTACCCGCCCTCGCCCCGTTTGTGTCCCCCTGGGAGGCGGTGGTCGCCGCTTGGAGCGAGACTCATCCCGAGGGACGGCTTGCGTTCGTAGTGGCTTGCCCTGCCCAGCGCTCGGTCGTCCTCGAACACGTCAGTCAGTGGGGCGAGGCAGTGGCCGCCCTGCAGACCGGGGCGGGGACACTGAGTAGGACGGAGGGTCCTAGAGCGAGCTCTTCTTGGTCGGTGGAGTTTCTTCCCCCTGAGGCGGTGCGACAAGCCGTCCTAAGTGTGCTGACCAGCGCTCGCGTTGCCACCGGCTCCAATGGTGCACCTGGGGCAGCCCGCGTAGCGCAGGCGGTGCGACCGGCTGCGACCACCGGGTCAGAGTCGCCGCCACTCTTGCCGGGAGCCGAATCGGCAGCCAACCTAGGATTTCTTCGCGTGTCCGGCATCCGCCACGTCTTAGCCGTGTTGGAGCAGATCGAAGATGGTCTGTTTCCCGAGGTGACCGTCTTGGAACCCTACGCTTGCGCGGGCGGCTGCTTCGGTTCACCGCTTCTTGCCCTTGATCATCATGTGTCTCGGTACCGCTGGCAGCGGTCTCTGACCCTTGCCGGGCCACTACCAGAGGCCGCTCTTGAGCCCGGTGGCCGGGCAGCCCTTCAACCGCGGGTGGTCGGCCGAACCCGTCCCCCTTCCCCACGGCCGGGCATCCGCCTGGACCCGCACATGGGCCGGGCCATCCGCAAACTCGGTCAGCTTCAGGCCCTCATCCACAGCCTGCCCGGCAAGGACTGCGGTGCCTGCGGAGCTCCCACCTGTGCGGCCTTGGCGGAGGACATCGTCATGGGACGCGTCGACCAGGCCTCGTGCCCCTACCTCGCGAGCGACAGAGAGGACGTTGACCCATGAGACTCGACGAAATGGCCAAGCTCCTCGAACTCGAAGCCCTAACCCCCACCTGCGCCGAAAGTCTCGCTTCCGAGGACATCACGCAGGGCTACGCCTCCGACCTCCTGAGCGACGTGCTGGCTCACGCGCCGGCAGGCGGCGTCTTGGTGACACTGCAGGTGCACCTCAACGTGATCGCCGTCGCCAGCCACGCTGGTTTACGAGCGGTCATCTTCTCGAGTGGCCGCACCCCCGAGCCGGACGTCGTGGAACGGGCTGCAGAGGAGGGCCTGGCCCTTTTCGGAGCCCGGGCCGACACCTTCGAGATCGTGGGTCGCCTTTACCAGTTCGGTCTGCGGGGCTCCACCGGCACACTGGGCTCCACCGGAGCGTGCGGCCATGACGGACCCGAGAAGCTCGGCCCCTAAGCCAGGACTGATGAGCCTAGGAGTGCAAAGACCACATGCTTGGACGACGGAATGAGGAACAGGGACCGGCAGCTACGACCTTTCCGGATGGACCTCCATGTCCACACGGCCCTCTCCCCTTGTGCTTCGGAGGAGATGACGCCACCCGCAATAACCGCCGCCGCCCGCGAGAAAGGACTCGACGTGATCGCCGTGTGTGACCACAACACAGCCGGTAATGTGGCCGCAGTGCGGGAGGCGGCCGACGCAGCGGGCGGGCAGCCGTTCGTCATTGCCGGCATAGAGATCTCTACGGCCGAGGAGGTCCACGTGCTGGGCCTTTTCCCTAACGTGGCCGCCGCCGAGAGAGCAGCCGCGCGGGTTACCGCGCTCCTACCTCGCACTGTCGACCTCTTCCCTGGCCACCGGCGCCGCTACCAGACTTATTTCGGAGAGCAGACCCTCCTTGACGCCAGAGGTCGAGCGCGGGGCGAGGAGAGGGCCGCCCTGGCTCTCGCCACCAGTCTGAGCCTGGCCGCCGCTGTTGCCCTCATCCACCACGAGAAAGGCGTAGCAGTGGCCGCTCACATCGATCGGCCCTCGTACAGCGTTTACTCCCAGCTCGGTCTGTTCCCCAAGGAGGCGGGCTTCGACGGAGCCGAGGTCTCCCGGCATCTGGAGGAAGGTTCTCCCCGCTCAGAGGAGTTCGCGGCTCTAGGTCTGCCCTTGCTGCGGGGTTCCGACAGTCACTTTCTGGCGGAGCTGGGGACGGTCTTTTCGCTCGCCTGGATGGCCGAGCCGAGTTTCACAGAGTTCGTGTTGTGCCTGGCCGGTACCGGAGGCCGACGTCTGGAAAGCCCACTCGCAGCGCGTGAACAGGGGAAGCACGACCATGCATGACCTCTCTCTATACCTGCTCGAGATCCTCGAGAATTCGGTGCGAGCCGAGGCTAGCCGCGTCCACATCGTGCTCACCGTCGACCAAGAGGCTGACGAGGTCCGGTTGACAGTCGACGATGACGGACAGGGGCTGCCTGCGGCGCCAGAAGAGGTTCTTGACCCCTTCTTCACCACCAAGCCCGGCAAGAAAACGGGGCTCGGTCTCAGTCTCCTGCGGTCCGAGGCCCAGACGACCGGCGGAGACCTCACCATCGGTCCCTCGCCCAGTCTGGGCGGGACCCGGGTGGCGGTGTCCATGCGACTGAGCCACATAGACTGCCCACCTCTGGGAGATATGGGCGCCAGTCTGGTCGTGGCTGCGGCTACCAATCCCCAGGTGGAGTTCACTGTGACCTTCGACGGGGATCGGTTCTCGCCCCCGCTGCTGCAGGCAGCCCCGGCTGTAGCGGCCCAGTACTGGCAACAAGCGTGCTCCGAGAAGCACAAGAACCAAGAGAAGGCGGGGACAAACTCACGACGAGGCCGCGGCGTGAGTGTGAACACAAACCTACGACTGACAGGGGAGCATGAATGATGGCGGAGCAAGCAAAAGAACGCAACCCGGGCTGCACCGGCTGTGAGGAAGCCAGTGAGGAAGAGCTCCTCAGGCGGCTGGACGAGGTCATCGCTAACTACAAGACCCGGCCCGGCGCGCTTATCCCGGTCTTGCAGATGGCCCAGGGGATCTTCGGCTATCTGCCCGAGGTAGCCCTCAAGCGCATCGCTAGGGGCCTAGGCAAGTCCTACAGCGAGGTCGCCGGGGTGGTGAGCTTCTACTCCTTCTTCTCCACGGTACCCCGGGGCCGGAATCTTATCCGGGTGTGTCTGGGAACAGCTTGTTATGTGCGGGGCGGGATGAAGGTGCTAGAAGCCTTGAAGAAGCACCTTGGTATCGACGTGGGCGAGACCACCCCCGACCGCGAGTTCTCGCTTGAGGTAGCCCGCTGTTTTGGCGCCTGCGGACTGTCGCCGGTCATTACTATCAACGACAACGTTCACCATCGGGTGAAGCCGACCCGGGTCGCCGAGGTGCTGGCCCAGTACGCCTCGAACGACGGACCCCAAGACCAGGTGGTCCGGGCCGACGAAGTCCAGGCCACCACCGAGGGACTTGAAGTTCCTCGCCCCGGAGGCGAGGTGATCGCGGACGAGGCCCCGGTGGGCCCTTCCGAGGCTGTTTCTGCCGGAGCCGGTGAAAGGAGGGTCTGACGATGGCTGACAAGATAAAGAGTCCGGTCGATCTGCTCGCTTTGGCCGAGAAGGCGAAGGCAGAAGTCGAGCTCCGCTCCGGAGCCAAAGACATCAAGGTGACCGTACACATGGGGACCTGCGGCATCGCCGCCGGTGCCCGGGAGGTCGTGATGGCCTTTCTCTCCGAGGTAAGCAACGCAGGCTTGGAGAACGTGACCGTGCACCAGGCAGGCTGCGCCGGGCTGTGCGAGATGGAGCCCATGGCCACCGTACGGACCGCGGATGGCTCGCTATATCACTACGGACACCTGGAGGACCGCAGCAGAGTGCGCGAGATAGTGCGCTCCCACTTGGCCGGCGGGACCCCGGTGACCGAATACCTGATCAAGACGCCACAGGCGTGACGTCCCCCCGAGTGAAGGAACGATGATGGACAAGGTCAGGACCGACGTACTAGTTTGCACAGGAGGCGGCTGCATCGCCTCCGGGGCCCTCGAAGTAAGTGCCGCTTTCAGCAAAGAACTGGAAGACCTGGAACTCGACGAAGAGGTCCGCGTCATCGAGACGGGTTGTCTCGGACCGTGCGCCGTGGGGCCCGTGGTGCTCGTCTATCCCGACGGCGTCTTCTACCAGAACGTGAAACTGGAAGACGTCCACGAGATCGTGGAGGAGCACCTGCTCAAGGGCCGCGTGGTGCAAAGGCTGGTCAGCCAGGCCCCGGGGACCGACCGCACCGTGGCCGAGATCAGCGATGTGGAGTTCTTCAACCGCCAGGTGAAGATAGTCCTCCGCAACTCGGGCCTCATCGATCCCCTGAAGATAGAGGAGTACATCGCCCGTGGCGGTTACCAAGCATTGGCCAAGGTGCTCACGGAGATGACCCCCGAGCAGGTGATCGACGAGGTGACGCTCAGCGGCTTACGTGGCCGCGGCGGCGCCGGCTTCCCCACCGGACTCAAGTGGAAATTCGCCCGCCAGACTCCCTCGGAGGTTAAGTACATCATCTGCAACGCCGACGAAGGCGACCCCGGCGCTTTCATGGACCGCTCGGTGCTGGAGGGCGACCCGCACAGCGTGATTGAAGGCATGGCCATAGGAGCCTACGCCATCGGTGCCAAGCAGGGTTACGTCTATCTGCGGGCGGAGTATCCCTTGGCCGTTGAACGCCTCCAATACGCCATCGACCAAGCCCGGGAAAGAGGGCTTCTTGGCCCTGACATCCTGAGCACCGGTTTCGACTTCGACCTGGAGATCCGCATGGGTTCCGGCGCCTTCGTGTGCGGAGAAGAGACCGCCCTTATGCGCTCCATCGAAGGCGGCCGCGGCGAGCCGCGGCCGCGGCCTCCCTTCCCGGCAGTCAAGGGTCTGTGGGACAAGCCGAGCGTGCTCAACAACGTGGAGACCTTCGCCAACATCGCCCCCATCATCATGAAAGGAGCGGAGTGGTTCGCCAGCACCGGCACTGAAAAGAGCAAAGGCACCAAGGTCTTTGCCCTGGGTGGCGCCATCCAACACGCAGGACTGGTCGAAGTCCCTATAGGCATCCAGTTGGGCGAGATCGTTTACGAGATCGGGGGCGGCATCCCCGACGGCAAGCAACTCAAAGCAGTGCAATTGGGAGGACCGTCCGGGGGCTGTATCCCCAAGACCGATCTCAACGTGCCCATCGACTACGAGACCTTGCAGGACCTGGGAGCCATCATGGGCTCCGGCGGCTGTATCGTCATGGACGAGGACTCCTGCATGGTGGACGTGGCCCGCTATTTCCTGGATTTCATCCAGGACGAAAGCTGCGGCAAGTGTCCGCCTTGTCGAGTAGGCACCAAGCGCATGCTGGAGATCGTCACCCGCATCTGCAACGGAGAAGGTCGAGAGGGTGACATCGAACGGCTGGAGGAGCTCGGCCAGATAATCAAGGACACCGCTCTCTGCGGCTTGGGCCAGACAGCCCCCAACCCAGTACTCTCCACCATCCGTCATTTCCGGCATGAATACGAGGCCCACATCCGCGACCACTACTGTGAAGCCGGCGTCTGCACCAGTCTGTTCACGGCCCGCTGTACCAACGCCTGTCCCGCCTCGGTCAACGTGCCTGGATTCGTCAGCCTCATCGGCGAGAAACGCTTCCACGAGGCCCTGCGTCTGCACCGGGAGCGCAACCCCTTGGCCAGCATCTGCGGTCGGGTGTGCTTCCATCCCTGCGAGAGCAAGTGCCAGCGAGGAGCCCTCGATGCCCCCGTGGCCATCCGCAGCCTCAAACGCTTCATGACCGAGCAAGAGACCGAGATCGAGCTGCCGGAGGTCAGGGTCGACCCGTCCAACGCCGCCCGCAAGATAGCCATCATAGGGAGCGGCCCCGCTGGACTCTCCTGCGCCTACTTCCTGGCCCGTCTGGGCTACAAACCGATCATCTTCGAGAAGGAATCCAGTCCGGGGGGGATGCTAGTACAGGCTATCCCTGCCTACCGCCTACCCCGCGAGGAGGTCGGTCGGGAGATCAGCATGATAGAGAGCATGGGAGTCACCATCCAGACCGGTACCGCTCTCGGCCGCGACTTCACCTGGGCCGACCTGCGGGCGCAGGGTTATGAGGCAGTCTTCCTAGCCGTGGGCGCGCCGCAAGGCATTCGACTCGGTATCCCCGGAGAGCGGGGCGAGGGGGTCATGGAAGCTCTTACCTTCCTCCGCGACTACAACCTGACCGGCACGGCTCGGGTAGGC
Source organism: uncultured Actinomycetes bacterium (assembly GCA_937148845.1). GTDB lineage: Bacteria > Actinomycetota > Thermoleophilia > RBG-16-64-13 > RBG-16-64-13 > CAKZRW01. The sequence goes on along the minus strand of CAKZRW010000012.1, from coordinate 3,449 downwards.
GAGGAAGTGGTCGTGGTAGGTGGCGGCAACTCTGCCATCGACGCCGCGCGGACAGCCCGGCGCCTGGGCGCCAGACACGTGACCATCCTCTATCGGCGGCAACGTAACCAGATGCCGGCTTGGACTGAGGAAGTCGTCGCTGCGGATGAGGAAGGCATCACCATCCTGGAACTGACCGCCCCCAAACAGATCCTGCGTGACGCCCAAAAGCGCGTCGTCGGAGTACTTTGCGAGCGCATGGCTCTCGGCGACTACGACCGGAGTGGTCGGCGGCGGCCGGTGGCGGGACGGAATCCGGACTTCACCGTCCGTTGTGATCAAGTGATCGTGGCCATCGGGCAGTCGCTCGACGCCTCTGCGCTCCTCGATGGGCTCCCAGTCGGGCTCGAGCACGGCTGGGTCAAGGCTGATCCCCGTACCGGCGCCACCAGCATCGAGTGGCTGTTCGCGGGTGGTGACGCAGTCAGCGGACCAGCCTCTGTGGTGGAAGCCGTCGCCGCTGGCGAACGGGCTGCTGTCGGCATCGACCAGTACTTGACTGGGGCCAACCACGCCTTCTGGCGCAGAGAAGTAGCCGTTGATGTTCCCTTCGATCCCGACGCCGATCCCGTAGCGACACCCCGAGCGCCCGTGGTATGCCTCGACCCCGAACTGCGAGCTTGCACGTTCGCCGAAGTGGAGCTGCCCTGGAGCCTGGAGACAGCAGTGGCCGAAGCCAAACGTTGTCTGCGGTGCGACTACGGCAAGGTGAGCGCCATAGCTGCTGAGGCGGAAGCCATCGTGCAACGGGCGGCCGAGCAGGAAGCCGGGCTCGTAGCCGCGCACGGAGCCGGACTCGTGACTTCCCACGTGGCAGGTGTCGCCCAGACTGAAGGAGAGGTGGACTGATGCCGATCTTGACCATCGATGACACTAGAATCGAAGTCCCCGAAGGGACTTCGTTGCTGGACGCCTGCCGCCAGGCCGGCGCCCGCATCCCCACCCTTTGTTACCTGGAAGGAGTGCAAGCCATAGGGGCCTGCCGTCTATGTTTGGTCGAGGTGGAGGGAGCCCGTACACTGGTGGCTTCCTGCGTCCATCCCGCTACGGACGGTATGGTCGTGCACACCAGCACGCCGCGAGTGCGCAGAAGCCGCCGGTCCGTTCTCGAACTCATCCTGTCTGAGCATGACGGTGACTGTCAATCCTGCGTGCGCAATGGTGATTGTGAACTCCGCACCCTGGCCCAAGAACTGGGAATTGACAGCCTGACTTACGAGGGCGACAAGACCCGGCGCATCCTCGACGCCTCCACGCCTGCCCTCATGCGCGACAGCGGCAAGTGCGTGATGTGCCGGCGCTGCGTCACTGTGTGCGGAGAGGTCCAGGGTGTAGCCGGGCTTTTCCCCCAGTATCGCGGCTTCTCCACCGTCATCGGACCGGCGTTCGCCCATGACCTGGCCGAGGTCGTCTGCGTGCAGTGCGGACAATGCGCTGCGGTCTGCCCAGTGGGAGCCATCATCGAGAACAGCGCCATCGACCAGGTATGGGCAGCCCTTGACGACCCCGATAAGCACGTGGTAGTGCAGACGGCCCCGGCTATCCGGGCCGCACTGGGCGAGGAGTTCGGTTATGAGCCCGGCACCTTGGTGACCGGCAAGATGGTATCAGCCTTGCGTCGCCTGGGGTTTGATGCAGTCTTCGACACTAACTTCGCTGCCGACCTCACTATCATGGAAGAAGGCACTGAGCTTCTCTCCCGGCTGCGGAGGGCGTTAGTCGAAAAGGAGCCGGTGGCCCTGCCCATGTTCACCAGCTGCTCCCCGGGTTGGATCAAGTACATGGAGCACTACAACCCCGACCTGCTGCCCAACCTGTCCACCTGCAAGTCGCCGCAGCAGATGTTCGGAGCTTTGGCCAAGACTTACTACGCCGAGAAGAAAGGCATCGACCCCAAGGACATGGTGGTGGTCTCGGTCATGCCCTGCACCGCCAAGAAATTCGAGTCCACCCGGCCAGAGATGTCGGCCAGTGGCTACCAAGACGTGGACTACGTGCTCACTACTCGGGAACTCGCTCGCATGATCAAGCAGGCGGGCATCAACTTTGACAGACTGCCAGATGGCAAGATGGACCGGCCCCTGGGACTGTCTACCGGCGCTGCCGACATCTTCGCCGTCACCGGGGGCGTGATGGAGGCCGCGCTCCGGACCGCTTACGAGATAGTGACCGGCCATCCTCTCCCCTTCCCCAATCTCCATGTGCAACCCATCGTGGGATTGGAAGGGGTGAAGGAGGCGGCCATCACGATCGAGTACACCCTACCGGAGTGGGACTTCCTGAGGGGGGCCACCCTGCGCGTAGCGGTAGCTCACGGCCTGGCTAATGCCCAGAAGATTGTCGACCGTATCCGCTCGGGCCAGGGGGAGTACCATTTCGTGGAGGTCATGACCTGTCCGGGTGGATGCATCGGCGGAGGCGGACAGCCGCGACTCACCTCCGATGCCGTGCGCCAGGCTCGCATCCAGGCCATCTACGCCGAGGATGAACACAAAGAGTTGCGGGAGTCGCACGAGAATCCCGACATACGGAAGCTCTACGAAGAATACCTGGGACGGCCGCTGGGCGAGTTGTCCCACAAGCTGCTCCACACCAAGTACGTGGAAAGAGAACGGGTGTAGGAGAGAAGCGCTGAATCCGCCGATGCGTGCACCAGCCGAAGCAGTGGTAAGGTGAAGGAGTGATGGTCGAGATTAGGTCCGCACTCATACTCTTGGTCGATGACGACTACGACTTCCTTGAGGTTAACCGCCTAATCCTCGAGCGGGCGGGCTACCGCGTGGCAACGGCGGCAGACCCTACCCAGGCCTTACGCAAGATGCAGGAAGAGAAGCCCGACCTGGTGATCACCGATCTCATGATGACCAGCCTGGATTCCGGCTTTTCTTTTGCTCGTGCACTCAAACAAGACCCGGTTTTCGGCCAGATCCCCGTTATCATGACCACCTCGGTCTCGTCCACCTTGGGTCTCGACTTCCGCCCGCGCACCGCCGAAGAACAGGCCCAGATGCACGTGGACGCCTATTTCGACAAGCCGCTTGATGCCAGGCTCCTTCTTGCCAAGATAGAGGAGCTGCTGACTACGGCCCAAGGAAATGAGGAGTGATGCCCCCTCCCGAGAACCCCCTGGTCACCATCATCGGCGAGCGTTGCCGGATGTGCTACGCCTGTATCCGGGAATGTCCGGCGCGGGCTATCCGGGTTGTGGACGGCCAGGCCAGTGTCATCCCCGAGCGCTGCATCGGCTGCGGAAACTGCCTGCGGGTGTGCAACCAGAACGCCAAGCACGTGCGCGACGACACCGAAAAGGCCTTCGTCTTACTTGACTCCGGGGAGCGCACCGCGGCCATTGTCGCCCCCAGCTTCCCGGCCGAGTTCACCGACATTGAGACCGGGCGCCTGGTAACCAT
>CAKZRW010000011.1 GCA_937148845.1 uncultured Actinomycetes bacterium | reverse complement strand
TAGAGGATTCTCCCCAGGACCTCATCCATGACGTGCTCGCCGAAGTGGTCTTGGACGGTCATCCTCTGGCCCATCCTATCCTGGGGAGCAGAGAGAGCATCGCGGAGGCGTCAGCAGACTCGATCCGCGAGTACCACCGCGCAGGGTTCCGCTTCAGCGACATGGTGGTGGCTGCGGCGGGCAACGTGGAACATGAGAGCCTGCGTGAGTTGCTTCTGGAAAGGCAGGCCGAGATAGACAGCGCGGCTCCGCGCCGCATGCCAGCCGTTCCCGCTCCCCGGCGGCGGCGACACTTCCTGGAGAAGGAGACCGAACAGATGCACGTTTGCATCGGAGGTCTGGGATTGGCTCGGAACGACGACCGTCGCTTCCAGCTCTCGGTGCTGGACAGTCTCTTCGGGGGCTCTCTCAGCTCGCGCCTGTTCCAGGAGGTCCGGGAGAAACGCGGTCTGGTCTACAGCATCTATTCTTTCTCGAACCTGTTCCACGAGACAGGACTCACCGGTCTTTACTTCGGCTGCCGGCCGGAGCGCCTGCGATCGGTGGTCGAAGTGGTCGGGAACGAACTGGTCAGACTCACGCGTGAGCCGGTACCCGCAGACGAGTTGCGCCGGGCCAAGGAGCATCTGAAGGGTCGCATGATCCTGGGATTGGAGAGTACCTCCAGCCGCATGACCAGATTGGGCAAGGGGGTGCTGACCGAGACCGAGATCCTTTCCCTCGACGAGCTGGCAGCCCGCATTGAGGCTGTGACCAGCGAGGACCTGTTGGCTCTGGCCAACGAGGTCTACCGGCCCGAGCTTCTGTCGGTGGTCGGCATTGGGGCGGACTCGGGGGTGTTCAACCAGGCTGTGCCCGAGGATTGCCTGGCCGGGCTCGCCTGAACCACCTACAGGGTCTGGAATCACTGGTCTGGGTCGAGCGAACGAGCTGATGGGGGAGGATTGGCGATGACTGGCCAAGGTTCGCTGAGAGTAGGGGTGTGTGGCGCTCTGGGGCAGATGGGAAGGACCACCTGTCTCGCCGTGCGTGAGGACCCGGGGCTGGTGCTCACCGCGGCTGTCGATCCGGGCTTTGCCCGCCTGGGCGGGTCTGAGACCTTGGCCGTCGCCGGGGAAGTCCCCGCCCCCGCTGACGCCTTGTGGGCAGGGGTGCGCTGCTTCGCCTCGGCTGAGTCGGCTCTGGCTGCTGGAGCTGCAGAGGAGGTCGATGTCATGGTGGATTTCACTGTGCCCGCCTCGGTGAAGGCTAACGTGCTTGCCTGTCTTGCGCACAGAGTGCCGGTAGTGGTGGGAACTACAGGCCTTGGCTCGGCCGACCTGGAAGAGATCAGAGTCGCCTGCGAGGCTGAGCGGACCCCAGCCCTGGTAGCTCCCAACTTCGCCCTGGGGGCTGTGCTCATGATGAAGGCCGCCCGGATGGTGGCCGAGCACCTGCGAGCTTGCGAGATCGTGGAGCTACACCACGACCGCAAGCTGGACGCGCCCTCGGGGACTTCCAAGCTCACTCGGTCCCTGATCCAGGAGACGTGGCAGGCTCGTGGTCACGAAAGGGACATCCCCATTCACAGCGTGCGTCTGCCGGGCCTGGTGGCCCACCAGGAGGTTATCTTCGGTGGCTTGGGGGAGACGTTGACCATCCGGCACGACTCTCTGTCGCGAGAGTCTTTCATGCCCGGCGTCATCATGGCCATCAAGCGGGTGCGCTCTCTGCAAGGACTTGTGGTCGGTCTGGAGAACTTACTTTAAGACTCTCTCGGAGGCAGCTTCTGCCGAGACTGGTCTCGACCCTGGCTCCAAAGACTGCTACCGGACAGGGGTAGCCTGCTAGAGAGCAGGACCCGACAAGAGGAGGTCTTAGATACAAGCAGTGGGACAGGGAACGCTCAGAGTGATCCCCCTAGGCGGTCTAGGGGCCATCGGCAAGAACATGACCTTACTCGAGCATGACGGCGCCATGCTGGTAGTGGACGCTGGGCTCATGTTCCCCGATGATGAGATGCTGGGCATCGACCTAGTACTTCCTGATTTTTCCTACGTGGTCGAGAACCGCGAGCGTCTGCTCGGCGTGGTGCTCACGCACGGGCATGAGGATCATGTGGGGGCGGTGCCCTACCTCCTGAAAGAGGTCGACACTCCCATATTCGGCACCCGGCTCACTTTGGGACTGCTGAACGCAAAGCTGGGTGAACACGGCCTGCAGGGCCGGGTCTCCCTCAACGAAGTCACGCCTCTCAAGAACGTCACGCTCGGACCTTTCACCATCGAGTTCTTGGAGGTCTGCCACAGCATACCCGACGGGGTGGCGCTAGGTATCCACACTCCTGTCGGCACCGTCGTGCACACTGGGGATTTCAAGCTAGATCAGACGCCCGTCGACGGGCGGGTGACGGCACTGCAGAGGTTCGCTCGGCTCGGGGCCGACGGTGTGCTGCTTCTGCTTTCTGACAGCACCAATGCCGACGTTCCTGGTTTCACCAAGCCCGAGTGCAGCGTGGGAGGGAGCCTGGAAAGTATCTTCGCCTTGGCTCCGGGACGAGTGATTGTGGCCTGCTTCGCCAGCCATATCCACCGGATCCAGCAGGTCATGGATACGGCCCACAGGCATGGCCGTTCACTGGCCATCATCGGCCGCAGCATGATCAAGAACGTTAATATCGCCGCGAATCTCGGCTATCTCAAGATACCGGAGGGGTTGCTGGTGCGTCCCCACGACCTGGCCTTGCTCCCGGCGGACCGCGTGGCCATATTGTCCACAGGGAGCCAGGGAGAGCCCCTGTCCGCGCTAGCGCGCATGGCCTCCCGTGATCATCCGCTGGTGGAGATAACCAAAGGTGACACGGTGGTCATCTCCGCGCGACCGGTGCCGGGGAACGAGACCAGTGTCTACCGGACCATAGACCGCCTGTTCATGGCTGGTGCGCGGGTTATCTACGACCCGTCGGCGGGCGTGCATGTTTCCGGCCATGCCGCGGCCGAAGAACTGAAGATCATGCTCAGTCTGGTTAGACCCCAGTACTTCGTCCCCGTGCATGGAGAACACCGCCACCTTCATTTCCACGCCGAGTTGGCTCAGGCGGTCGGTGTGCCTTCGGACCATGTGTTTGTACTGGACAACGGCGAAGTCCTCGAAATAGGACCGGATGGGGCTGCAGTCACTGGCCGTGTGGAGGCTGGTATGACCTTGGTCGATGGTTTTGCCATGGGCGACTTCCAGGACCTGGTCCTGCGTGACCGCAGGCATTTGGCTACTGACGGCCTGGTGATCGTGGTGGTGGCGAGAAGCACGCAGGATGGCAAGATCGTCGGCGACCCGGAAGTGGTCTTCCGCGGTTTCTATCATGCCGGGGATCTAGAAGCTTTGGGGGAAGAGACCAAGTCGCGGGTCGTCGCTGAGCTGCAGCACGAAGAGCTCGGTCAAGTGGCGGACATCGTGTGGCTCAAGAACCGCATCCATGATGTGGTGCAGAAGTTCCTGCATAAGCAGGCTGGCCGGCGGCCGCTGGTGCTGCCGGTGGTGGTAGAGGTCTGAACAAGGGATGTGACGTGGCAGCGGGAGCGCGCACAGCACCCAGAAGTTCCACCAAGGCAGCCCGGAGAGGCAAGCGTTCTCGGTCGGATTCCGAGACCGTCACGGCCGCCCGGGTCGTTCGTAGCTCCGCACAGCGGGCGTCCACTGGGTCCAAGAACGGGGCGCACGTAGCGCGGACTGCGGGGCATCGCCGGGAGATAGCGGCCTTGGTGCTGCTTGCCGTCGCCGTGTTCCTGGCAGTAGTAGTCGTCGCCGAGGGAGTCGGGGGTGTCCTGGGACGGGCAGCGGCCACCGGGCTAGGCTATGTCCTAGGCCATCTGGCCCTGCTGGTGCCCCTGGCGTTGGTGGCTGTAGCTATCAGCCTGGTGCTCGAAAGGCCGCTTCGCCGCTCTCCGTGGTTCATAGGGGGGTGGGTGTTCTTGTTTGGAGTCTTCCTATTGGTGGCAGCAGGGGCGCCTCCCTTCGGTCATCATGGAGCTGACTATTTTGTCCGGTCGGAGTTCACGAGCCGAGCGGGAGTAGTCGGGGAGGCGCTCTATGCCTTGTTCCACAGGTTGTCGGGACCCATAGGGGTGGCGCTGCTCGGCTGGGTAGCTGCGTTGGCCGGCCTCATGGTGGCTACCGGGATGACTTGGCGTAGGTTCGCAGCCCGGACAAGAGCAGTGGCCGAGAGTGTACGCCAGGCCGCGGCCGGATACCGCGACCGGGCTGCAGAGGACTACTCGCGCCTGGACGAGTGGGCTGGGGCCGGCCTTGGTGGGCAGGCGTGGCGGGGCAAGGATGGTAGCTCGCCGCTTCCACTCGGCCCTGTCGATCTGGTCGGCGGGGCGGGGACCTGGGGCGAGGGACAGAGCCGACAAGACCAGACTCCGGCATCCGGGACTCCCTTCCAAGGTGAGTTCGAAGAGTGGGCCATAGGCCAGCCTGGCCTGAATCTGCTAGAGCACAACACATCCACTGCGGTGGACCCGGGGACGTCACCTGGCGTTATCGACGGAGCTCGAGTCTTCAGCGACCTTTATGCAGAGTCCGGAGGTCCGGTGCCCGCTGGCACCGCGGCACCCAAGGTGGGAGATGACTCGGCAAAGGAGTCCGCGGTTTCGCGAGCACGGCCGGCGGGTGACTCGGGAGCGAGGGGTATTGACGCTGAGAGGGCAGAGAGCGGCGGGATCAGTGTCGTGACCGAGCTGGCCCCGGGGCAAGCCCCGGCGCGCCAGGAACCGCTGCCTGGTCTTGAGCCTGCCTCCGGTCTGCCGACCGTCCCGGCCGGCGAGCCTGTGTATGTACTGCCCGATGCTGATTGGCTGCGGAAGAGCGTAAGGGCACCATCGCTGCAAGGGAACGGGGAGAAAGAACGGGCGGCGGTGATACTGGCTACTCTCGGCCAATTCGGGGTCGAGGCCAGAGTGGTCGGGACTGTGGTGGGGCCGCGGGTCACCCGATACGAGTTGCAGCTGGCGCCGGGAATCAAAGTGGCCAAGGTAGCTTCGCTGCGGGACGACCTGGCCTATGCCTTAGCTACCACGGAGATCCGTATTCTTACTCCCATACCGGGTAAGTCTGCCGTCGGTATCGAAGTGCCCAATCAGCGCGCTGACTTCGTGACCTTGGGAGACATCTACCGTGATTTTCCCAAGTCGGCCGGGCCGCTCATGGTGTGGCTGGGCAAGGATATCTCCGGTAAGGCCGTGTACACCGATCTGACCCAGTTGCCCCACCTCCTCATAGCCGGCACGACCGGCTCCGGAAAGAGTGGCTGTGTCAACTGCATCGTGTCTTCCATCTTGTTGCGGGCCACTCCCGAGCAGGTGAGATTCGTGATGATCGATCCCAAGAAAGTGGAGCTTTCGCACTACGATCGCATCCCACATCTTCTGGTGCCGGTGGTCACCAACATGAAGGATGCAGCCGGTGTTCTTTACAACCTCATCGAGGAGATGGAGCACCGGTACGAACTGATGGAGTTGGAGCATGCCCGCAGTCTGCCCGACACGAACAAGGCCCGACTGCGCCGGGGGGAGCGGCCCCTTCCCTACATAGTGGTCGTGATTGATGAGTTGGCCGACCTCATGATGGTATCGCCGCAGGAAGTCGAAGACTACGTGATTCGCCTGGCTCAAAAAGCCCGGGCAGTGGGCATACATCTGGTAGTGGCCACACAGCGGCCATCCGCCGATGTGATCACGGGCATGATCAAAGCCAACATCCCTTCGCGCATCGCCTTTTCGGTTTCCAGCCAGACCGACTCCCGCGTCATACTGGACGTCAACGGCGCTGAGGCCTTGCTCGGACGGGGAGACATGCTGTTCAGGGCGCTTGGGTCGAGCCATCTGCAGCGCATCCAGGGTGCCTACATCACCGAGGAGGAGATCGAGATCCTGGTCACGCATTGGCGTCGTCAGGCCGAGCCCGAATTCCGGGAAGAACTGCTGCGTCGGCCGCCGGATGCCAAGGAGCTCCGCAAGGCAGAGGACGAGCTCTATGATCCCGACTCCGATGACCTCCTGGCCGACGCCGCTCAGTTGGTGATCGAGACGGGCAGCGCTTCGGTCTCGATGTTACAACGACGCTTGCGGGTGGGGTACACGCGGGCAGGACGTCTGATCGACATGCTAGAGCGCCGAGGCATAGTGGGGCCCTGGGAGGGGAGCAAACCTCGTCAGATCTTAGTGGATCCCGAGGAGGTCGAGGAAGTCATAGCCGCTCTGCGTGCCGAATCCCGGGTTTCAGGCAGAGAGGACAGGACGTACGCCGATTGATCTAGAGACGGTCCTCATCGCTTGTTCGGGGTCTCTTCTTGGAAACGGCCCCCGTGAATGCTAGATTTACCCCCGTCGCGAAAGGCTGACCTCTGTGTGCCGCCGAGTCCAGGCGGCGGCGTCCTAAATTCGAGAGGTGTTACCGACGGTCCGTGCCTGATATTGGAAACACGTTGCGAGAGGCCCGTATCCGGCGCGGTCTTACCATCGCCGAAGTCGAGGCCATCACCAAGATCCGGAGCCGGTACCTCCAGGCTTTGGAAGAAGACGACTTCGACGCTATTCCGGGGCCCGCTTTTGTCAAGGGATTCCTGCGCACTTATGCGCTCCTGCTCAGGCTCGATGCCGACGAGCTGGTCGCTGAGTATCGCTCCAGCTACGAGCCTCCTGACCGAGACGAAAGCAACAATGCCCGCGCTGAGGCCACAGCACGGCCGCGGACCCGAATCTCTCGTCATGAACAGAGGACAAGGAAGAAACGGCTCCAGCGCGGCTACATTCTGGCCGCTGTGGTAGCTGTAGTCATTATCGCTCTACTGGCTTGGTTCGGCTCTGGTCGCGGGCAAGAGGCGGCTACCCTGGGGTCGGAGAACCTGAGCCCTCCTAGTACCACGAGCGCCACTTCGTCCGAGTCCGGCGTGACCCAGTCGATCACGGTCTCCACTGTGGACTCCTCCCCGGGAGCGGCCTCGGCGACGACGGTAAGTACGGCTGGTGTGGTCACCACCACGGGTAGGAACGTCACTCTGGTGGTCGGCGTCACGGAAGGCAGTTGCTGGTTGGTGGTCAGGGAGGATAGCGAGACCGGGGCTGAGCTGTACGCTGGTACTCT
>CAKZRW010000010.1 GCA_937148845.1 uncultured Actinomycetes bacterium | reverse complement strand
CATCGTCGGGGCGTATCCGTCCATGGGTGACAACCTGCTCCTTCTCACCTTGATCGTCGTGGTGGTGGGGGGGACTGGCTACGTCCAGGGGACCATGCTGGGCGCTCTTATCATCGGCTTGCTTGACACCTACGGCAAAGCCTACGTCCCCAAGGTAGCCCTTTTCTTCGCATGGATGGTCTTCTTGATAATCCTCTTGATCCGACCTAGTGGTCTTATGGGACGCAGGGTGTTCTGATGGAAGACGATCGTGTCCTGGAAGTAAATACGCCTGCTGGCCCGGGTGGGAAGGCTACCGCTGCACGTGCTGCGCGGTCTCTTTCGTTGACCGCTATCCCTGTGGTCGGTATCGGCCTGCTGATACTTGTCTTGCCCCTCTTCGTTCCTACTTTCATCTCCAGTCTGGTCACCAAGATGATGATCTACGGCCTGTTCGGGCTCAGTCTGAATCTTCTGTGGGGCTACGGGGGGATACCGAGTTTCGGTCACGCCGCCTTCTTCGGCACCGGTGGCTATGCGGCGGGGATAATGATTCTCAAAGCGGGCATCAGCAACTTTTGGCTCAACCTCGTCTTGGCCCTACTCTTTACCGCGGTCATCGCCGCGATCCTTGGCATCCCCGCCTTCCGGGTCTTCGGGGTCGGGGCGGGGGCCACCAACCCGATCTATTTCTTGCTCGCGACCATCGCTTTCGGGGAGCTCCTTTCACGGATGGCGGTCGCTCTGCGGCCCCTCACCGGAGGGTCCACTGGGATCTCTGGGATCCCAGAACCTGATCTGGGTTTCGGTTTTCGTACCACTGCCAGCACCTACTACTACCTTGTGTTTGTGATCGTGGCGGTATCCGTCTACCTCATGTACCGAATCGTCAACTCCCACTATGGGTATGCTTTGCGGGGCATCCATGATAATGAGCGGCGCATGCAGGCGCTGGGCTACAACACCTGGCTGTACAAGTACACCTCCTGGATCCTAGCCGGCGTCTTTGGTGGATTGGCGGGTGTGCTTTTCGCCTACTTCGGTGGCACCATGGTGCCCAACAACTTGGCTATGATCACCAGCGATATCGCCTTCTGGTTGGTCATAATCGGTAGCACCACCGTGTTCTTTGGTCCTCTCCTGGCGGCTGTCCTGTTCGTGGGAATCGAGTATTTCGCTAGCATCTACCTCCCCGCGCGTTGGCCTCTGATCTTCGGCGCCGTCATGGTGGCCACGATCATGCTCATGCCCAACGGGGTGGGTGTGGAAGTGCTCAAGCTGTGGAAGAGGGTGACTCGTGGCGCTGCTTGAGACCAACAGGATCTTTGTGCATTTTGGCGGATTGGCGGCGGTCAAGGGCTTGTCGCTCTCGATCGAGCCCGGCGAGCGGGTAGCCCTCATCGGTCCCAACGGTGCCGGTAAGACCACCTTCTTCAATGTGCTCACCGGGCAGATTCGGCCTTCTAGCGGCAGCGTCCATTTCAAAGGGATGGACATCACCAATCACAGTGTATACGCCCGCACCCACATGGGAATGGCCCGGTCGTTCCAGATAACCAGTCTGTTCCCCAACCTGTCGGTCATGGTCAATGTCCTTATCGCTTTGCAGGGCATCCGGCGGGGCCGGTACGATCTCCGGCGTTATTTCTTGAAAGACAAAGAACTTGTCGCCATTGCCCAAGAATTGCTGGAGTCTGTGGCTCTCTGGGACCTCAGGGACGAGAAAGTGAGCTCTCTTGCCTATGGTCAGCAACGCAAACTCGAGATAGCGCTGCCGCTGGCCAGTTCCCCCGACCTTCTTCTGCTGGATGAGCCTAGTTGCGGTCTTACCCCGGCAGAGAGCAGTGACATAACCAGCCGCATCCGCGACTTGGGTCCCAAAATAACGGTGCTCATGATCGCCCATGACATGGACCTGGTGTTCGGGGTGGCAGAAAGAGTCATACTGCTCCACTACGGGGAGATAGCCTGTGAGGGTACCTGCGAAGAGATCAGGGCCAATCAAATGGTCAAAGAGATCTACATGGGGTCCCGCAAGTCAGTGACCGGCACTTGGTGAGCCCTCATGCTTCGAGTCGAAGACATACATACTTGGTACGGCGAGAGCTACATCCTGCAAGGGGTGTCGTTGGAGGTGAAAGACGGCACTTGCGTGGCACTCCTCGGTCGGAACGGGATGGGCAAGACCACTACAATCCGCTCCATCATGGGTCTTACTCCTCCACGCAAGGGAAGCATCGTTTTCAATGGTCAGGAGCTAGTGGGATTGCCTCCCTACAAGATCGCTCGTCTGGGCATCGGGCTGGTTCCCCAAGGCCGTATGATCTTCTCGTCTCTCTCGGTGGTAGAGAACTTGAAGATGGCTGCCCGCACGGGCGGTAAGAAAGATCCCTGGACCCTGGACAAGGTGTTTGCTTTGTTTCCCAAGTTGGCTGAGCGTCGTCGGAACAAAGGGAATCTTCTGAGCGGGGGCGAACAGCAAATGCTGACCATCGCTCGTGCCCTGATGACGAACCCAGACCTGGTTCTGTTCGATGAACCTTCCGAGGGCCTGGCTCCAGTAGTGGTGGAGGAGGTGTTTCGCGTCATCGAGCGGATCAAGGCGGAGGGACAGTCCATCCTACTGGTGGAACAGGACTTCGGCATGGCCATGAGCGTGGCAGATTATGCCTACATCATGAGTCGGGGGACTATCGTCTACGAATCGACCCCTGCAGAGCTCATCCACAACGAGGCCGTGAAGAGCACCTATCTGGGTGTGGGGGAGTAGTATCCGATCACCTTGGGGTAAGAAGCGGGGAAAGGCGAGAGTCGAGGCTACGACAAGGGGGTGCCGAAAACGAGCGCGGGACTACTCATCATCTACCCATCTACTCTGGGAAAGGCGACAGTCAGTAGAAGAAGGGGGGACTTATGAAAAAGAAACTGGTCATCGTGCTGGTTCTCGTCCTCGTGCTGGGGATGTCCGTGGTGGCGGCTGCTTGTGGCGGTGAGGCTGAGACCACCACGACGGGCGCTACCACTGTGACTACAGCCGGCCCTACCACCACCGGCCAGGCCACCACCACCAGCGGAGAGGCGGCGGGCGGGCCCATAAAGATCGGTTATAACGAGGGCTTCACCGGCTTCATGGCCTATGACTGTGAGCTAGCCGACAGGGGCATCAAGACGGCCCTCGCTATGGTGAACAACGAGTTCCAAGGTCGGCCCCTCGTTTACGTGGCTGAGGACAACGGCTCTGACCCGGTGGTGGCCGTCGACAAGGCTCGCAAGATGGTGGAAAGCGACAAGATCAACGTGATGATCGGTCCTATCTTCTCGCCTTCCGCCAAGGCGGTGACGGACTACCTGGCCAAGTCGTCGGGTATCCCCCAGATCTCTATCGTGGGACAGCCGACCGAGAACCTGGAGACTGCAAATGGTTTGGCCTTCATCCACACGGGGTTCTTCGACTCCCACGGGTACTACTTCGGAAAGTACTTGGCAGAGAGGGGTTACAAGACAGCGAACGTCATCAACTACGACGATACCCCGGCCTATGCTCTTACCGAAGGCTTCAAGAAGGCCTTCGTAGAGGAAGGCGGCGGGCAGGTCTTCAGCGAGAACTACGTGCCCCTCGACACGGTGGACTTCAGCGGTTACCTCACCGCTATGAAGCCCGCGGATGTGACCGTGTTCTGGGTCTTCGGCAATGGCGCAGTGCCCTTTGTGAAACAGTACAACGACTATGGACTGAAGGCACCGCTGGCGGCGCCGATGTCCAACAACTTCAGCGACGAGCAACTGGCCGAGCTGGGCGACATGGGGGCGGGTATGGTGGCTTGCGACTACTATGCTTACACCCTGGACAATCCGCTCAACAAGGAGTTCATCGCTGCCTTCGAGAAGCTCTACCCCGGGCAGAAGCCGACGCCGCAGGCCTACGGCTCTTGGCAAGGGGTGATGATGTACCTGGAGGCGCTCAAGGCTACTGGCGGTGATACCACTCCTGCCAAAGTCATCGAGGCCCTGGGCAAGCTGAGCATGGATTCCCCTGCCGGCAAGTTCACTATCGTGCCCTTCAAGACCGCGTACATCGCCAAGCGTGATTTCTTCATGCTGGAGGTGCAGAAAGTCGGCGACGTGTGGACCTGGGTGCCGGTCAAGACCTACGAGCAGGTGCTGCTGGGTGACCTGGAGTCGATAGGGCAGTAGTCCACACATCATGTTGCTTCAAGCCGCGGTCGTTTAGGCCCGCTGGGGGAGCGCAGAAAGAAAGGGGCCCCGCCGCTAGGCGGCGGGGCCCCTGTGCACGGGGGCAGAGTCTCTACCTCTCCAGCGGTATGTCACCCAGGTTGACATCCTTCTCGGTGGTTATGCCCTCGAAGGTCTTGGGAGCAAAACCGTCCGCAGCTATGGTCAGGCTGTAGGTAGTGTTGTCCGCCAGACCCCGGAACCAGAAATCACCGAAGCCGTCTGTGGTCACCGTACAGGTGGCGCCGTCCGGTCCGGTCAGGGTACAGACGGCTCCCTCGATAATCTCCTTCTCTACCGGGTCGTACACCGTGCCGGCGATGAACTTCTTCGGAATGTTGAGGTAGTAGACGCGCGGTTTGCAGCCGAGCTCGGGTTTCATCACCTCGGCTCGTGCGATCTCTTCCGCGAAGTCCGCCTCCTCACCGAACTTGATGGCCTCGGTCGGGCAAGCGTCTACGCAACGGGGCACCGTCCACTCGCCGCCGTCAAGAAGATGGGCGCAGCCGGTGCACTTTTGCGCCAGGTTGAGATCATCGTTGAAGTAGATGGCCTTGTAGGGACAAGCATCCACGCAGTTCTTGCAGCCGGTGCACATCTCGGTGTCGATGATCACCAGGCCGTCCTCGCGCTTGTAGATGCAACCCTCCACCGGACAAGCAGTCAGGCAGGGCGGCTCATCGCAGTGGTAGCACGGGTTGGCGATGTAGTGCATCTCCACCTTGGGCACGGTGCCCCGGATGTACTCATCCAGCCTCATCCAGAACTGGCCGGTGTCGGGCTGCGGCTTGGCGATGGGGGACCAATCGTTCCCTACGTGTTCATCCTTGCACACGAACTGGCAGGCATAGCAGCCCACGCACAGATCGACATCTATAACGAAGACCTTCATCTATGCCTCACCTTTCCTCGATCCAGGCGTCGAAGCGCAAGCCCGCTCCGGGATCGTAGTCGCGGGCGAAGGCTTCTGGGTAGTCCCTCCGCCAGGTTTCCCATTCCTCATTGGTGACTTTCTGCACGTCCACCAAGTAGCCGCTAGTGGCCTGGCCGACGCAGTTCTTGGAAGTGATCCCGTTCGGGGCGATGGTGTTGATGGCTCCACCGCGATCCACCTTGCCCGGGATGATGGGGTCGTGCCGAGCCCCGTGGTCCACGTAGACCACTCCAGGCCGGATGCGTTCCCATACCCGTGCCCCGACCAGCACGATGCCCCGTTCGTTGAAGACCTTGACTATGTCGCCGTCCTTGATGCCCCGGGGTTCGGCGTCCGAGGGATGGATCCAAATAGGCTCGTAGCGGTACCCATCGAAGCCCAGGACCTTCCCAGTCGGGGTCTCCCGGGCCCAGCTGATGTCGTCACCTTGTGCGTGCGTGCGCCAACGGGGATGGTTGGACATAAGAAGGAGCGGGAACATGGCCGCTCGTTCGCTCGACAGCGACTCGTCGTGGGTCTCGCCTTTCTCAATCCACTTGGGATACGGCGGCCGCTCGTTGTCGCAGGGGAAATGTTGAGCGAGCCGTTCCGAGTAGAACTCGAGTAGGCCGCTCGGAGTCTTGAGCGGGTTGTTCTTGGGGTCTTCATAGAACTTGCGGAGGCCTGGCGGGTCCTGCTCCCAGTCGACGGCTGTCTTGTAGACATACGTCTTCTTCTCGTAGAACTCCTCCCAAGTGGTGAGCTTGTCCATCTTCATGGCGTCGAAGACGATCTTCTGGAGGTCTCGCGTGCTCAGGCCGTCAGTGAACTTGTCCAGCAGCCCCAGCTTATCCGCCACTGCGCACACGATCTCGTAGTCGCTCTTGGACTCACCGATCGGCTGGATGGCTTGCTCCTGGATGGACACGCTGGCGAAGTGGGGGCCCTGCCGGACCGTAGTCACGATGTCTTCCACTTCCAGAGTGGTGTTGGCCGGCAGGATGATGTCGGCGTACAGACACTCGTTCTCCAGCCAGGGATGTTGGGCCACGATCGTCTCGATGCTGGGATCCCGGAAAGCCTCGATGGTGCGGTTGCCGTGGTTCCAGCAGGTGATGCGGCAGGGGGTGTCGGTCCAGATCATGTGGATACGAGTACCTCCTTCCTCTTCGGGGATGGGGTACGTGTAACGGGTGAACTGTTCCTCGGTCTGAGATTCCTGACCGCCGCTCCCATGGAATACCAACGGAGGCTTGAGGATGGCGTCCTGGATAAGGGTCTTGGGGATAAGTTGGGGCCCCCAGGCGTGTACAGTGGTCCAACAGGGCTTGGTGAGTCGCTCCGGCAGTTCGGGGTTGAAGAACCGCACACTACCAAGGCCCTCTGCCCGGGGCATGCCGAAGTAGGTCATCTGGCATTGATGGACGCCGGGTTTACCGAGTCCCTGCATGCCTAGCAAGATGCACTCCAAGCGGCCGGGCTCATGGGAGTAGGGGCCGCGGAAGGCGGAGCCACCGAAGTAATGGATGATCGAGGTCGTGTTCTTGGCGAACTGCCGAGCCAGCGCCTTGATGGTCCACTCGGGCACGCCGCATTTCTTGGAAGCCCACTCCGGCGTCTTGGGGATGCCGTCTTCCTCACCCAGAACATAGGCGGCCACTTTGTCCATACCTACGGCGTGGGTAGCCACATACTCCTTGTCCCAGGTGTCTTCCTTGAGCCACACGTAGATGATGGCCAGCTGCAGGGCGGCGTCGGTGTTGGGCAGCACGGGTATCCACTTGTCGGCGTGCACCGCGGCTGCGTAGTTCAGGTCGGGGCAGATGTAGACCTGCTTGATGCCCGCCCGCGTCCAGAACTGCGAGATACGGCTGGCATACATGCCGGTGAAGCCCCAAGGAGTGGTCTCTTCGTCGCAGCCCCACTTGA
This sequence comes from uncultured Actinomycetes bacterium, assembly GCA_937148845.1. Taxonomy (GTDB): domain Bacteria; phylum Actinomycetota; class Thermoleophilia; order RBG-16-64-13; family RBG-16-64-13; genus CAKZRW01. Next base: position 13,878 of record CAKZRW010000010.1, on the reverse strand, counting down.
GCACAAGGGTGGAGTGCTCCGAAATGTCTTTGATCAGATTGGCAGCGGGGGACATCATGCCTTGGAAGCCCTGCCCCCACACGTGCTTAGCGCCCCAGTACCAACCTTCCCAGCTGTCGGGGTTGCGCACTTGCTGGGTGAAGCCGCCCATCATGTCGAGTAGACGAGCCTGGTGGCCGTGAGGAGTATGGATGGTCTTGTTCTCGCCGTGGCCGTCGCCCTGAGCCAGGATGGCCAGGGGTCCGTACTCCTTATGGATACGCCTGATCTCGTTGGCGACTATGGTAGTGGCTTCGTCCCAGGAGATGCGCACGAACTTGCTCTTGCCCCGGTTCTGGGTGTTACGTCCCCCGGGCCCGACAGAACCAGGCGCACCATTGGGATCCCAGTCTACTCTCTTGAGCGGGTACTTGATGCGATTCGGCGAAAACGTCCGTTTCTTGTACGCCAGAGAGAAGGGCGCGGGAAGAGCCTTGCGCAACGGGGTGAGGACCTGACCGTTGCGTTCGATCTTCCAAGGCCGTAGTGATTCCCAGTCGTATTTCCAGTCATACTTGAACGGTCGGATGCGGACGACCTTGCCGTCCTTCACATCGACGAAGCACTCGCCGCCTCCCCCCAGGAGGCCTCCCATGGCGAGGTTCTTGATAGTCGTCTTATCGATGCTTACATCGACCTTCTTGCGTTTCACTTCCGCCATCTCAGTCGCTGTCCTTTCCGTCCCTGTTGCCTGGTCGCTCAACTGATATAGGACCCGTCGAGTTCACCCCCATTCTCGAATTCCTCCCTTCCTTCTTGCTCTACTCCCTCTTCTGGCCCGGATGCCACCCGAGGTATGCGGAGAAAGATGTGGCTGCTTTCTTGACTGCTTGCGTGCAGAGCTCTCGCTCCTTAGGGCCGAAGCGCCCGGCGGGAACCACCACCGAGATCGAGGCGATCACAGTCCCCAGTTGGTCACGAACGGGAGCACCGACGGCGCAGGTGCCCAGATAAAGCCCCTCAAAGTCAAAGGCCACGTCCTCGCGGGCGATCTGTTCCAACTCGGCCTCCAGCGCGGCCCGGTCAGTGACGGTGTAGGGAGTGTGTTTCGGCTGCGGACGGCACAGGATGGCTTCCCGCTCCTCCGGGGACTTGTAGGCAGTGAAAAGCTTGCCGTGCACTGTAGCCAGATCCCCCAGGATCCGCCCGGGCGCTGTCCGTCGTTTGAAAGGACGCGTCGTGTTGATGATGTCCACGCACACGGGGTAGCCGTCGATCTCGACCGCTAAGGTGACCGATTCGCCAGTCTCTACGGTGAGCTCCTCCAGGAACGGCCTTGCCGCTCGGACGAGGTCGGAGTGATCTTCCGCCACGTAGGCCATGGCGATGGTGGCTGGTCCCAGGCGGTACCGGTTACTGGTGGGATCGCGTACTAGGAAGGCCATGGACTCGAGGGTACGCACCATGCGGTAGACCGTCATGCGCAGAAGCCCCGTCTGTTCGGCCATCTCGTCGATGGTCCACTCGCGGTGGTCCACGTCGAACAGGGTGAGGATGGAGAGACCTCGCGTCAGGGCTCTGACTGAGAACGGGTCGCCTTCCCGGGATTCTTTGACCGTTGCCACGCCTTCCCCCTTCAGCGCTCGGACCGGCCACTGGTCCCTGCGCCTTGCAATTCGCTGCTCGCTACTCTACGATACTACCAATATTATCCGTCAATATCGAGATATCGGATAGTGGTTTGGGTCCGAGTCGGTCAGGCAACCATCTTCGACCAGAATGGGGGCTGATGTTTGATGTCTGAACAAGTATTCACCAACCTCACCAACAGCGGGCCTGTGACCGTATATGTCAAAGACGGTCAGATCGTCCGCATCAGGCCGCTGGTCGTGGCCGATGGGGACATGAAACCATGGACCATCGAAGCAGGAGGCAAGAAGTACTCCCCTTGGAAGAAGGTCACGGTCTCGCCCTACATACTTGCAGAAAGACGGCGTATTTACTCGGACGAACGCATCAGATACCCCATGAAAAGAGTGGATTTCGATCCCGACGGGGAGCGGAATCCTCAGAACAGGGGCAAGTCGCCCTTCGTACGGATCTCGTGGGACGAGGCCGCGACTCTGGTGGCCAAGGAACTCATGCGAGTGCGTGAGACTTACGGAGGGTCCGCGATCAGCGGGATCACCTCGTCTCACCACAACTGGGGCATCGTAGGCTACAAGATGGGTCCCTTCGCGCGCTTCATGAACATGATGGAGTTCACCCCGGTCCTCGATAACCCGGATAGCTGGGAGGGGTGGCACTGGGGGGCGAGTCATACGTACGGCTTCTTCTGGCGCCTGGGCATGCCTGAGCAGTACGACTTGCTACAAGACGCCCTCCAGAATGCGGAGATGATCGTGTTCTGGTCCAACGACCCCGACAGCACGCGGGGCACGTATTCCGGACAGGACTCCGCTCTGTGGCGGCAGTGGTTGAAAGAGAAGGGTGTGAAGATGGTCTTCATCGACCCCTTCTACAACTACACCAACGCGGTGATGGGCGGCAAGTGGATCGCTCCGCGCATGGGCACTGACACCGCCATCGCCATGGCTATCGCTTTCGTCTGGATCACGGAAGACACTTATAACAAAGACTACGTGGCCAACCGCACCCTGGGTTTCGAGAAGTTCAAGCCCTATGTGCTGGGCGAGACGGACGGCGTGCCCAAGACTCCGGAGTGGGCTGCGGAGGAGTCAGGGGTCGAAGCGCGTGTCATCCGCACGCTGGCGCGGGAATGGGCGGCCAAGCGGACGGTCCTTTCGGGGGGCTCTCGGGGTGGCGAGGGCGGCGCCTGTAGAACGGCGTATGGCACCGAATGGGCGCGCATGATGGTATTGCTGCAAGCCATGCAGGGCCTGGGGGCGCCCGGGCGGAGCATCTGGGGTACCACCATGGGGGCGCCGTTCTACGCCGATCCATGGTTCCCCAGCTACGGCGAACCCGAAGCCCGGATGTCGAGCTCGACCTTGGTGGCCAAGTACATACCGCAGAACCCGACCAAGCAGCGCCTCTGGCGACTCACCGTGCCCCAAGCCATCCTTGAGGGCCACGTCGAGTGGTACGGCGAGGGCTTCTGCGGCAAGAGCCTGGAGCAACAGTTCACTCATTTCGTGTATCCCATGGAGGGCCACTCCGAGATCAAGCTCTGGTACCGCTACGGGGGCTCCTTCATCGGCACCATGAGTGCGACCAACAACTGGGTGCGCATGTATCAGAGCCCCAAACTCGAGTTCGTGGTCAATCAGGACATCTGGTGGCAGAGCGAAACCCGGTTCGCCGATGTCATCCTTCCCGCTTGCACCAACTTCGAGCGGGACGACATAGGCGAGTGGGCGGCCATCAACGGTTACACGGTGCATGCTTCCAACGGCTGCAACTATCGCGTGGTAGTGCGCGAGAAGAAATGCATCGAGCCGCTGTGGGAGTCCAAGTCTGACTATCAGATCTTCTCCCTCATCGCCGACAAGATGGGGCTGTGGGAGGAATACACGGACGGGGGCAAGACCGAGGTCGACTGGGCGCGGGGCTTCTTCGAGATCTCCGACGTGGCCAAGATGATCAGTTGGGAGGAGTTCGACCGCAAAGGCTACTACATCATCAATGTGCCCGATGATTACAAGCCCACTCCCGGGCTGCGCTGGTTCTATGAGGGCCGGCCTTGCGATACTCCTGACCTGGGCAATCCCAAACGTTTGACCGCGCAGAGGGACCAGCTGGGCACTTTCAGTGGCAAGATCGAATTCGAGTCGGTCAGTTTGAAGCAGTACTTCCCGGACGACGACGAACGGCCGGTGGTGCCTCGCTACATCCCGAGCTGGGAGGGGCACCATACCAAGGAGCTGTTCGAGAAGTATCCTCTGGCGCTGGTGTCTCCGCATCCGCGGTTCAGCTTCCACTGTCATTACGACAAACATACGGACTGGCTGAACGACATTCCCGGGCATCGCATCAAGAAGGACGGCTACGCTTGGTGGCCGGCTCGCATCAACCCTGTGGATGCCGCCGAGCGCGGGATAAAGAACCATGACATCGTGCGGCTCTACAACGACCGGGGCTCGGTACTGTGCATCGCCGTGGTGACCGGTCGCGTGCGACCCGGGGTGGTGCACAGCTACGCGTCTTCAGCGCTCTACGACCCGTTGGTGCCGGGCAATCCCGAGGCGCCTGACAAGGGCGGCTGTGTGAACATCCTTACTTCGCCGCGCATGATGTCGAAGAACGTACCGGGGATGACGCCCAACTCGTGCCTCATCGAGATCGAGAAATGGGAGGGCTGAGAGCATGGTACGCCTAGGCCTGCTGATAGATATCACCAAGTGCAGCGGTTGCCACAACTGCTTCCTGGCTTGTCGGGACGAGTACTACGGCAACGACTACTCACCCTATTCTGCCCCGCAACCGCTGGAAGGGCAGCAGTGGATGCAGATCAAGGAGATCGAGCGGGGCGAGTACCCGCGGCCCAAACTGGACTACATCCCGCTTCCCTGCCTGCACTGTGAGGAGGCCCCGTGCATGGCTGCGGCCACCGACGGAGCGGTCTATCGCCGTGAAGACGGGATAGTGTTGATCGACCCGGTCAAGGCCAAAGGGCAACGTGCGATCGTCGGCTCCTGCCCTTACCGGGTGGTCTTTTGGAATCAAGAGCTGGAGATCCCGCAGAAGTGTACTTTGTGCGCTCACCTCTTGGACAAGGGCGAGAAAGAACCGCGCTGTGTGGAGGCCTGTCCCACTGGGGCCCTCGTCTTTGGCGACTTAGACGATCCCAACAGCGCTGTCGCCAAGCTAGCCGCCGAGAAGGATCTCGAGGTCTACCACCCCGAATATGGCACCTCGCCCCGTGTCAGGTATATTGGTATCCCCAAGCGGTTCATCGCAGGCGAGGTGGTGCGTGACGACATGCGTGGAGAGTGTGCAGAAGGTGTCAGAGTCACCCTTGAGGGTCCCGGCGGGGTCAGGGAGACCTACTCCGACAGTTATGGGGACTTCGAGTTCGAGGGGCTCGAAAAGAACACAACCTACACGCTGCGCGTGGAACTCGCCGGCTATGTACCGCAGACCTTCGAAGTAGTCACCAACAAGGACGTGGTCCTGGGCGAGATAGTTCTAACGCGCGCGTGAGAGAAGTCGTCATAGTCAGCGCGGTCCGCACCGCGCAAGGTCGCATAGGCGGCATCCTGCGGGATATCCAGCCCGACGACCTGGCCAAGGTCGTGATCGCTGCTGCCATCGAGCGAGCAGGCGTCGAGCCTGCCGAGGTGGACGAAGTCATCATGGGCCAGGCCAAACAGAGCGCGGATGCTGCCAACCTGGCCCGTGTGGCGGCGCTGAAGGCCGGTTTTCCTGTGGAGGTGCCTGCCTACACGGTCATGCGCCAGTGCGGCTCAGGCCTGCAAGCGGTGAACAACGCTGCCCAGGCCATCATGTGCGGATTGGCTGACATAGTGGTGGCTGGCGGCGTTGAGAGCATGAGCAACGCTCCCTACTATCTGCGCAATGCTCGTTTCGGCTACGGCTCGGGTAACGGCGTCCTGGTGGACTCGAACACCGAGAGTCAGCCCCGGTCGCAGCCGGTCGAGGTCTACGGCAACCTGACCATGGGCATGACAGCCGAGAACCTGGCTGTCAAATACGGCATCAGCCGGGAAGAGCAGGACGTCTTCGCTCTGGCCAGTCAGGAGAAGGCGCTCGCCGCTATCGCGGAAGGCCGCTTCGCGGACGAGATCGTGCCAGTCGAGGTGCCCCAAAGGAAAGGGCCCCCACTGCTAGCGCTGGTCGATGAACCTCCTCGCAAGACCAGTCTGGAACAGCTGGCGCAGCTCAAGCCGGTCTTTAAAGAGGGCGGTACCGTCACGGCTGGCAATTCTTCCAGCCGCAACGATGGGGCAGCGTGCCTGGTGTTGATGGCCGCAGAGACGGCTGAGAGCCGAGGCGTCAAGCCGCTGGCCTGTCTACGCAGCCAGGCTGTGGCCGGCGTACCTCCTGAGATCATGGGCATCGGGCCGGCCCCGGCCACGCGCAAGGCGCTGGCCGCGGCCGGCCTGGACCTGTCCGATATAGGGTTGATTGAGCTCAATGAGGCCTTCGCGGCTCAGAGCCTGGCTGTCATCAAGGAGCTGGGTCTCGACCAAAGCATCCTCAACGTGAACGGGGGCGCTATCGCTCTGGGCCATCCCCTGGGTTGCTCAGGAGCCCGCATCCTGGTGACCCTACTGTACGAGATGAAAAGGCGTGGCACCCGTTACGGGCTGGCCACTATCTGCATTGCCGGGGGCCAAGGCATAGCCGACGTCGTAGAGCTCATCGACTAGGCGCTAGCGGCGGGCCGAAATGAACACGCATGAATACCAGGCGCGAGAGATCCTGGCTGGCTACGGAGTGCCCTTCCCCCCTGCCAAACTGGCCTTCACTGCTGCCGAAGTGGAAAGGGTAGCCCGCGAACTGGGAGGCCACGTGTTCGTGAAAGCTCAGATCCATGCTGGCGGTCGGGGAAAAGCTGGTGGTATTAAGCGGGCCGACTCGCCCGAGGAGGCTCGCGAGGCAGCACTCGCCATGTTGGGACGTACTATCCGCGACCGGATGGTCCGCAAGGTCCTGGTGGTGCAGGCCGTGTATCTGGCCCGGGAACTCTACCTGGGCGCTGTCTTGGACCGTAGTCTACAGACGGTCACGGTCATGGCCAGCGCGCAGGGCGGAGTAGATATCGAGCAGGTAGCGGAGGCCGCTCCCGAAGCCATCGTCCGTGTCTCGACTGATCCTTTGTACGGTCTAGCTGACTACCAGGCTCGTAGTCTGGCCCGGGCAGTCGGGCTCTCCGGGGAGCAGGTCCAAGCCTTTCGGGACATCGCTCAGGCGCTGTACCGTGCCTTCTGGGATTGTGACGCCACGCTTCTCGAGATCAACCCCTTGGGAGTGACTACGACCGGGGCGCTTGTCGCCTTGGACGCCAAGCTGGTGATCGATGACAATGCACTCTTCCGCAGGCCTGGATTGGCGGCTCTCCGCGACGTGGAACAGGAAGACCCGGCGGAGGTGGAAGCGCAGCGCGTAGGTGTGCAATACGTGCGTCTTGCCGGCCAGATCGGATGTATGGTCAACGGTGCCGGGTTGGCCATGGCCACCATGGACACCATACACCTTGTGGGGGGCGAGCCGGCCAATTTCCTGGACATCGGGGGAGGGGCTCGCTCCGATCAGATAGACGCAGCTCTGCGTATCATCCTCCGCGATCCCCATGTGCGGGCCATGCTCATCAACATCTTCGGCGGCATCATACGCTGTGACATGGTCGCGCAAGCTCTGGTCAATCTGCTTGCCCAGGGCGAGGTGCGGGTGCCGGTGGTGGTCAGACTGGTAGGGACGAAAGCTGCCGAGGGACGGGCTCTCCTGGCCGGAACCAGCGTGCATATCGCCGACAGCATGGTCGAAGCCGCCCAGATGGCGGTGGCTCTTGCGGCCGGAGAGGACCAACGGTGAGCATCCTGGTCGACAAGCATAGCCGAGTGCTGGTCCAAAACATCACTGGGCGGGAGGGCAGTCACCAGACGCGCCAAATGCTGGCATATGGCACCAACATCGTGGCAGGCACTGGTGTGGGGAAAGGCGGCCGTACGGTCGAGGGGGTGCCGGTCTTCGAATCGGTGGAGGAAGCGGTGCAGGCGACCGGGGCGAACGTCTCCATAGTGTTTGTGCCCGCGCCGTTTGCCCCAGATGCCATTGTGGAGGCTGCGGACAGTGGTGTCGAGCTGATCGTCTGTATCACTGAAGGTATTCCGGTGCTCGACATGGTGAAGGTATGCGCACACGTACGCGCAAAAGGCGCGCGTTTGCTCGGCCCCAACTGTCCTGGCGTAATCTCTCCTGGTCTCTCCAAGGTCGGGATCATGCCGGCCGATGTGTTCACCCCGGGACCAGTGGGCTTGGTCTCGCGGAGCGGGACCCTGACCTACGAAGTGGCTGCACAACTGACGGCGCTTGGTGTGGGCCAGTCGAGCTGCGTAGGCATCGGTGGTGATCCCATCGTGGGCATGTCGTTCACCGATATCCTTGGGTTGTTCGAAGCAGACCCTGCCACCGAGGTCATTGCCATGATCGGGGAGATTGGAGGCACCGCTGAGGAGGAAGCCGCAGCTTTTGTCGGAGAAAGAGTCACTAAGCCGGTGGTTGCCTTTGTGGCTGGCAAGACTGCACCCCGGGGGAGACGTATGGGGCATGCGGGCGCCATCGTCTCGGTGGGCCAAGGCACAGCAGAGGGCAAGATTGCTGCCCTGAGAGAAGCTGGCGTACTGGTAGGCGAGACCCTAGAGAAGACTACAGAGGCAGTAGCTGCTCTCGTAGCGGGGTCACGGCGCTAGAGAGATCCTAGGCGTCTCGGCCGTCAGATAGTCGATACGGATGAGGCCGCCGCAGTACTGGGCTACGAGGTCGGCCACTTCTTTGCAAGCGTCCTCGATCTCGCCTCGTGTCACCGGCGGCAGTCCGTCTACATTGAACTCGATGGCCGTAGTCTCGGGGAGAGTCAGGGTATGCTTGCCTTGGCGCCAAGTCCAGCGTCGAGTGAGCACCGTGTTGCCCTCGACAAAGATCACCTCGCCCGGCAACGGATGTTCCAACTCGTCCGAACCGAAGGCCACGAACTCTTCCTCCCCAGTGGCGAAGCGTAGCTCGATATCTCCGTTCAAGAGATCGATGGCGTGTCCTCCGGCAGGAATGAGACGCCTAAGGGACACGATGTTCCCGATGTCCACCAGGGCATTGATGCTGGGGATCCCGTCGCCCCGCAAAGCTCGTCTAGCCATGGCCTCGATAGAAGAACGGAACTCAGCCGGCTTGGCGCCGAAGGCACGATAAGCATCCCGCCAAGCCTTGATGCGTGGTTCCTCGGCTATCCTCTCCAAGTCCAGCCGCTCCCGCACCGAAGCCTCGGCCTCCCGAAGCTTGCCGACCAGGTCCGCTGGCGAGGGACCGTTACTGACCTGGTGAGCTATGACTACGCCACGGATGTAGCCTGGAAACCGATCGAAGATCTCAGGGGCGATACTGTAGTGGTAGTGCGGCATAAGGTGTCCTTCTTGCTCTCGTTGTGATCACCAGTTCGCGGGCGAGCGGCTCTTTGGCTAAGCTCTAAGACATATAGTAGCCGGCAACGAGTGGTGATTCTACCTGAGGCAACGGAAGGCGGAGAGAAGTGCAGATCGACATACCCTGGGGTACGACGTCGGTGGTGGTGGAAGTGCCTGTCCACCGGATGGCTGGAGTCCTTGGGGCGAACGTCAGTCAAGCCGCGGACCCCGAAGCGGTACTCCTCGATGCCCTCGCTGGACGAGAGAGCGGCAGTGGCAAGATCAGCGGAACGGAGAGCGTGGGTTCGAGAAATCACGGGCCGGGGAGTGGCTGGCGGGGAAGTGGTAGGTACGAGGAACCCGAAACTGCGTCGGCCGGCGGCTTGACCGGCCTCCCGCTCGATGCTTTCTTGAACGAAGCCGAACCGCCCTTGGTGGTGGTGGTGAATGACGGTACCCGTCCTACGCCGACTGCCGACGTCCTTCGGGTGGCTCGGGGGTCGCTTGAGAGTTGGAGCGGCAGGACTGGGGAGTGCCCCCTATTTCTAGTGGCGACGGGGACTCACCGGCCTGCATCTGAACCCGAGCTGAGCCGGATATTCGGTCCTGACCTACTTGCTGTCTGGCGCGACCGCATTGTCTCGCACGATTCCCTGGCCGAGGAAGATCTAGAGGACCTTGGCGTGACTTCTCGCGGGACGCCTATCTTCCTGAACCGACGGCTGGTGGAGGCGCGCAGTGTCATTCTGATCAATTCGGTCGAGCCGCATTACTTCGCTGGCTTTACCGGTGGTCGCAAGTCGCTCTTCCCGGGACTGGCGGGCTACCAGAGTGTCTGCGCCAATCACCGACTGGCTATGGAGCCGGGCGCTCAGGCTTTGGTTCTCGAAGGCAATCCGGTACATGAGGATCTGGAAGAAGCCGCAGCGGTTGCCATCGCCGGGCGCAAGGTCTACTCGGTGCAACTGGTTCTTGACCGGCAGCACCACGCGGGCTTTGCAGCGACAGGTGACCTGAGGAGTACTTTTCGGCGCGCGGTAGAGGTGGCTGAGCGGCAGTTCGTGCTCGAGCTTGAGCGACAGCATGAAGTGGTGCTGGCGGTGGCTCCTTATCCGATGGACTGTGATTTCTACCAGACCAACAAGGCCATACAATTCGGAGCTCTTGCGGTGAAAGACGGCGGGATCCTCATAGTGGTCTCGGAATGCCCTTTCGGCCTGGGACACAACCGCATCCTTTTCGAGAGACTGTCCGCGGCTGCGTCGCCGGCTGATGCACTGGTTCACATGACTAAGGAGCAGTATTCGTTGGGTTTGCAGCAGCCAGCGCGGATGGCTTCGATTCTGGAGCGGATCCAGGTGTGGGTAGTCACGAGCCTTGATGACCGGGTGGTCAGGAGCATGTTTATGACCCCTTGCCCCAATGTCCAAGAAGCCATCGATGTCGCGCTTGCAGAGCAAGGCTCTGAAGCGCAGATGCTCGTTCTGAGAGAAGCGAGCATAACGGTGCCACGGGTAAAGGCTAGGGTCTGAGGGGCAGTCAGCGCCAGCTACCAATCACAGCCTCGCCCGAGCCGCACATGGAGTTGCTGCGGTTCCGTGGACGGTTAGGGGCTTTCGATCTCGGCCTCGGCCATTTATCTCCTTTCGTAGGTCATCGGGAAAAAATCCTTCTACTCATCCTTGACAACACCCTGGCCTGGAGGTAAGCTAGGCTTCCCATGTCACGCTTGGAAGAAAAGGGGGCAGGATGGGAAGGGAAAGGGCCTGGCTTCCGCACTTGCTCGGTGGGAAAAGCTGGCTTCGGCCAGATGGATGTCCTAGCCTGGACCTGAAGGGTTTTTCTTCTCGGCCCCGCGCTAGAGAGGGCAAGCTCATCTCCCTTGGTTACCCCAGGGCGAGGCAGACTGCTTCCTTCCTTCCTTCCTTCCTTCCTTCCTTCCTTGCTACCTGCCTGCTCGCCTTGGCTGCCTGGTTGTCTTCACAACTTCTGCCCCGCTTAGCCTGGCTTACTCTCGCTCTGCCCCAGCCAGGTCTGCTCGAGCGTGTATAGCGGGTATCTGCGACTGGTCGAGAGACCATAAACGGCTGTCTGGTCCCCAATAAGAGGAAGAAGAGGTGGAGGCATGGGGCGCCAGAGAGGAGGGCTGATCATGGCTTTCCTCGGGTTTACGATAGTTGTAGTGAGCACCGTGTACGTCAGTTCAGTAATGGCGGATACGATAGGAACAGGCCGGCAGAGGGAGGTCTTCACACTGGCTATTGGAGACGGGCCTGTTCAAATCGGGTACGTGGAAAGCAACGGTGATGTGGAGGCTTGGGGCCCTGAGTCCTTCACGGTGCTGAGCACCGGCAACATCGCCGTTCTGGATGCTGCGAATCAGCGGCTGATGTGGTTGACACCTCCGGCGAGGAGGTGCAGGCGGTATCGTACACCAAGCTCGGGTTGAAATCCCCTGTTGACCTCTGCGAGTGGCGTGGCCTATTGGCCGTTGCTGATTGCAGTACCAGCCCTGAGGCGGTCATCCTTGTGAACCTGGCATCTGGTGAGGCTGAAGGACGGATAGATTTGCCAAGGGGCTTGGCAGAGGCTGGACCGCGCTTCTTGAAGGGAAGCGACGGCGGCCTGCAACTGATACTTGGCATGTCTCAGAGCCACAGGGTGACGGATGCGACTAACGGGCTGACCTTGCTGGCCATCAAAGAGTCCTTACGAACCGAGATTGACGTGGCTGGGCTTGGAATGGTAACCGTAGATTCGGCACCTGCTGACCAATCGGTCGGTCCAACTGTGCGAATCAGCAATGCGAGCGGGTTGGACACGGCGAGAACCATGGCTGCCGGCGGGGTGAGCGCACAAAGCGTGGAGGTGATTGGAACTTCTCCTGAAGGCGACCTCCTGGTCCAGACCTCGTATTTCCTGCCGGGGGCTGATGGCGTCGAGGTCAAATTCTATGTCGAGCAATTGTCGCGCGACTCTCTTTGCACCAAGGGTAGCGTCAGCATTCCTACCGAGGAGTTCCACCTGTGGCCGCTGAAGTATCTGGAAGTCGACCAAGAAGGACAGACATGGTGCATGGTCGCGGCCAAAGACCATCTGAGCTTTCGGGTTCTGACCCCGACTGCGGAGCAGCCGGATGTGAAGGACGGATCAGTCGCGCGCAGCATGCATGACGCAGCAGTGCGGCTCAGTTCGGCGATTTCACGCTCGCTAGGGCCAGACAAGGCGTTCGCTGATTCCGATCCGCCGGCTCGAGCTAATCCCTGGACCCGCGACGACGGTAATAATCAAGCATGGAGCTACTGGAACTGCTGGTTTACCTGCAGCTCGGGGGCATACTACCGAAGCTGCGGCGGCAGTGACAACATTGTTCCCCGCAACCTATACAGCGGGGGTACCTTTCAGGGTGTTTCTTACGCCTGGGGAAAGTGGACTACTCCTTCCAGCTTCAAGTCGTACGTGGAGGCCGGGACCAAAGATGCAGGGGATATTGGGAGCCAGTCTGTGGAGACCTGCACCGTGGGCGTCGATTGCTCGGGCTTAGTGAGCCGTATCTGGGGTTTGAGCACCAAACACAACACCTCCGGCCTCACTGCTCACGCTAACCAGCTCTCAGACAGTACCCCCCTCTCCAGCCTGGTACGCGGCGACGTCTTTGACCGTCCGGGGACTCATGTCTTGAGCTTCCAGTGGCGGCAAGATAGCAACACGTTCTATGCCTATGAATCGACGACGCGGAATAACGTCGACCGGGTGATGTACTGGGCGAGAAGCAGATCCGAGCTTATGGCCGCTGGATATCACATGTACCGCTACAAGTACTGGACCGACTAGGGAGGTCTGGCGATGAGGCCACGTATGGGTAGGCCGGGTGTCCTTGTGGCCGCCGCGCTCGTCGTTTCGGTTCTTATCCTCGTGCCTGCCTGTGGGGGGGCGAGCAGCGGCGGATCCAGTGCCGCAAGCTCTGGTAGCGCTTCGAACTCGACCGCGGTGACCTCGGCGACCGAAACCTCTCGGTTCCCCGCTAGACTCTCGGCCATCATGGGTCGTTATAGCCGAGAAGGGCAGCAAGGGTTGTGGCGGCTTACTCCGAACGGCTACGCTCACAAGGAGATAGCGGGGGACTACGTGGCGGCGGCAGGTCGGGTGGGCATGCTCTTGGCCTACTCCTGTAACGGAGAGTTGTGCCTCTGGCACCCGGATGAGGCGTCTTCCCAGGATGTTTGCGTCATCGCGGTTCCCAGCGCGGGGGCGTCCGCGGCGGACGTGATCGCGCTCTCTCCCGATGAGCGCAGGCTGGCCCTGGTGCGCTACGCCCTGGACACGACCACGGACAGCAGGGTCGATCAGGCGGTTGTGCACGGTGCCTACATCATCGACTTGCCCTCGGGGCAAGTGGAGCGGTGGTCGTGGCTCAAGGAGAAGACACGCGCAGGTGGTATGTGGGGGGTGGTGACCGCCTTGCTCTGGGGCGATGCCGCGGACGTCATCTATGTCTCTGTGGGCCCAGCCGGCGGTAGCCAAGGCGAGGTCTCCTTCCGCTACGATCCGGCACGCGGAGAAGCTCAGGAACTAGAGGGAATGGCCTGCGTCCTGGACGTCGCTGCCAACGGCGACGTCGTCGGGCTGGGGCTGCCCGCCTCGCCGGAGGAGTTCGACAAGATCAGCGACCAGCTGGACAAGGTGAACGCCCAGATCGACGCGGTCGACATGATCGACGTCGTGTAGGTCGGGACGTTACCGAAGATCGGGTGCATGTCGTCGTACGGGGCGAGGAAGTTACCGAACCACACCG
>CAKZRW010000009.1 GCA_937148845.1 uncultured Actinomycetes bacterium | reverse complement strand
TAGGTATCGTGCGGCTCCGGCGGGGCCGGTACCAGCTCCATGACCGCTTTGGGCGAATACATCCAGGTGTAGGTGCTGGGCCGGTCGGGCCTGTATTCCTCCGGGAGGCCGGGCGGGAAGATGTCGCTGATGTCGCTGGGATCACCCGGCTTCTCCGCTGTCCAGGGAACGTCGAACGGCGTGATGAAATTGAGGTACACGTGGTGGTTGCGTATCCGCCACACCCCGTCCTCTTTGATGAAGTCCTCGCCATAGGTACCCCATACCCAGAGGGCAGTGAGTTTGCCGCCCAGCACGCGAGCTTCGTGCCCTGGCGACATCCACACCCCCTTGGCCGTCTTCCCATCCCCTGCCACCTCGATGACGGGGGTGGCCAGGGTGTGCTGCATCATCTGGCCCTCAACCGGCACCCCCACTTTGGTGGTCCAGTTGTGGAAGCCGTGGAAGCAACGCCAAGCCGCGTCCATGCCTTCCCAGACGCCCAAGGGGCCGATCTCGATCTTCTGCGGCACGGTCTTCGCGAAGAGCTCTACGGTCTCGGTGAACATGTTGGCCGTGGTCAAGAACTCGTACCGACCCATGAGATTCTGGATCTCATGGATGTCTTCCAGCCTCTGGATCCTCTCCTCCAGACTCTTCCCCATCGTTCCTACCTCCGCTCCAAAAAGAGATCCGGCAACACCGTGCTCTCCTCCGCAACCGACACCGTCCGCTCCATAGACTTGTAGCCGGCGGCTTCGACCTGCAAGGTATAGTCGGAACCGGGCTCCAGGCAGTCGAACTTGAAGTCTCCGAACTCGTTGGCGGTCACCTCTGCCACCCTCTGGCCGTTCTGAGTCAGAGTAACCTTGGCCCCTTTGGCGCACTCCCCCGAGTCGCCGTAGACGACACTCCCGGCGAGGAAAGCCTTCGTCCAGCGGTAGAGGTTCTTGTAGTACACCCGCGGCCGGGTACCCAGTTCCGGCCGGTAGGGCTCCAGACCGTCACTTCTCACCAGGTCAGCCATCTCGGCGTCGGTAGCCAGGACCAGTTTGAGGGCCTCGGTCGGGCACACCTGCGAGCAGCGGGTCTGGGTCCAACCCTCGTCCAGGAGATGGGCGCAGCCCGTGCACTTCTGAGCTACCTGGGCCTCCTCATTCCAGTAGATGGCGCCGTAGGGACAGGAATCCAAGATCTCCCTGTGCCCCTTGGCCTTGACCGGGTCGATCAGCACCAGTCCGTCCGCTCGCTTATAGACCGCTCCTTCCGGCGCATTTGCGGCGCAGGGCGGGTCGTCACAGTGCATGCAGGGCAGCGGAAGGTGGGCCGCGTCCACCTTGGGAAAGTGACCCCGTTCCCGCCTCTCGATGTTCATCCAGCGGTGCCCATTCCAGGGCTGCGCCACCGAATAAGGAAGCCAGTCGTTGCCAACGAATTCGTCCTTATCGGCTAGAAAGCAGTTGTTGCAGTCGCTGCAGCGAGCGATGTCGATCACCAGATGCCATTTCTTGCTGTCCGCCATCAGGCCACCCCCTGTTCCGACGAGGCCCCTTGCGTCGCCGACGCTCCCTGGGTCAAAGCACCGGCCCATTTTTCGATCTGCACCAGACACGAATTGTTGGCCATCCCCGAAGAAGTCGGGGTTATGAAGCGCGACGGAGAGAGGAGATTCACGCAGCCTCCCCGGTCGGGAGACTCACCGGGTTCGCCGACAGGGTCGTACTCTGCGCATGATTCATAGGAGTGCACCACCCCGGGCAACATCCGCTCGGTCACCTGCGCACTCAGCACCACCGAGCCGCGGTCGTTGAAGACGCGCACCAGATCGCCCGTCTTGATACCCCGGGGAGCCGCGTCCTTGGGGTTGATGCGGATGATCCAGTAGTAGCGACCGTCGGGATGCAGCACCCGATGATCCTTGACTTCGTTGGTCCAACTGTCCTTGGCATCGCCATGCGTATGGAAGCTGTACCGCGGGTGCGGCATGATGAGCTGTAGAGGATACTTGGCCAAGAGGTCTGTGGTCTTCGTCCCCTCCCAACTCGGTATGTACTGCGGCCCCATCACCGGCCGTTCGGGGTCCACCACTCCGGTGGCTTCCAACCGCTTGAGGCTGTTGCTCACGAACTCGATCTTGCCGGATTGCGTCTGCAGACCCTTGCCCCGCACATGTTCCCAAGGATTAGGGCCCCAATCCGGGGTGTCCCGTTCGCGGTCCTCGGCGAACCAGCGCAGGCCGTAGGTGCGCTTGGCGTCCGCCGGCTTGGGCGGCACCACGTAGTAGCCCTTCTTCTCGAACTCTTCCCAGGTCATGACCTTGGCCAGATCCGTTGCCTGGAAGTGCTGCTTGACCCAGTCGTACTCGCTGCGGCCCATGGTGAACATGGGACCTACGCCCAGCCGGTCAGCCAGCTCAGCGAAAATCTGATAGTCGGACTTGGACTGGCCTAGTGGCTTGATACAGGGCTTCTGTAGCACGATCACGCGATGGTTGCACTGGAGTGAACTGTGCGTGACGTAACCGTTGGCCAGGGCCCACTCCCCGATGTCCCAGCGCTCGAAATTGGTGCAGGCCGGCAGGATGATGTCGGCGAACTTGGCTTCTCCTTCGAACCAGATGGACTGGTTGACCACGAAGGGTACCTTGCCGTGACGGTAGGCTCGGATGTAGCGGTTGGTCTCGGTCATGGTGCCGATGAAAGAGCCGCCATAGCGGTAGTACATCTGCACCATGGGATAACCAGGAGCCGGGTACTCGTACTTCACGAACTGAGCCTCGATGTGCGAGCCGCAGAATCCCCGCCCCCGCCAGGAATGGGGATGGTGCTGCATGGCCTCCGGAATCAGCAGCCGGTAGGCCAGTGTACCTTCGGCAGAACGGTGAGGATTCGAGAAGGCCCCTCCTTGCGGGAACATGCGGTAGACGAAGTCCTTGCCGGCAGCACTGTTCGCCAGGTCACCCGAGATGCCGCCTTCGGTGTAACCGGGGAAGAAGAACTCGGTGTCAAGCGGAGTACCGTAAGTGGTGCTCCACATGTTGATCCCCGGCTTGCCCATGCCCTGCATGGTGATGAGAGCGATCATCGCCCGTGGCCACTCGTTGCCGGTAGCACAGCGGGAAGCTCCGCCCAGTCCGGCCAGCCCGCCCGGAGCCAACATGGTCTTCTTGCTCGCCCATTCTCGGGCCAAGGCCCGGATCTCCCGTGCCAGGACTCCCGATTCGGCTTCGGCCCACTCGGGGGTCTTGGGTCGACCGTAACTCACCCCGAGCACGTAGTCCTTCCACTGGTCGAAGCCGACGGTCTTCGTCGCCACGTACTCCTTGTCGTAAGTGCCCTCGGTGAGCCAGGTGAAAGCGATGGCCAGAGCCACGGCTACGTCCGTCCCCGGTCTGGGCGCCAGCCATTTGTCTCCCACCAGGTTGGCGGTGTGGTTGAAGAAGGGGTCGATGAACACCATCTTGACGCCCAGCTCTTTGAGCCAGAAACGCCGGGGCGTACTTTCGTACGCCGCGTACACGCCTCCCTGAGTGGTGTCGGGGTCCGACGACCAGAACACGATCATCTCCGTGTGTCTGAGCGCGTCTTCCAGGAGGTCGTAACCTTCGGCCAGGCCCAACCGATGAGTATTGCCCCACATGTGGGCCCCACCCCACAGCCAGCCCTCCCAGCTGTCCGGGTTGTGTTCGGCGTAGGTGATGCCCACCAGGTTGAAGAAACGCTGGAAAGCGCTGAAGCGGTAACCGATGTTGCCCCACGTGTGGTGCGAGCTCGGCTCCGCCATCAACGCGCCCGGGCCGTACTCCCGGCGCACGCGGATGATCTCCTCGGCTACCAGGTCGAGGGCCTCATCCCAGCTGATGGGCTCATAGCCGGAGATTCCCCGGTTCTGGGTGTTACGCCCGCCTTTGCCGGTCGATCCGGGCTCCCCTTGGGGATCGAAATCTACCCGCTTGAGGGGCGTGAGAATCCGCTTGGGAGAGTAGATGGTCGAGCGATGAGCGACCGTCCAAGGGCTGATGAGCGCCTTACGCGGCGGGGAGAACTTGCGGCCTCGGGCTTCGATGGTCCACGTGGGTCCGTCGCTCTCGTCGAATTCGATGGGGGTGATGCGGATTATCCGGTCGTCTCTTACGTCGACGAATACCGGGCCCCCCGTCGTACAGTTGGTGAGCCGTTGCACTTCTCCCATAGATCCCCCCTTAAGAGTGCAGGTCGCCTCTGGCCGGGCCACCATAACTGATTGACTATTTAGGAAAAACTTACTGTACAATTAGTTTGCTGTCAACCGGTATTTGCGGCACTGTTACGCTGCTCATGTCATTGCTGTTGTCGACTGGTATTGGCGAAGGAGGATGACTACGGTCGCAAAGCGTCGGATGCGCTCAGAAGCGCGCAAGCAGGAGATCGTCCGAGCCGCCCTGGAGACCATTGCCGAGTATGGCGTACAGGGGGCCACCATCACCCGCATCGCTAAAGGCGCAGGGATCACGCCAGCCGCCTTATACGCCCACTTCGCGAACCGCAAGGCTATCCTGCTAGCGGCTCTCGATGTGGTCTATGACCAAGTTTTCGACAGTTTCTACTCTTCCCAGAGCGCCGACCCGGTCCAGCGATTGAGAGAGATCTGCGAGCATCACGCCGAGAAGGTGCGCAACCAAGATAAGACCAGCCATGCCCACCTCTTCCTGGAGTTCGTGGCTTCCGCCCCGGAGGAAGGACTGCGCGACGCGCTACGGGAGAAGGAACACGCCACCGCCTCCTACCTGGCCTCGATAGTCGAGGAACTCAAGGACTGCGGCAGTCTACCCCCGGAGGTGGAACCCGAGCTGATCGCCTGGCTCATTGCCGGCTGGGCCTGGACAGGCGACGTAGCCAGCTCCATGGGCGTGGGTTCGGTGTGGGCCGAGAAAGTGTCTCCCCGCCTGCTTGATCTGATCCTGGGGACCTTGCGTCCCTCCTCGCAGACCGGCGGGAGCGGACCCCAGACCGGCGCTGTGGGCTCCGCCGCCGCAACCGGGCCCGCAGCGGCGAACGGACCGCGTTTGCCGGCTGCAGCCCCGTATCCGGCAAACGGTGTGTCCAACCTGGACGGTCTCCCCAATGGGGCCGTTTTCACTGTGGCAGAGACGGCTGCGGTCCTGAAGGTGCCGCGGGAGACCGTGGAGCAGATGGTGGCTGAAGGCGAGCTTCCCTCTCTCAACGTGCGGGGGGAGCAGCGCATTACGCGGCGAGCCTTGCTTGCCTTCCTACGCGGCCTCCCCGTAGAAGAGCTGGACAAGCACCTGGCAGCCCGACCAGGCAGTTAGCTCGCCAGAGGTGCCGCCGGGCGCGGCGCCGCGCCCGGCCCCTCGGCTCCCTGTGGATCAGCGCCTTTGCGCGCGTCCCGCTCTCTATGGCATGACCAGCACCGGCTTCACCGCGTGCCCTTCGTGGGAAGCGGCGAAGGCTTCATTGATCTGGCTGAACTCGAACGTCTTGACCAGCCGGTCGACCGGAAAACGTCCCTGCTTGTACAACCGGATGAGCTGGGGCAGGAACACCCGCGGGGTCGAAGAACCGGCTAGAACGAACTGCAAACGCAGCCCCTTGGGGAAGGCTTCAAAGGCGTGATGGAAGTCCGGTTTCTCTGGCTCGGGAACTGCCAGGATGCCGAAGACGCCTCCGGTTCCCAAGCATTTGATAGCAGCGGAGATGCTGCTCTGTTTGGCCGAGGTGTCGATGGCAAAGCGGAAGCCCCGCGGGGACAGTTCGCGTAGCTTGGCAGCTACATCTTCCTCCTCCCGCGCGTTGATGACATGGCTGGCCCCCAACTCCAAGGCCAGATCGAGCCGGTACTGGTTGACGTCGACCGCTACCAACGGGTAGGCACCCACCAGTTTCGCAGCCATGACGGCACTCAAGCCCACTGCCCCGGCTCCGAACACCACGAGGTCATCGGTCACCCCCACTTTGAGGGCGTTGATGACCGCTCCGGCGCCCGTCATCACCCCACAGGGAAGAGCCGCCAACACTTCGAACGGTACCTCCTCCTCCACCCGCACTAAGGAGCTCACCGGAGCAATGGCGTAGGTAGCAAACGAAGATTGCTGGAAATAGGCTCCGTGGATCCACTCGCCCTTCAGCTTGACGGTGGGCGTGCCATCGGCACGACGACCGCCGAAGTTGAGAGGGAACTGTTTCTCGCAGAGGTCGATACGACCCACGAGGCAGTGGGGACATACGCCGCAAGTGGGCCAGGAGATCATGACTTTGTCGCCCGGTTTGACATAGTCGACGCCGGGAGCCACCTCTTCGACGATGCCCGCCCCCTCGTGGCCCACCACGGCGGGCATGGAAAGGACCATCTGCATGTTGAGGTCGGTGTGGCAGGCGCCCACCGCCTTGATCCTTACGTAAGCCTCGCCGTTGTGCAGGTCGTCGAGCTCGACCGTCTCCAGCTGGAAGCGGCCTTCAGGCTCATACACTACGGCGGCGGTCGCGGTTCTGGTCATCTCTTCTCTCCCTCCCCTGGTGTGGGTCTTTATGCTCTTGAGCAGCCCGCCGGAAGCAGTCGTGGCAAGCGGCCACCGTCACGGCCCGCGGGCTACTGTAGCGGCGAGAGGCTACTCAAGTGGCCCGCGGCCACTAACCTCCTGCAAGCGGCGGAAAGACCAGGATCTCTTCCCCGTCGCCGAGGACGGTGTCGTCCTCGTAGCCGCCCACCACCTTGCTGCGCGACACCATGATGCGTGGAGCAAAGCGACGGGCCTCCCGCTCCCAGGCCCAGTCGCCGAGTTTGTCCTCGAGCTCGGGGGCTAGGCGGTCCAGGAGCTCCCGGAAGGTAGCCCCTTCCGGGAGCTCCACTTCCAGGCTGGGGGCTCCCACCTTGTCGCGCAGCAGGCCCAGGAAACTTACCTTTACCTTCATGCCCACTCTAGACCCAGTTCAGCCAGCTTCTCAGGCTTGGGCACACCGTTGGTGTCCCAGCCGCGTTCTCGGTAGTAGTCCTGGATCATGTACTCGAAATCCGGAACCCGGCCGGCATGGCTTCCGTCGGGCACCGCTTCCAAAAGACGGCGTGGGAAGCGGTCGTCAGCTGCGGTGACACCGCACTTGAGGTCATAAAGCCTTTGCAGAGTAGTGATGCGCTCGCCTGCCTTACCCACCCGCGCAGCGTCCCAAGGCTCGCCGGTGACCGCCTGCAGAGCCTCGGCGATATCAGCAAAGATCATGCCGTCGGAGCAGATCATGCACAGGGTGAGCGAGTCCACCACCGAGGCTTTGTCCTGCGCCAAGATGGCCAGGATGGCCTTGCCCTCCCGGCTGAAGCGGTCGATCTCGCCTACCGGCTGACCGGTGTCGGGGCGCGGCGCCCCCTGCTCCATGACGAAGGCGGCACCGTGCATGTGGCAGGCGCCGCGCGTGCCAGTAGCATAGACCGGGACCATCGAGGTATAGGCGCGCGGATCGTGATAAGGAACTTCCATGCCTTTCACATGCACCGCGAAGTCCTCCGACCCCTTGCCGATAGCGGCAGAAGCTCGCTTGACACCCTGACCCAGCAGCGCTCCGAGTCCCCGCGCATTCCCAATCTGATCGATCATCTCGATGATGGCATCGACATTGCCCCAGGTGAGTTCGCAGCCAGCCTCTTCCCGAGTGATGATCCCGCGCTGGTAGCACTCCATGGCGAAAGCGATAGCGGAGCCCGTGGAGATGGTGTCCACCCCCAAGCGGTTGGCCAGGTCGTTGGCCCAACAGACCGCCTCCAGATTGTCATTCATGAGCATAGTACCGAAAGCGCACAACGTCTCATACTCCGGGCCTGGCCCTTCCATAGCGAAGCGCCCCTTGTCGATCTTGATCCAACGAGCGCAGCGGATGAAGCAACCGTGACAGCCGGCGTGCGGCACCAGGATGGTCTCGGCCATGGTGCGACCGTTCAGTTTCTCGCAGCCTTCCCGCCACTCACCCTTGGCCCAGTTCATGTTGGGAGTGTCTCCCGAGACCCAGGAATGCTCGAGCAGGGAAGCCGTGCCATAGGGCGTGAACTGGGAGACCACCGGATGATGCTTGATGGCTTCGCGCACCCTCCTGGCCACCTCTCGCAGCCCAGCCTCGTCAGCTACCGCCACTTTGCGGTCACCACGTACCGCCACCGCCTTCAGGTTCTTCGAGCCCATGACCGCCCCGGCTCCACCCCGCCCGGCGGCCCGCTGTTCGTCGTTCATGATGCTCGCCAGGCGGACCTGCTTCTCGCCGGCAGGACCGATGCAGGAGACCTTTATGTCCTTGTCGCCCAACTCGTTGCGGATGGCCTCCTGGGTCTGGTCGCTGTCCAGGCCCCAGAGGTGACTGGCGTCTCGGATCTCCACCTTGCCGTCGGTCATCCACAGGTAGACCGGCTTCTCCGCCTTGCCCTCGACGATCAGACCATCGAAACCGGCCAGCTTGAAATCACGGGCCCACCAGCCCGCCGAGCTCGTCGCCAACCACATGTTGGTGAGAGGCGACTTGGTACAGACCTCATACCGGGTGGTGGTGGGGAAAGAGGTCCCGGTGAGCGGGCCGGTTATGAAGACCACCTTGTTCTGCGGGCTGAGAGGATCGGTGTCGCCCGGCACCTCATCGTAAATGATCTTGGTGCCGTAGCCCGCGCCTCCGATGAAAGCACGAGCGGCCTCCTCGTCCAGCGGTTCGTACTTGACCTGGCCGTGGGTGAGATCCACCCGGGCGATGGTGCCCATGTATCCGAACACGTCCTACCCCCTGCTCTGCGTGGCTTTGCGCTTCGTGGTTGCGCGCTTTCTGGCTTTGCACTTCGTACCCGCGCAAGGTGCGGCTGCGCCAAGTGCAGCTGCAACTAGCAGGTCGCACCGTGTAAAGCTTACCCCGAAGCGCGGTCACCCTTGAAGTTCCTCGCAGATGAGCCTTCCCGCGCACACCGGTCTTTGCATCGGACTCTGATACCATAACTAGGTGTTATCGATGACTTGAGGTTATCGGTGGAACTGGACCAACTACGCACCTTCGTCACCGTGGCCGAGGTCCGCAGCTTCACCCGAGCGGCGGCTATGGCCCACCTGTCGCAGCCCGCTATCAGCCGCCAGGTCGCCCGGCTGGAGACCGAGCTCGGGGTGCGCCTCTTCGAGCGCTACGGCCGCCGGGTCGAGTGCACGCCTGACGGTAAGCTCCTGCTTCCGCTGGCCAAGGCCATCGTGGCCCGGGTGGACGATGCCGCTCGGCTCATGCGCGAACATGCGGGAATGGTATCGAGCCGGGTGACTCTGGGCTCCACCGGTACCGTGTTCGCCCACATGCTGGCCCCTCTCATAGCTTCTTTCTTCAAGACCTATCCCAAGATCCGCCTGGAGATCGTCGAAAGGGACGATGCTGTTCTGGAAGAGAGCGTCTTCACCGGCGAGCTCGACTGTGCCGTCATCACGGCGTGGGGTTCCACCCGGGCAGCGATGATCCATCTGCTCACCGAGGAGATCTTCCTGGTGGTCCCGGCCGACCATCCCTACGCAGGCAAGGCCCAGGTCACCCTCGCCGACCTGGCCGACGAGACCTTCATCCTACCCAGCCACTCGCTCAACATGGCCAACCTGCTCACCGACGCCTGCCGTCAGGCCGGCTTCGAGCCCAAGTCGCCCCGGCGCGCTAACTATCTGGAGCTGACCAAGGCCCTCGTGCGTCAAGGCCTGGGCTTCGGGCTCATCCCCAAGATGTTCTTGGGGCCAGGGACCATGGACGGTCTGGCCGCCGTAAGACTCAAGGAACGGCCCACCCGCGACCTACACCTCATTTACTCCCGTGAGCGCCCCCTCTCAGTGGCGGCCCGTACGCTCGCCATCCATATCCGCGCCGGGGTCCAAGAATTGTATGGAGCGGACACCCGGGTCGACTGGCAGAGCGAAGTCCGCGAAGAGGGACGGGCCTAGGGACGCGCCCGGGTCTTCGCCTCAGGGGACGCGCCCGCCCAGCTCGGTGTAGATCTCGGGCAGCACATTACGCAGGTTGGTGTACTCGCGCACGTTGTGCTCGGCCAGGCCCTGCACCGCCGCTTCCGGCACCTTCACTCCATAGGGAAGCATGAAGACCGGCTTCTTGTTGATCAGGGTGTAGCCCATCCAGAACCGGGTGCGGAACTCCACCCCGCCTGGGATCTCCCGGATGAAGTGGCACATGATGGCAGGAGCGCGGATGGTCCACGGTTTCCAGCCCACTGGCATGTCCAGACCGTAACCCCCGTACACTGCCGCCACGTTGGGTGCATGGAAGCGGTCCATGTCGAAGCCTAACTCGGCCGGATGACAGAAGAAGATGAAGATGTCCTCCGCCCCGGTCCCCACGTCCTCCACCACGTGGTCGGTACGGCCGTAGATCTTCTCCTTGACGGGGACGTTGGGATCCAGGACCCGTGCCCGGCTCTTCTCGCTGATGGAGATGGCGTAGTGGCCGGGGGGATACCAGATGGCGTAATGGAGACTGGCCAGACTGTGCCAGGCGAACCACCAGTCGAGCATGTCCACAGTGACCCCGGGCATCTTGTTGTTGACGCAGATGTAGCCAGCCCCGTTAGGGAGATTGCACCAGCCGGTCTCCACGTCCATGTAACCGGGGTCGAGCAGCCGGTTGATCTCCTCGGGATAGATGGCCGCATCGGGATCCATGGGCCGGTCGGGTCGCACCGCCTCGAGTAGCTCGGGGTCGGGGGGGTCCACCGGACGGTAGTAATACTTGGCGTAAGGCTTCGCCCTCTCCTCGGGCGTGAGTTCACGCAGCTGAAAACCTGCCATTGTCGACCTCCTACGGCAGATAGTGACGGGTGTCGCGCTTGAACTCGTCCGTGGGCCGCTCCAGGATGAAGCTGCTCACGAAGTCGACGCCCGGCTTGAAGAAGGGGTAACGGTCGGTGGTCTCAGGATAGAAGGGGTCGGTGGCCCACTCCGGCAGCGTGTACTGGGGCGGATTTTCGATGACAGCATGCCGCCAGGCCGAGAAGCTGTCGTACCAGAGCTCGGTGACCCGGTCCCATTGCACCATCTGCATCTCTTCAGGCGGTGAACCTTCCGGATGCCACATGCCCGGTAGAGGCACGGGCGGCTTGAGAGCCGGGTAGGTGAAGAAACGCCTGAGCCCCGGCTGCTTGCAGACCTCCGGCGCATGGACGTTGAGGTACCAGTCCTCGCCGTCCTGCAAACGCACCCCCAGGGGGTAGCGGAAGATTTGGTACCAGCGGATGCAGGCCCCGTCGGTGGCGAAGCGGTCCCAGCCCCAAAAATCATGGTCAGGCTGCGCCGGCGTCGCTACAGCCACGATGGGGTTCCAGACCGGGGCCGGGGTGAAACAGTAGGCTCCTTTGGGCCCCGGCTCGGGCATTTCCCGCCAATAGCACTCGGTGATGCGCCAGTTATAGAAGCCGTAGGCCCGGGCATCTTCGGGAGCGTTCAGGGCCAGAAAACTCTCGTGCCGCTCCAGCCAGGGCCCGTATCTACGCGAGATCTCCGAAGAATGGTCGCGGTAATACCATCGCTCCATGTTGGCGATGTCGTCAATAGGCAGATCCATCATGACAATAGTCCGGATCATCTTGCCTCCTTACGCTCCGGTCATCGGGGCCGGAAGTCGTCTCTAACCCACGCCCTCGCCGACCGGCTAGCAGTACATGCTGTCGCCAAGCTCCTTGTAGATGCGGGGCAGGAAGTCTCCAAAGCGGGTGAACTCCTTGACGTTGTGACGAGCCAGACCCTGCACGTTGGCCGCCGGGACAGATACTTTGGGAGGCAGGCACAACTCCGGCTTCCCTTCCACCGTGAAGCGGTAGCCCATCCAGAAGCGGGTCCGGTGCAGAAGCCCATCGGGGACGTCGTAGAAGATGTGGCACATGATGGCCGGAGCGGTGATGGAGTCGTCGCACTTGTTGACCGCCACCGACCAGCCCATCCCACCGACGAAAGTGGCGGCCACCCGCTCGAACTTCTCCATGTCGAAGCCCATGTCCGCCGGCGACCGGAAGGCGATGTCGATGTTCTCGAAGCCGCAGTCGCAGTTCTCGGTGACATTGTGGACCACACCCCAGTTCTTCTCCCGGTTGGGGATGGAGGGGTCGAGGATGCGGGCTCGGTCGATGGGGCTGAGCATGATCCCAGCATGCTGCGGGGGATACCAGATGCGGTAGCGCAGGTCTTCCAGGGGATGCCAGGCGAACCACCAGTCGATCATGTCGGCGGTGACCCCGGGATAGAAGTTCTTGTTGGCGATGTAGCCGGCCCCATTGGGCAGGTTGCACCAGCCTATCTCGACCTCTTCTTTTTCCAGGTATTCGAGGTCGAGCAGTCGGTTGATCTCTTCGGGACCATAAGCCCGGGAGGGATCCATGGGCTCGTCCATCAGGGCGAGATGGGCCGGGTCGGGCTGCTTGATCTCTTCGTAGTAGTACTTGGCGAAGGGGCGAGCTTCCTCTTCGGGCGTAAGCGGGGGCAGCATGGCCTTGATGACGCTGTCCGCCAGGTTCTGAGAGTAGCTCTTCTGTGCCCTCCACTCGGGTTTGCTGAAATCGGGGGTGATGAAGCTGGGAATGAAGTCGTAGTCACTCATGACTGTCCCTTTCGCCTCGCAACGTCGTGTTCTTGCGTGATAGGAAAGCTGCCTCTTGCTCCTCAGGAAGCCGCGTCTTGTCTCCGCGAGTCTGGCGCCGCTCAGTCCTTGGGAGGGGCGTCATCGATGATGCGCACCGGCCGCGTGTACAAGAAGAACGACCGGGACCAATCGGCGAACGGGAGCGGATTGGCCTGGATGGCCTCCAGATACTGCCGGAAGGCGCCCACGTTCTCCATGCTGTCGAGCCAGAACGACACCTCCATGTCGTAGACCGGAGGGTCGACCATGCGGAAGTGGGCGCGAGCAGCCGCGTCGTTATCGTTGACCCGCGAGCGCAGGCTGACCACGATGCGCCGGAACATCTCCTGGGCGTAGGGAGAGGCAGCAAGAGCTTCGTCATGAGCCCGACGCCACAGCCGCGGAAAATCCTGCGGGAAGACCTCGGGCCGACGCATGATGAATTGCATGACCTTTACCGCCCCCATGCCGGGCTCGCCCAGGCCAGGGTTGAACTTGGGCAGCGGATTGGGAACAGGCAACTCGATCTCTTCGGCCATCACGATGATGTTGTTGGGCTCGTCAGCGAAGAACTTGCCGTCCTTGTTCGCCCGGGACTGAGTCACTCCCTCGGGCTCAAGGGTGGCGATCATGTCCCGGAACTCGCTGAAATGGAGCTCCACCACTCCGTCACGGTCGGCCACGCGGTTATGGTGCTCGGTATCAGAGAGCACGCCGAAGGCCCCGTCGATGACATGGTTCTGGATGTAGCGGTCGATCTTGAAGCGTTCCAGCCGAGCGACCGTTCCATGGTAGTGCTCGATGTAGCGGAAGTAGTCCGCCCGGGTAAGACCAGGCCGGCGGCGAGAGACCGCCATCAGCTTCATAGGCACTTCGCACCTCCTTGCAAAAGACCCCGGTTCTCTTGCCCCCAAGATAGGAGCGGGTGATAGCTAACCGCGCTACTATAGGACTATGTATGCATACTAGAGATACTAGAGCACCAAGTCAAGCGGCAGCCTGCCGCACACACCCGCGCCCCCGACCAAGGCCGCGCCCAAGGAGACCTCACCCCAGGCTCGGACGGTTCTCCGGAGCCGTCTGCCCAGGGTCACTAGCCCCGGGCCGGTTTTGAGCCGAAGGGGGCATGGGCGGCGGTGACTCGGCCAGAGATTCCACCAACGCGGCGTAATGCTGCAGCTCCGTCTCCACCTGCAGCCGTCCCGTATACAGGGCCTGCACGGCCAGGAAGACGCAGAGAGTGGTCCACAGCACGTCCCGAGTGGTGTAGCGGTCATCCCAAGAAGCCCGCATGACCACGTTCTCCACCACCCCCAGAAGCCCGAAGGCCAAGAGCTCATCCGCGGCAGGTAGCATCACCCCCGCCTTCTCGCGCATGCGGACCAGGTCTTGCAGCGTGCCCTCGGTCATGTCCCGGTAGGACTGCTGGGCCACCCAGCGCAGAGCGTCGTCCTCTTGCAGAGCCTCGCTACGCACTAGCGACATCAAGTCGGGACTCAAAGCCTGCACTCCGAAGTAGGCATGGACCCGAGCGAGATCCCGGGCAGCCGCGTCAGGTTCTAGAGCCAGCCGGCTCTCGAGGAACCCGCGCATCCAACTCACAAAGACCCCGAAGGACTCCACGAAGACGTCGCGCTTAGAAGGGAAATGGCTGTAAAAGACCGGTGGCGTCACGCCCGCCTCTCGGATGATGTCGGCCACCCGGGTGCGCTTGTATCCGCGACGAGCAAAAAGCCTGGCCGCCGAAGTGAGGATGGCGTGACGCGTCTCTTGGTTCTGCCAGGCGACGAGGTCGACGTGGGGCTTGAGGACCTCTTGCAGCCTGGGAGCGAGTCGAGCTCTTATCTCCCCGAGAGGAAGCCCTTGGGCTTTGAGCCGTTTTATCTCAGCGAGGAGGTCAAGATGGGCTTCGGAATAAACCCCGCGACTGGCCGCGGCCTTTTGGGCTTCAGGAAGCAGTCCCTCGCGCACGTAGAAATAGATGGTCGTGCGAGAGACGCCGGAGGCTTCTTCCAGCTCCTTTATGCTGAGTGGCCGCATGATGGGCGATGATGCCATCGGGGAACGGGCGGCGCAAGGCGGAGGCGGGCGAGACGCGGTACAGGCGGGACTACCAGCGACTCATAGACTCGTCGCAGGTCGGTCTCCCTCTCCTACCGGTGAGTGCCCACCGCCGGATGGGGCGGTTAGGTCCCGACACCAATTTGATGACTTATGCACCGAGAGCCACCACCTGACGGAGGCGGCGGGAGACGCTTTCACCGAGCGCCAGAGAGATAACTCTCCGTCATAGGATCAGGCCAACGTAGACCCCTCCCGGCCCACTATACTGGAAGACCGTGCGCCCCAGACAACACTGTCGCGTCATTTCGCGGAACTAGGATCACAGGAGTCGGACTCATGGAATGCAAACAAGAGAAGAACCTCGCTCGCTGCAACTGCAGCTGGCCCTCCTGCTCGCGCAAGGGCATCTGTTGCGACTGCCTAGCCTACCACCTGCGGAGCCGGGAGCTCCCGGCCTGCGTGTTTCCCGCCGACGCCGAGCGCACCTATGACCGCACTTTCGAACACTTCGTCCGTCTTGTGCAGCAGGGCAAAGTGTAGGGTCGGCAAAGCGCAGCCCAGCGGCTGACCGGAAGCCCTGGAACCCCGTGCGGCTAGGGGCGAGACGGACGCGCTCTGCGGCGACGAACGACCTCTCCAGAGCTGTTCAACCCGCTGCTCCAGGCGGCCCCACCAGCCGCGATGACCACCGAGCCGATGGCCACCATCTCCCACGGGGCGAGGCGCTGCCCTAAGATAGCGAAACCCATGAGCGCAGCGATGGCGGGCTCGATGCTGAGGAGCACCCCGTAGGTCGAGGGCCGCACCCGCTTGATGGCCGCCAGTTCGAGTAGATAAGGGAGAGCCGATGACAGCACCGCCACCGCCAGCCCCAGCAGTACCGCCCGCCCATGGCCCACAAACCGCACCCCCGTGGCTAACCAGGCGGGCGTCAGCAGTATGGCCGCCCCCACCAACATCAGCACCGTCGCCCGCAGGGACCCTATACGACCCACCACCCGCTTGGCAGACAGGATGAAAAGGGCCCAGAACAGCGCGGCAAGTAGCGCAAACACGAGCCCGAGAGGTTGCACGGGCCCGCCGGGGCGGGCGAGCAGAGCCACGCCCGCCCCGGCCAGGATCACCCATACCCCGTCCAGCACTCGCCGGGAGCCCGCCACCGCGACCCCCAGCGGCCCTAAAAACTCCACCGCCACCACGATCCCCACCGGGGCCCGACTGATCGCCTGATAGAAGCTGAAGTTCATGAGTACAAGACTTAGCGTCAGCAGCAGGAGCGGCAGCCGGTCCGCGCGCGCAGGAAGGCGCAACCAGGAGGGGCGGGCAAGAGCCAGCAGAAGGGCCGCGAAGGCAGTCCGCAACCAGACGGCTTCGACCACACCGACGTCGGCGATCACAAGCACAGCCACAGCCGAGCCCGCCTGCATCAGCAGACCGACGACGACCACCAAGGCTATCGCCACGCCCGAGTCGCGCCGGGCCGAGGAGGCAGGGCCCGAACCGGCCGAGGAAGCGGGCCGGGAACCGGCCAGAGGGACGGGAGGGGAGCCCGAGCTGCCGCTGTCACAGCCGCCTACTCGGCCCTTACCGCTAGGGCCTGCTTCCAGGCTGGCTCCAAGTCGGAAGGGTTCGCCGGGGTCTGACTCACTGCGCAGGATCTTCATCAGCGGACAGTACAACTTGCGGTCTTTCTCTACAAACTCGTCAGCGGGCCGAACTAAGACTTCACTTACTGTACAATAGGGCTGACCCCCCGGACTAAAATGAGGTTCTGTTTTGCGCGAATTGTGGAAGACCCCCGCAGGGCGGGGATTCATCATGTTGGCGGTGATGTCGGCGGCGTTCGGCTTTGCCATGAACGCGCACACCAACATCGTCACCAACTACTTCGAGGAAGTTCTCCATTTCTCCGGGCCGCAATTCGGTTACATCACCGCCATCAGAGAAGTCGGGGGCTTCGTCCTCATCTTTCTGACCGCCCTCTTCTACCGCATCTCCCTACAGCGGGTCACAACCGGGGCTCTCGTCATCTTAGCCATCGGCTACATCTTTTTCTCGGCAGCCCATAGCTTCCTCACCGTGATCCCCTGGGTGCTGATCACCAGCTTCGGCTTCCACACCGTGCTCCAGACCCAAGCCTATCTGGGCATGAGCCTGACCACGCAAGACCGCAGCGGCACCATCCTCGGGCGCATGGGCGCCTTCACCCAAGCGGGGACCTTTCTCGCCTACCTGATGATCTTTGTGACTTTCCAGTTCGGCTGGTTGTCCTTCAAGCCCACTTTCGTCATCCTCGGCGCGCTGGCCCTCGTGGCCGCCTTGTCTATCGTCCGCTTTCCCCATCTGGAGGACGGCCGGCCGCGGGAGTCGGCGCCCAAGCGCGAACCCATAGTCTTCAAGCGGGAATACCACTATTACTACTGGCTCAACTTCTTGGATGGGGCCCGCCAGCAGATCTTCTTCTCGTTCGGTCTGTGGGTGCTGGTGAACCGCTTCGGGTTCAAAGTGCCGCAGATCTCTCTGCTGCTCCTCGTCATCACCTTCGCCGGGATGGTCACGGCTCCGTATCTGGGCCGCTGGGTCGACAGGCGCGGAGAGCGCACCACCCTTTCCCTTGTAAACCTCTTCTATGTCGTCGCCCTTGGCGGCTACGCGCTCGCTCCCAATGCCTGGCTCGCCTGTCTCTTCTACCTGATCTACTCGATCATCTCGCCGCTTTCGTTCATCGGAGGCTCCAGCTATTTGCGCAAGATCGCCGTGCCCCAAGACGTGGCTTCCAGTCTGGCCATGGGCGTGACCCTGCTGCACGCCACTGCGATCGTGGTGCCGGTAGTCGCGGGATATATCCTCAACTTCACCGGCTATCAGATCCCCTTCGTCATCGCCTGCGGGTTCGCGCTACTAAACTTCGTAGTCACGCTGCGGCTGGATCCCATGAAGCAGCGCTGCCGAGCCCGTATAGCCCTCGACGAGGCGGCAGGGCGTTTTCCGGCCTCCGCAGAATAGACCCAGACCAAGACCGGGCGGCCAGTTCCTGAGCTTGACTTGCGTTTCCACGCCCGATTAGAATCCGCTCGTCGTCGTTCTCAACGGTCGCCTCCTTCCTACTCATACCCCTCGTTCTGGTCGTGTTTCTTGGCAGCACCGCCTGTTCGGGGGGATCGGGCTTTGCGGGACCTGGTGATACGACTCCAGGAGACAGCTCCACCACCACTTCCGAGACAACAACCAGTACCATCCCGCCTATCAGCAAGTCCATAGGAGCAGACGGAGCGGTCACCCTGGGCGACCTGGCCGCGGACGGCTTCTTGCTTGCTCTGTCTGCGGACGCATATCCCGGCGTGTCAGGTGTCCAAGCCACCCGGGTCGCAGCTAGCTCGGCTCCACCCTTGGAGCACGCGACTCTGCTCGGGGATGGGTACGACATCGACACGGGCGGCGTGGGAAGACTCGACGCCCGCGCGATGCTCACCCTTGCCTATGACCCGATCGCCACGCCCGAACCTATGCTTCTTGCTCTCGCTTATCACAATGGCACCCGCTGGACCTACTTGGCCGCAGAAAGCCTTGACGAAGCCACCGACACCGTGACCTTCCCCCTTTATCGTGACCTTCCCCCTTTATCACTTCTCCTGCTATTACCCTGCCCGATTCAAGAACGAGTTCGAGGCGGCGAAGTACTACGGGGGTCAACTAGCCGCCCGCAAGGTCTTGGGTGACGCAGGGGGCGATGTCAAGTTGGCTTCCCGCGTGGTGGCGAAACTTTTGGCCGACAAGGTGGGGCTCGGCGACAGTGAGTTTGCCAAGGGCACGCTTGCCGATATTGCCGCCGACCAGGACGTGATCAAAGTGGTGGATGAGATCTAGAAAGAAGGATGGAGCGACACCGGTTACACCACGCTCATGGACAAGCTGTGCGGCAAGGTAGCTGACGGCTGGTCGAAGAACGTTCCGGCCTGACGCGCGGGGATGGCGTAATCCTCACCCCGGGGGAGCAGGGCCTCAAACAGATCGGCGACATGCTCAAGGCCACTAAGTCGGGCAGTAAGCTGTTGGGCTACGCTCTGGAAGGCGCCATGAAGGGTATCCGCGAAGAGCTCTTCGACCTGCTGACCGACAACACTGGAGCCCCGGGCAAGGCGCTCAAGCACACCTTGGCCGCCATGCAGAACGCCATTGACGTGTGGACAGAGGACTCGGTAGAGAAGTCGTTCGAGGTCTACGTCAACGGTTCGCCCGGGACCCTCTTCGGCTACGGAGCGGTAGACCCCGGGGACTTCGACGAGGTGTGGGAGAACATGAAGGGGGCTGCCCGGCAACTCTGCCTGGAACGCATGAAGGCCGAGAACGAGGCGCGCGCCGAGGTGGGTGCCCCCTTTGACCCCCGCGCAGGAAGACCTCTACCGCGAAAGGGTCAAGAGAGAGCTGAAGAGCGAGTTCGACCGCTGCATCACGCTCCAGGCAGACATCGAAGCATGCCAGGGAAATCTCGCGCGCATCCTCGAGGAGCCCTGTTTAGCCAGGCTGTTGGACCAGACCTATGTCTCGCTGCGCCTCAAGGACTCGCTCAACGACACTCTCAAGGACCGCCTCGAGCGGTTCAACCACTTGGTCGGGCGGATCTTCCGCGACCTCGACATCACCACCGTCTACCCCGGCCCTCAGCAGCCGGGAGCCCTCGGGGGCCGCATCAGTTCTATGGCCATGGCCGATATGGTCCGCGGCTACTTCACTGAACGCTCCAGAAACAGTAAGCAGCCCGGAGGCGGAAAGCCCGGCTGCCTGGCCCTGATCCACGATGTCGTACCTGGGAGCGCGGTGGACTGGTTGCCCTGGCTGGATGTGCTCCACCGGCCCCCTGCTTAGGGCGGGCCGGGCAAGAGGCGAGCGTAGCCAGGCACTGGCTAAGGGACCGACGACACCCGAGGTCCGGGTAGGCGAGAGGCAGAGGGCACAGTAGGGCATCACGCCTGAGGAGTCACACCCGCAGTCGGTCCTGTGGAGAGTTGACAAAGCCTTTGGTTGCTGGTTAAATGCAATTGGTTATCAACTGCATCTAGCGCAGGCGCAAAAAGGGACGCTTTCGGACCACATGAAAGACTGGCGCTGGACAAATCAACGCAAGGTCATCATGCAGTCCTTGGTCGGCCGCACCGATCACCCCACGGCCGAGGAGCTGTACCACGATCTGCGCAACCAAGGTGCCGAAATCAGCCTTCCCACCGTCTACCGGAACCTCCGGGCCCTAGCACGGGAGGGGGAGGTGCTGGAACTGCGCGGTGCCGGTCCCGACCGCTTTGACCCGGCTACTCATCCGCACTACCACTTTCGCTGCAGCCAGTGCGACAAAGTCTTCGACGTTGACATCCCTTATCGGGCTGAGCTGGACCAGGTCGACCTAGGCCGTGACTTGGTCCAAGTTGGGCACGAGATCATGTGGGTGGGTGTTTGCCCTCTCTGCAGGGGGAAAGATAAGTAGGCAACAAACTCGGCAGCCGTCGAAAGACCAACCAACCAAGGAGGTAAAAGACATGAGGCAGATGACCCAGGAAAGCCTGAAGGCCGCTTTCGCCGGTGAGTCCCAGGCGCACATGCGCTATCTGGCTTTCAGTGAGGCCGCTGAAAGGGAGGGCAAGGCCAACATCGCTCGCCTGTTCCGCGCCATCGCTTACGCCGAGCAGGTGCACGCGACCAACCATCTGCGCGAGCTGGCCGGTATCAAGAACACGGTCGGCAACACCGAAGAGGCCATCGGCGGGGAGACCTTTGAGATCACCGAGATGTATCCAGCCTACGACGCCATAGCCGAGTTGCAGGACGAAGCCGGCGCCAAGCGCTCTATACATTTCGCGCTCGAGGCCGAGAAGATCCACGCCGAGATGTACAAGAAGGCTCATGAAGCCGCCCAGGCCGGCAGGGATCTGGACCTAGCCACCGTGTACATCTGCCCTGTGTGCGGCTACACCGTCGAGGGTGACGCGCCGGAGTACTGCCCGGTGTGCGGCGCTTCGCGGGAGAAGTTCAAGAGTTTCTAGCCCAGAGGCTACAAGTCCAGTAGGCTCGACTGGCGAGGAGCAAGAATGGCAGAGCAGGACAAGGTCTACGTGTGTGACATCTGCGGCCAAGAGGTGAAGGTCATCAAGGCAGGAGCCGGCAGGTTGGTCTGCTGCAACGAGCCAATGCGGCTTGGGAGCTAGTCAGTAGCTAGAGGCCCACTCGAAGCGGTGCTCCGCCGGGACGGTATCGGGTAGCTGACTAACTGAAGATCTGGACAGCAGAGGGCCCGGCGGGCTGATGGAGATAGTGGTCCGCGCGCCCGCGGCTTTGCTGCGGGCGCGCCGCCCTTCCCAGGCCCAGCATCCTCACGCGCCGGGGCACGCTGGGCGGCTCCGCGGTGTTCTCTAACAGGGGCGTAAGCGACAGCTCGCCCCTTCAAAGGGGAAGGTGATGAAACGCTCCTCAGCACCGCGTGCCTGCCGCCGCGGCTCGCAGAACACGAAGCACTACAGGGCAGAGTGGAAGAGCGCCCGCTCTTTCTAGGGGTGAGACGCCCCCAAACCGGGCAATCAACAGGCAATACCAGTGAGGTTGGTCTCAATCTCCGCATCCAGCCGGACCGCTTCCGCCTGCTGCTCATGCGCTTGGGTCACTGCAGAAGCCGGGCACATCCGCGCACCAGCCGGCTTCTTGCTCCCCGCACCTGGCATGGTAGGTGTTGACGATGGTCTGGACTTCTTCAGGGGTGAGCTCTAAGTAGGTCGTCCACCATGCGCCCCCTCTTGCAACCCTCTATGAAAAGCCGCTACCGCAAGTGGTCGCCGGCCTACTCGTTCATATTGAAAGGCGGGTTGGCTGGGCTTGTCCTACCTGGCCGATAGGCGCGGTGCTCAGAGTCCCGGGGTAAGAGATGGACCCAGATCGCTCGACGCGGCCAAAACACCAGCAACGGCCGCAGGAGTCCTCTAGGGTAAGTTTTCCAGAGCCGACAAGGCCGACCCCTTGCACCGGAAGCAGCTTGCCCTGAATCAGCGCTTGGTTTTCCATCACCACGGCGGGCAAACCATCCCTGAGGCCAGCCAAGATCATCCGTACGGGTCGCTACGATCCATGGGTTTGATGGTGCCCGGTTCTTTACTCAAGGAGAACCCCACCTCAAGCGGCTAGCTATCAATCCCCCGGTAATCAGATCACCACTTCAGACTTCGAGATATAAGCGCAGATAGCGTCAAATCTTGGTCATCCCGAAGTCTCAATCCCTTACTAATCAGGTCACCACTTCAGACTTCAACATAGATTCCATGCGCTTGATTGTAAACTTCCTTATGTCTCAATCCCTTACTAATCAGGTCACCACTTCAGACGGTGGGGGCGCTCGTCGCGCTGCGCGACGGAGTATGTTACATTTGTGATATCAGACGGATCCGTGGTACACCCATGCAAGTCGAACAGCTGATCCGTCAAACAGCTGAGCTGGATGGGCGCGCGGTCCGTATTTTTATGGAGCAGGAACCCGGGTCCTCTGGTATCAATACGATCGACCACTATTGTCGTCGCGTTCTGAGCGGTTATGCATTTTATGGAATTCGACCGACGGGGAGCAAGGAGGAGAGGGCGCGTCCCGTCAGTTGTCTCAATCCCTTACTAATCAGGTCAAGTCTTCAGACTGCCAGCCCTGCGAACCCACTCGCAGTGCGGGTTCCTGGCGCACTCTGCGCTAACTGGGTTTCGCTCGGCCTAATTCTACCGCACTTTGGGTCTCGCTTCATGGGATCTCCAACGGCACCTCATACCAAAAGCCCTGCAAAAGCGTTAGTTTTCAAAGTCGATGGCCTCGGCGCTAACCTCCCAGGGTTCTTGGACTCCAGCGAGGTTAGCGAGCCCCACCTGCCATCCTTCCGCCGTGAATTCTTAGCACAGAACCCACTTATTTCGCCACCTCCTTTCCCAAGAAACGAGCAGTCACCCGGTCCTCCCGACACACCCCCGATCCGGTTAGAGTCGTCGCCGCTCGTCTTGTCGAACACCATACTCCGGACTCGTCAAACCTCTTCAAACGCACCTCTCCACTATTACTTTACCCAACCCGAACGCGGTGTTTTTACCTACATGAAGTACTTCGGCCAGCAGAAGCAGAGGCAGGAAAGGACCGACCTCTCCTTCGTAGACCGCTTGGCCTATCAACCCGCCCAGCTTCATCCGACTTTCCTGTCGCTTAGAGTAGCGTTCCCAGTCGAACCACTCAGTGCCATTGCAGCTGAGGCGGACGTGCGCGGCAGCACTCAGTATCTGTCGGAAGTCAAGATTGAGACCCCTACCACAATGGTACCGAGCCAAGTCATCGAACCGCCTGAGCAAAGCCCGGACCAGCACCTCGAATCCGGGCTTCTTGACCAAACTGCCTTCGCTCACCAGGCGACAGGGGGGTGACAAAGCGGACGGCCATTCGCTTACCCGAAAGGTCGGGGTGCATGTGCATCAGGTCCCCGATCGCGAGCATCTCTTGCGGTATCCGCAGCTCAAGGGCAGGACGGCCATAGATGGTGGACCAATCGCCTTGCCTCTTCAAAGTCTGTACCTCTTCTACCTGGAAACGCCCCCGCGCTTTGCCTAGCCCGGTCCTACGTCCCATCCATTCAAACACGTAGACGAAGTAGTTGAGCAGCTGCGTCGCCTGCTGCCCGATCAGCACCAGATCGGTCGCCAGCTGTTCTCCCGGCTCGTAGTCGGTCTTGTGCTCCAGCGGGGGCACCATCACAAAGGGATGCGGAGCGGCGGTGTGCCCTCGCACCCTGCTACCCAGAATGGAGGTCGGCGTATCAAACACGTAGGGATACGGGCAGCCATAGCGAAGACTGCAGCTACCGCAGGCGCGTCGATCGGACTCGTTGACACACACGGCCTGTTTGAAGGCGACGCCGAAGGCTCCGCGAAAGGTGCTGCCTTTATAGGTCGGCAGAGTAAGCGGGGTGACCGCCCTGAGGACAAAGCGCAGCTTGAGAAAGCGGAGAGGAGCAAGAGCAGTCAACAGCTGATCGAGGCTCAAGCCCCACGGGGTGCTGGGCACATCTCCAGCGCTGGGTCGCGTTACCGATTGGGGTTGTGCATCCACGGCCGTTTCTCCCCCAAACTCCTCTGCTGAGCTTTCCGTACAGTACCACCCCGATGGGACACACATGCATCCTGTCACGATCCCCCGCCCGGGTCCGGAGAGTCTGTGAAAAGGTATCAACGACCGGGGCCAAGCCGTAGCTGTCAAATGAAGTGGACCAAGCACACTGCGCAAAGGCCGGATGAGCTTGCTCGCCTGGCCGGACTGCCCCCACACGAAGTGCTGGGGGTGCCGGCCGACGCTGCGCTCCCTGAAATCAAGCGGATATACCGGCGAATGGTCAGGATCGACCACCCGGACTCATCTCACCCCTTCATGAGGAGCTACAACGAAGAGGTCATGAAGCTGCTGAACGAGGCCTACGAGAAGTTGCTGCATTCCCATGGCAGCAAGTGGTCATGAGGGTTGACAGATACGACCGGCATTCCCTCATCGAATGGTTCGATCAGGAGCGTGTCAAGAACGCGAGTGTGGTCGTCGTGGGTGCTGGCGCTGTGGGAAACGAGGCGCTGAAAAACCTGGCTCTGCTGGGCGTAGGTCACATCCAGATCATCGATTTCGACACGATCGAGGAGCACAACCTTACCCGGAGTGTCTTGTTCCGAGAGACCGATGTCGGACTACGCAAAGCAGAAGCAGCCGCAGCCGCCTGCCAGGCGCTCGATCCCAACATCGACGTCCGGTTCTCCTCGGCTGATTACTGGGAAGTGCTGACATTCAGAGAACTTTCCCTAGCCACAGCCGTTTTCAACTGCACCGACAACTTCGAGAGTCGCATCAGGCTGAACCGCCTATGCCTGATGATGGGCACCGACTACTACAACACCGCGGTCGACAGCCGCTTTGTGTCGGTGGAAGTGTTTCCGTTCTCCTCTCAACCCGACGGCGGCTGCGACGAGTGTACGTTGCCGCCGTCGGTGTAATCCTCCATCCGACGACGCTACTCCTGTGGGTTCCTCAAGAAAGTGGCCTATGAGGAGAGGAAGATTCCGACGACCGTCGTCACTTCGACCATGGCTGGCTCCCTCGCTGTGGGTACCATACTAAACAGGCTGAACCACCACCCCGACGCCCCGGGGGAAGCCACTAGGTGGTTCGCCGACACCGTGACCCTCCGCTCTACCGTATCTACCATACAGCGCAACACGGGCTGTGCTGCCTGCGGCTCCATCGATCCGTCGGCACCACACGTCTCGGCCCGGCGTCGGGGGTGCTCCGAAGACATCTGGCCACTCGCTGACTGTGTCGACGCGGGTGGAAAAAAGGTGAGGTTGAGTGAACCAGTCCTGGTCGAGACCAGATGCCGGCTGTGCGGGCGGGTGCAGCGCTATTACGAGTCGGCCCGGCGCTTGACGGAAGCGCTCACCTTCTGCTCCCTCTGCGGCACCCAGTCGAACGAGACGCATTTCGCCGAGTATCTGTCACCGGCGGAATTCTTGGCTCTCTTTCGTGGGGATTTGATCCCCTGCAAGTTCCTAGTGATCGAGGATGGACTCAAACAGACGATCGTGGAAATGGAGGACTGAAGATGGCAGAGCTGGACCTGCTGGTGCGGACGGCCGACAGGGCGCGCAAAGCCGAAGTCACTGTCGATAGCTCTCAGACAGGTGCTGAGAACAGCCAACCTACGATAACTAACTGGGCTTTGCCCCGGGATGTCGACTACACCATCGTGAACGTTTCCAAGAACCCTCCGGTCACGCTTGACCTGTCCAGCTCCCTGGCCAAAGCCGGGGTGGGACCAGGGGATACGCTCGAAATTCAGCCGGTCCTGGTCGCCGGGGGCAGATGATGGCGGGCGACGTGCGAGTCCTGAGAAAACAAGAAGACCTGGCAAAGCTGAAAGAGCTTCAACTGAAGACCAACTCGAGGATCAAGGTCGTCAGCGTCGAAGGGGAGCCGCCGCGCAGGATAATCTGCCGTATCCAGATCCCTACAGCCGTCGACCGCAACTACCCCAATCACAAGACCGGTGTCAGCGAGGTTCTGATCGAGCTACCTGTGGATTATCCACTCCAGCCACCGAGGGTCACCTTCGCGACCCCGATCTGGAACCCGAATGTCTACACGAGCGGCTGCGTGGTGCTTCAAGAAGCTTAAGACCCAGCCCGGTCTTTTCCCGACCGTCGTCGTCAACACTCTGCTGATAGAGCCACAGAAACCCAAGATGGTGTGGAAGACGCTGAGGTGAAGAAGCCGAGCGAAGAGCCAGGACAGTGAAATTGCGGTGGGTCGAAAAAGAACCGGAGGCTTGCCCTAGGCTGCTGGCGGACCTAGTTTCGGCTCTCGACGCTTGTTCTGCTGTGAATCTGGTCGCGAACCTCGGGGTCGGCATCCACGTCTATGTAGCCCTGTCTTGCCTGGACGCCGTTTTCCGGCACACAAGCTCCAGTCGTCGCGAGGTAGGAGGACTGCTCTTGGGCTATGCCTTCGAGGGAACAAGGCCGACCGGCAATGCTGACGTGGTCACCCGTTCTTGGGAACTTTTCTAAGCGAGACCGACGGAGCTACCCAGAAGGCGTTCTTTGGTCACCCGTATTCGGTCGGCTGGGTCATCGACCCGTTCCGGCACGAGCAGGCGGTCTTCATCGGCGGCGAGTGCCACCGTTACGGCCTGCCGCCGGTACTGCTGCCCGACAATCTTGTTCGCAGAGTGGCGTCGCTGCGTTAGAGTGGTGATGGATGGACTTTCTCGACGGTCCTGTACTGCGGTGCGCCTGGACCGCAGGAGATGTTGTCGACGTCGAGGGGCAGTATGGTTTGATTGATTTCTTCTAATTTGCTCACCTATTGTTGATACT
>CAKZRW010000008.1 GCA_937148845.1 uncultured Actinomycetes bacterium | reverse complement strand
CGGGACTGCGAAGTGCACAGGTTTTCCTCGGCGGTCGTTCTTGCGATATAGGTCTACCCGGACAATGGAGTCACTTTCGGCTATACCTCCTCGCACCGCGATGCCAGAGAGAGTATCCGTGTAGATCCTTATTGACTTCACGACAGGACCGGGCCTGCCATCATTGGTGGGCATGCGCAGAGGACGCGAAGGATCTCCGAAGGCGTTCTGCGCCCATTTGCCACCCTTCTGCTCCCCAACCTCCCTCAGCCTTTGACGTATCAGCGAGTAGAGCCTCTCGTTGTGGGCTTCGTCCACCAAGATGGGCGATGGAGTCTCAAGTATCTTCTTCACTTGTGGTTCGGTAAGTCGCGTGAGCCGCGTGCGAACCGTGGGGCGAGGAGCTGTATCCGGAATTGATAGCCGGCCGCGACCAGGGATTTCCTGAAGCACCCTTCGTGTGTGCCGAAGCGAGTAGATAGTCTCCTTGTGGCCTCGGCCACTGATTCGGCGGTTGGGCATGTGAGACACGACGACTTGTGTTAGCGCTTCACTTAGCTCGTCACGCAGGGTTGGCCAGAGAATAAGACGCGGGGCTTCGATCAGCTCACCGTCTGGTGTAACCCACCGACCCTCTGGGTCGCGGAACGCGGTCTCTCTCAGCCTGAAGTAGTCAGAAAGCCTCTTGACAGTGCTATAGCTGGCTAACGCAGCCAAAGTGGCGTCCACTGCATGATGCAGATCGCTGGTTTCCCGTTCTTTTGGAGCAAAGCCGAGCAAATGCCGCATGTCTGCAACCAGCCTGCCATTTACGGGCACGAGTTTCGTGTCGCTCAGATCCATCCGCTCTGTGATCAGCCGGAGAAACCAGCGGCTGGCAAACTGAGTGGCCGCCAGGTATCTCTGGGCCATTTCTTCTCGCTCTGCTTTGGAGAGCTCCCTCGTCAGAAGAAGTGTCTTCTTTCTGGCCGGCAGCGAGGCCGTCTTGACCCAAGCTTCATATAGTTGCCAGTGGGCAGCGCCATAGGTGTTGTAGACATAGGCACCGGCCAACTGGTCTTTCTTGTTGCGGTTCTCCGAAGGAAGCACGAGTACCTTGTTATTCATAGAATCGTCAA
The DNA here is from genome assembly GCA_937148845.1 of uncultured Actinomycetes bacterium. GTDB lineage: Bacteria > Actinomycetota > Thermoleophilia > RBG-16-64-13 > RBG-16-64-13 > CAKZRW01. The sequence continues at coordinate 3,909 of CAKZRW010000008.1, read as the reverse complement.
AACACAGGCTGCGGGGCACTATGTGGTCGATTTCAGCATAGGATGGGTCCAGGATGACTTGTTGGGCATCCAGTGGCCTAAGGGAATAGGCACACTTGCCGCACTGCTGCTCATAAAGGCGGAATTTTGTCAAGACCGTGCCCGTTACCTTATCTCGGGGCAGCCCGTAATCGTGGACTATCGTCTCTGTCAGCCGTTCCTTCTCGCGCTGGTTCTCTCGTTGCCGCGCCTCTATCTCCCGACGCTCTTGCGGGCCAAGCGATGCTTCTCGGGCAAGCTCGATTCCGATGCGCGCTGGTGGTCCGTACTCACGGACGACGGCGTTCACAACCTTGCGAGCCTGAGCGAGGGCTCGCCTAACATTGGGATTGGTGATCCCCTGGAAGCCCTCCACGCTCTCGAGCACCGGTAGCAGTGAGCTTCTTTCGTGACTCACGCGCTCATAGTGAATATGCCCTATCCTCTTTGCCGCCTCATCGTACGTACAACCCTGTCTGAGGTAAGGCATGAGCTCCTTCATCGCTCGCAAAGAAAGTCGGGCGTGACCCCTGAAGGCCACATGATCCGCAAGATGTCTGGCCACCTCAGGTTCCAGTCCGTCAGACTCCAAAGCCTTCGTGGCGCTGTCCCTGCTCAAGTAGTAGGTGAGAGTAGAGGCCACTCGGTCGAAAAGGTCACGGTCACTCCGTAGCCGCTCCCAGGTGTCCGGAAAAGTGTCTTGGAGTGCTTTGCGTATAGCGTGGTATGCCTCCATGCCAACGAGGCGCTCTGACTGCAACTTGTCGAGCGTCTTGCCTCTCTTGCCCCTGACAGAGAAAAGCCAGCCTTCAGCCAGTCCAAGCGCTTTGAGCGCGCGCTTGTAGGTGAGCTCCTCGACTTTGGTGGCTTCTTCCATCAATGCAGCGATTTCCTCTGGTGTTAGTCGGCGTGTGGAGTAGTCTTGACCGGAATTGACCAGCATCTGATTGACAAGCGTCTGCAGAGCTATGAACTCCTGGGTGGTGAGGCAGGCCTTCGGAGCCCGGGGTTCCCGAGGCAGAAGGAAGCAGTACCCCACTCGTGCCCGCAGAGCATCGCCCTCGAGCAACGAAGGGGCCTCATCCAGGATCGCTACATAGGCGTCCTCAAGTTCTTGACTGGCGCAAGGGTTGCCGAGTGTTCGCTGAGCTCTGAACAGGGTGCGAACTTCGTGTATCAGATCGTCGCGGCTTATTGTGCATACGTAGCTGCCGTCTCGATTCCGTCGCTGAGAACCATGCGGCCACCAGGATGATTCGAGATACTCAGCGACCGTCCGAAAGCCGCCCTCTTGCCACCCGCGCGCGATCTCGTCCATACTCCGAGTCATTTCTCCGAGACGCGAGCGTTCCTCTTCGCTTTGGGTAAGGGCCTGTTCAGCGCGTCTGCTGGCCCTGAACCCGCGATGTCTTGCCAGGTGGTAGAGGACTCTCACCCACTCACGCGTTTCCAACCTGCGGTCCAATGCCTGCACGCGCAGTTGCCAGGGTGTGGGGTCGTTCGACCAAGTAACAAGAAGGTCATTAAGTTGGCTTGGACTGGTGACCAGGCCGACATCTTGGAGCAAAGCCCCCAAGCGTCTTATGCGCCGCTGCCGATTCCGAAGTCTCCGGCGCTGGCTGCGGGCAAGCCGGCGCTCCTGGCTGGGAGTGGTCGCCTGCGCGCGTTCGTTGCGAGCCGCATCGAAAGTCCTTACACCCAGCCGAATCAAGCGCGTCGGCTCATCACTATCGTCCAGCTCGACGAGGCTCCAGCCGACGCTCTCGCTACCGATGTCGAGACCTAGTGAGTAGCGCATGTGCGTTCCTCCCAGCGCATTGGCGACCGTGACAAAAGGCATATTACAAACCTAGCATACGAGGCGGACAGAAATGCGCTGCGACCCTTTCGGAAATCGGATTGGGACTCAGGATGTCACGAAATCAGGAAGGGAAGCAGAAGTGCAACAAGACAGGGGCTGCACGGCTGCGACGACCCCCAGAAAAACGGATACCCCTAAGGCCAAGGCCTAGGGGCGTACCGTGCAGCGCCGAAGGTCTTGCCAACGGCGTTATCGTGGGAACCCTGCGCTACTAATCTACCACATTGCTTGCTACCCTGCTATCAATACTCAGTCAATTCTCGGCGCTGTCCGCATGCTCCGATCCCAAGTCGCTCAGTTTTTCTTACTCAAGCGCAAAGAACGTGGGGTCATCAAACGAGAAGCTCGGCTCAAGGATGAGCAGCCCGCCAGCCACCTGATCGCTGGGCACTGCAAAGAGCAAGTCCCCAGTTATGACGGCTCCGGAAAACGCCTCGCCTGCGTCAATGATGGGATTAGGCGCCACAGCGAAGCTGGAGCCCGAGTCAAAAGTGTTGCCCTTGTTTCCCAGAAAGCGATAGGAAATGTCTATCCAGAAGGTGCCCGAGTCAGCGCCGTCGTAAGTTGCCTCCAGAGTAACAAGGACGTATTGCTGACCGGCTTCAGGTGGGTGGTTGAACACGTTGGCATTCAAGACTGCCTGGGTGGCGTCCGCGACAAAGTCTGTCACCTTGACCTTCCACTCTCCCACTTTGGCATCAGATCCAAAGGGAACAGGGTTAGTACGAGTGCCAACCTTACCTTTGGCTTCTGAGCCTGGTGACGTAGTGACGGGGCTTTCGCTCGTTGAACAGCTAGTCAAGCTGACGCCGAGAACCAGCGTGAAAACAACCAGTGCCTTGACGAACGACCTCATGTTATCCCTCCTTGGTTGGGGTCCCAATGGCGTAGTCCGTTTAGTGTAGAACCTGGTGCGGACAGACATCGTGCTCGCCCCAGAGCAGCGCCAGACTGCGCATTTTTTGCCTGGCATAGCACCCGTGGGAACCAGAGAAACAGAAACCGGGGAGGACCGCTGGCTTCAAGGCAATGCTAAGCGACCATGGCCTGCCTCTCCCCGGTCAATACCAGCTAGACTGAGAGTCCTTGAATGGCCAAGAAGGCCGGGAAGGACGAACGTCGGTGCCCAAAGGGAAGAGGCACACGCCCGAGCCGATCGTGAGGATTTTGCGGGACGTGGAGACCGGTCACGCCGCCGGTCGTCACATCGCTCAGACCTATCAGGATCTCGCCATCTCCGAGAAGACCTACTACTGCTGGTACTAGCTCTATGGCGGGATGACCACCGCCGATCTTACAAGTCCGAAGGAGCTCGGCAAGGGAGATTTCTGAGCCCGGCCTATTGCCGCCACGCCGTGCATCGTCTCGTGAGCGAGTTTGCGGTTTCGGATGCGTCGGGCTTGTCGCCTGGTCAGGCAGAACAGCTCAACCCAATGCTTTACCCGCGAGATCCCGGCAGACGAGCCGGTGATTCTCGCTCGTATGCGGGCACTGGTAGGCAAGCATCCCCGCTATGGATACCGGCGCATCCGGGCCCTGCTGCGCCGGGAGGGTTTCCCGGTCAGCCGCAAGCGCATCTACCGGCTGTAAACTTGGCCCGAGACTTCCTCTTCGACCAGGATGAACGCTGCCGCCCCCTCAAATGGCTGACAGCGATCGACGAGTTCACCCGGGAGCGTTTTGAGCTTTTTCCTGCCCAGCATCTTACCTCGCTTGATGTGGTCGATCGCCTCATCGTGCTCATGAACCAGAAAGGCATCCCTGCCTACGCAAGATCCGACAACGGCCCCGAATTCATCGCCAAGGCCATTAGAGCCTGGGTCGAGCGGGCGGAGATCGGCACTCTCTACGGGGAGCCGGGTGCTTTCTGAAAGAACGGATAGGCTGAAGCCTTCCAATCCCGTCTCCGCGCTGAACTCCTTAGCACCGAGAGCTTCGCCAGCCTTCGAGAGACCGAAGCCCTCGCCGGTATGTGGACACGCGCATACAATGAAGAGCGGCCGCACAGCTCGCTCGGGTACTTAACCTCG
>CAKZRW010000007.1 GCA_937148845.1 uncultured Actinomycetes bacterium | reverse complement strand
CCAGAGGGTGGAGAGACCGTCGCTCCTGGACTACGTGGTGGAAAAAGGTACCGAAGCAGGAGCTAGCTTCTTTCTCCTCCTCGGACTCAAGGGGGTGAGTCCAAGTCGGGGGTCGAGCGAGCGTTCCAGCCGCTGGCAACGTATTGCCAGGGAGGCTGCCAAGCAGAGCAAGCAGACCAGCGTGCCTGCCGTCGAGTTTCTTCCCTCTGTGGAGGCGGCGCAAGAGTGGCTGGAAAGAAAGAGAGCCCGCTCCGTGGTGCTCGATCCCGAGGCCCCGCGCAGCCTCGGTGAGGTGCTGCACAGTTCTGGCGAGGTTTCATGCTCCCAGCCCGAATCGGTTCCGGCCAGCCGACGGCCTCCCGTGGCGCTCTGGGTGGGACCGGAGAGTGGCTGGTCACAGTTGGACGAGAGCTACTTTGTCAAGTTCGGAATGGAGCGGGCCAGGCTGGGACAGGCGGTTCTCCGAACCGAAACGGCAGGACCTATAGCGGTAGCCGTGGCTCGGTTTGTGCTGGAGGATTGGTAGTATAATCAGGCGCCATGGATGACTGTATCTTCTGTCGGATAGCTGCTGGACACATTCCTAGCCAGAAGGTGCTTGAGGACGAGCATTTCGTGGCCTTCCGCGACATCAATCCCAAGGCACCACAGCACATCCTGGTCATACCGCGCGAGCACATCCCGTCGCTCAACGACATCGACGGCTGGGGTGCGGCTCAAGGCCACGAGCTGCTGCGCTTCATAGTCCGCGTGGCCGAGCAGGTGGATGTCGCCGCAAGCGGTTATCGTGTACTCACCAATGTGGGTCCAGATGGCGGTCAGGAGATACCGCACCTCCACTTTCACATCCTTGGGGGCGAGAAGCTGGGTGACTTCCGGTGAGCGTTCTTGCTCAGGTTCAGGAAAAGATCAAGTCGGCGCTTAAAGCTGGCGACAGACGGCGGGTGTCGGCTCTCCGCATGGTGCTTTGCGAGCTGCAGAACGAAGCGAAGCGCCTTCGCACTGAGCTCGATGACACGGCAGAGGTGGCTGTTCTGCGCAGGGAGCTCAAGCGCCGGGAAGAGTCGCTAGAGGCCTTTCGGGCGGGCGGCCGTGAGGATCTGGCTGAGTACGAAGACTTTGCCGCCAGCCTCATCCGCAGTCTACTGCCGGCCCAGATGGACGAAGGTCAGCTTGCCCAGTTTATCGACGAAGTGGTCAAGGAGGTCGGGGCCAGTTCGCCCAAGGACATGGGCAAGGTCATGTCCGCAGTCATGGCCAAGGGCGGGGGGAGCGTCGACGGCAAGTTGGCTGCCAAGCTGGTTAAGGAGCGGCTATCGGCGTGAAGCGGGCGCGGCCAAAGTCATACCTGGTCGCGGACGGTCCGAGGGGGAGGGGCGGCGTGAGCGCCGAGTACTTCACCAAGAAGATCGACTTGGACAACCGTGTGGCGGCCCTTCTTGTCGGGGAGCACGATGCTCACCTGCGCACTCTTGAGAGCCTCCTCAGCTGTGACATCACCCTCAGGGGCAATCAGCTCACCCTGGACGGCGAAGCGGCCGAGGTGGAAAGGGGCGAGGCTCTGGTAGCCGAGCTGGTCGCCCTGGTCAGCGCAGGTCAGACGCTCGACCGCTCGACCCTGGAACTGGCCGCCTCTCTCAGCGCCGGCCGGAAGAACTGGACGCGGGAGCTGGGCAACATCGTTGGTGACGTGATCATCGAGCATCGCGGTCGGCGCATCAGGCCGAAGACGGTCAACCAGAAGGCGTATGTCGATGCCATCAGGACCCATACCATCACGTTCGGCATAGGTCCAGCCGGCACTGGCAAGACCTATCTAGCCATGGCCATGGCGACCTCGGCGCTGCTTCGGGGCGAGGTCAACCGCGTCATCCTGACCAGGCCCGCAGTCGAGGCAGGAGAGAAGCTGGGTTTCCTACCCGGCGGGCTTATGGAGAAGGTGGATCCTTATCTTAGGCCTCTTTTTGATGCCCTGTATGACATGATGGACAGCGAGCGGCTGGCCGAACACTTGCAGAGGGGCACCATCGAGGTGGCGCCCCTGGCCTACATGCGTGGGCGCACTCTGAACGACTCTCTGATAGTACTGGACGAAGCCCAGAACACAAGCCCAGAGCAGATGAAGATGTTCCTGACGCGTCTGGGTTTCGGTTCCCGGATGATCGTGACGGGGGACATCACCCAGATCGATCTACCTCGGGGACAGCGTTCCGGTCTTGTCCACGTGTGTGAAGTGCTCGCTGGCATTCCCGACATCGCCTTCATCTATTTTGGTAGTCAGGATGTGGTCCGTCATAAGCTAGTCCAGGAGATTGTGTCGGCGTACAAACTTCACACCGAGAAGCATCGCTCTCTGCGGAGAGCGGGGTCCCGGTCTCCGGTAGAGAAAAGCGGGAATCTCCGCGAAGCTGCCTCACCCAGCGACTGATCCTTTTCGTATTTCATGGACCAATATCGCTTCCTGCTTCGTACGCGCATAGCTGACCTCCGCGAATGGATCGACAAGCGGGACCGCTTGCGCTTCGAACTGGTCTTGCTGGCCTGTCTTGTCGTGGGTCTCACTGCGATCATCTCCACTGCCTATTTGCCCACGCTCCGGGGTTTCGTTGTGGCCCACCCTGCTCCCCGGACGGTGGTCGCTGACAAGTCGGTCACTGTGCTGGATGCGAAGGCTACCGAGGCTCTCAAGGCCCAGGTCGCGGATCTGGTGGAGCCGGTGTACAGAGCCGACCCTGATGCCCTGCCCAAGGCCACTCAGGAGTTGAGCGATTTCTTCGCAGAGATTTCAGGATTGCGAGCGGAAGTAGCTGCAGGCCGTGATCTTGTGGACGCCGCGGAAGAACTCGCAGCGAAGACCCCCGAGAGCATCGATCGGGAGACCCTGATCTACCTTCTCAGCCTGAGTGCCGGCGAATATGACCGCATGGAACGGCAGTGCCTGGGCGCCTTGACTACCCTCTTCTCCCATGGAATCACTGAGTCCTCTCTTGATCAAGCCCGCAAGGACCTTCAGGCCATAGCGGAATCGCTGGTTTCCTCACCGGCTGACGCCACGGTACTCTCCACAGTGGTTTCCAACTTCATACGGCCCAACCAAGTAGTCGACGAAGTGCAGACCGAAGCCCGCCGGCAAGCGGCCATGGCCCAGGTTGCTCCCGTGACTGTCAGTGTCCGCCAAGGAGACGTAGTCGTGCGCCAAGGTGAGGTCCTAACCAGCGGCCATCTCGCCGTGCTCGAAGCGCTGGGTCTAGGTGGTCACCGCTCCGGTTTCAAGGTATATCTCGGTATCTTCTTCATGGTGCTGTTTGAGGCTGCAGCCTTCTCGCGGCTACTCAAGCGGTTCAACAAGAGCAAGCCACTAGAGAACAACATGTTGCTGGCTCTGGTCTCGCTGTTCTTGGGGGGGACGGCGGTGGCTCGCCTTCTGGTCCTCGAACCTCTTTCGCCCTACCTGATTCCGCTGGCTGCTCTAGGCATGGTAGTGACCGTGGTGCTCAACGCGAGGAGCGCACTGTTGCTGGTGACGTTATCGGCAGTCAACATCGGACTTCTTACTGACCTGGAAATGCGCTACACGGTGGCAGGACTTCTGGTCGCTGCTATCTCGTTGTATCTGGTCTCGCGGGTGACCCAACGGGCCGCCTTGCTGGGGGCCGGAGTGGCCACCATGGGACTCGCTTTTGTTGCCATCTTCTTTGTTGAAACCTTTACCGAAGCCTCTTTCTTGGACGCGGCGCGCCGTGGTCTTTGGGGGCTGGCCAGCGGCGCGCTGGCCGGAGCTCTTACGGTCATTCTTCTCCTGATCCTGGACACGGTGTTCAACCTGACCACTCCCCTACGCCTGCTCGAGTTGGCTAACCCGGCTCATCCCTTGCTGAAGAAGCTCCTGCAAGTCGCACCGGGTACTTACAATCACAGCATTCAGATGGGCAACCTTGCCGAAGCCGCCGCAGAGGCCATAGGAGCCGACCCCCTGCTGGCTCGGGTCGGCGCTTACTACCACGACATCGGGAAGACCATACGCCCGGAATACTTCGTGGAGAACCAGATATACGTGGACAACCCCCATGACCGGCTCAGCCCCAATCTATCGAAGCTGGCCATAACAGCTCACGTGCGAGACGGAGAGAACCTAGCTCGTCTTTACGGACTGCCTCAGCCGGTGGTGGATATCATCAAGCAGCACCACGGGACCTCGGTGCTCGCTTACTTCTACCATAAGGCCTTGGAGGAATCCAAAGAACCGGTCTACGAAGAGAGCTACCGTTACGAAGAGCAGAAGCCGCGGTCCAAGGAAGCCGCGATAATCATGTTGGCGGACGCGGTGGAAGCGGCGGTCCGCGCTATGCAGAATCCTACCCGACGTAAGATCCAGGGAGTCATACAAGAGATAGTCAAGCAGAAGATCGAGGATGGACAGCTCGATGAGTCTGAATTGACTCAGGCCGACCTGCGTAAGATCCAGGAAGCTTTTGACGTGACCCTCCGCGGGTTGCTCGGACACCGGATCAGTTACCCGGAACGCAACGGGCAACACGAGCAGAGACAGACCGGCAGCCGGGGAGTGCCTCCGAGTGCCGCGGCGCTGCGTGTCGGCCCAGGGGAGCCGGAGGCGGCAGTAGAGGGGAGCAGCGGGTCCAGCGAGAACGAGAAGGCTGCGGAGCATGAGTCGTCTGCTGGTTGATGTGGTAGACCACACGGGCTGGGTGCGCGACCGGCGAGCTGTGAAGAGCGTCGTCGAGGCGGTCCTGCGGGCTGAGAAGGTGTGGGGGAAGGTGGCCGTGGCCTTTGTGAATATGCGCGAAATGGCCGATCTGAATGAGCGTTATCGTGCGGCGGAAGGCCCGACCGATGTGCTCAGTTTTCCGCAGGTCAAGAGAGGCGATTGGTTGGACGAGGCTGATGAGCTCGGTGAGGTGGTGGTATGTCCCGAGCTGGTGCTTGAGTATAGTCGTGAAGAAAGCACTACTTTCGAGGCCCAGTTGGCTTGGACGTTGGTCCACGGAGTCCTCCATCTGCTCGGCTACGACCATGAGACGGACAAGGGTGAGATGCGTGAACGCGAGGCAGAGATAGTGGCGGGACTGGGGGAGACCACAGCCGCTCTCACCCTGAACGAGCGCGGCCGCCGGGCTCTAGACCAGGGCTGACAGACTGGCCGAGGAAGGCCCGAGATGGCTCAGAATCGGCGACGGACATCTTTGCTCCAAAGTTTCAACCACGCCTTTCAAGGCCTGGTCTTCGCAGTCCGTCATCAGCGCAACATGCGCATCCACATGGTGGTGGCGCTGCTGGTCTTGGTGGCCAGCATCCTGCTCAACGTATCGCGACTCGAGCTGGTGGCGGTCTTCATCGCCATCACCTTTGTTCTTACGGCCGAGATGGTCAACTCTGCAGTGGAGACGGTCGTGGACATCGTGACCGACGAGTTTGACAGCCGGGCCAAGATAGCCAAGGACATGGCCGCCGGTGCGGTATTGCTTGCCGCTGTTAATGCGTTGGTCGTGGGCTACCTGGTCTTGGCCGACCGCGTGGCTCAGGTCTCCTTGGATCTGTTTACCGCTATCCGGCGCACCCCTGCCCATCTGACCGTGGTGGCCTTGGCTGTGGTTGTTCTGCTCGTGATCGGCCTGAAAGCTCTGGGCAAGCGGGGTACGCCGCTCTCGGGGGGACTGCCCTCCGGCCATGCGGCTGTGGCCTTTGCTGGGTGGACGGCGGTGACCTTCCTGGTGGTGGGTTCTCCTCAAGGGGTATTGGTCAGCGCACTGACCTTCATTGTGGCGGTGCTGGCTGCCCAGAGTCGTGTGCAGGCGGGGATACATTCCTTGTTTGAGGTAGTCTTGGGGGCGCTCCTCGGGACGCTGGTGACCACGCTGATCTTTCAGCTGTGGTCATAGGAAGTGGCGAGGCGGTCGCTAGCAGGGTAGGTGGCGGAGCGCAAGGGAGGCGCCGTAGACTTGGACGAGGATCATTTGGCCCCGCTCATGGGGCGGCTGATAGATACGGCCAAACAAGCGCTTGTGCACGCGCCTGTGGCGGTGGCCCTGCTGGACGAAGAGGGTCGCATTAGAGTAGGGTCGGCGGCGGCCGCGCTGGAAGCCGCGGCCGCAGCGCTGAAGGCTGGACAGGAGCGTCGGACGAGGGTGGTCGCGGCCGCGTTCGCGCAGGCGAACGCGGCCGCGACAGCCGTTCCTGACGACGCCTGTCTCTCCCTTTTTGCCGAGATCGATGCCGAACTGCCTCTGGTCCACAAACAACGCGGACGGTGGGTGGTTCTTTCGGTCTCGCGGCTACAGCAGGGGCTCGCGGGTCGCTCCTCAGGGCCGATGACCACTCGTCCGGGAGAGAACAACGCGTTATCGCCGCGGGAATGACCGACCATCCGGCCCCCAAGTCGAAAGAGGACCCGCCCTGCGCTGGCTCGCAGCCGCCGCAGACCGAGCTTCGGTTAGAGCGGGTCCGGCGACCAGGGCCCGAGCTTCTTGCCCTGTTGGCGGCATACGATGAGGAGGCTTTCGGGGTCGTGGGGCTGCGCGCGTGCGACCTGGCTGTCATGGCGGAGGCCGGGGCCGTGTTTGTAGCCTGGCAGGGCGAGGAGGTCGCGGGCGCGTGTCAATTGCTGCGGATGCTGGATGAGCCGGAGTTCCTTTACTTGGTAGGTTTCTATCTCCGGCCTGGATGGCGGGGTCGGGGGGTCGGCAGACGATTCCTGGAGCTGGTGAGTCAAGAAAGTCGTCGACTCGGGGCCCAGGGGCTGTTACTCACAGTGGCGCCAGACAATGCCCGGGCCCTCGCTCTCTATCGTCGCTTCGGGTTCGCGGAGGAACGGTTCGTCCCTGACTTCTACGGCCCAGGGGAGGACCGTTATCTCTTGCGTTGGCGCTTCGAAGAAGGGGTTGACGGGCAGTGTATGATAGAAGACCCAGGAAGGAGGTAGCTTCGTCGTGAGAGTCGAAGAACTCGCCAAGACCATCGACAGTACCCTTCTCGAGGCAACGAGCACGACCACGGCGGTGGAGATGCTGTGCCGTGACGCCATCTCTTACCATTTTGCCTCGGTGTGTGTCCTACCCTATTGGGTCCCCGTGGCGCGTCAGTTGCTCCAAGGCTATGACGTCAAGGTGGGGACGGTCGTCTCCTACCCGTTTGGAGCGGATCTGCAGCGGACCAAAGTGGTTGCTGCGGAACAGGCAGTGGCGATGGGGGCTGATGAGCTTGACGTGGTTCTCAACATCCCGGCGATGCTCTCCGGCGACTTCCGCTACGTGCGGGACGAGCTCCGCAGCGTGGTGCGGACGGTGCGGATGGCGAGCGTGAACTCAGGCCGCGGTCTGGTCTTGGTCAAGGCCAACGTGGAGGCCTACTACCTGGACGAGAAGTTGAAGCGGCTGGTCTGCAAGATAGTCGAAGATTCGGGGGCTGATTTCATCAAGACCTCCACCGGTTTTGCTCCCGGGGGAGCCACGGCCAAAGATGTGGAGTTATTCCGCGACCTTCTCCCGGAGAGCGTGGGTGTGGATGCCGCGGGCGGTATCTGCACAGCCGAAGACGCCGAACTCATGATCAACGCGGGGGCCGCCCGCATCGGTACTTCTCACGCTGCCCAGATAATCAAAGAGTTCTCGGCCCACAAGGATTGAGCACGGGAGGCGGGGATGGGCTCCCGGTTATTCACCACCGAGGCCCTTGTCATCGGGTCGATGCGCTACCGGGAAGCCGACCGCATCATCACGCTCTACACGCGGGACCGCGGGAAGCTGAGCGCTCTGGCCAAGGGTCTACGTAGGACCACGTCCAAGGTGGGAGGGCGGCTAGAACCCTTCGGTCTAGTGCGGGTGAGCCTGCACAGTGGGCGAGGTTCCCTGTACACGGTGACGGGGGTGGAGACCCTCCGTACCTTTCAGGGCGTCCGTGATGAGTTGTTCCGCATGGAGGAGGGTGCTCGTCTTCTGGCGGCCGTGCGCAACCTGTTTCCGGTGGAGGAGGCCAACCCGCCGGTCTTCAACCTCCTCGTGCGGGGCGTGGCTCGCTTGGCTGGAAGCGCGAGTCCCCGGGATGCCGCCTGTGTGGTCCTGTCCACGCGGCTCAAACTGCTTGCTGTTCTGGGATACGCTCCTGTGGTCAGCGGGTGCGCCCGCTGTGGCGGTACGGAGTCCTTAGTGGGATACTCGCCTGAGCTGGGTGGCGTCGTCTGTCTGGATTGTGCAAGCCGAGAGAGTGCCGCTTATTTCATGTTGACAAGGGGGGCGTTGGCCAGTCTCGGTTCGTTGATCTCAAACCCCTTGGCGGAGCTGGACGAGCTCGAGGTCGATGACCGCACTCTGGCCGAGGTCGAGCAGGTAGTGACGCAAACCCTGGCTCACCATGGCCATTGAGCTAGGCCCAGCCGACACTGGTGCAAGCGGCGCCGGAGTCGAGTGCTTCTACGAGAAAGGCATGCGCCGCTCGTAATTGGGCGCCTCTTTCGTGATCTGCACATCATGCGGATGGCTTTCGGTTAGACCAGCCGCAGAGATACGGACGAAGCGGGCCTTCTTGTGGAGATCCTCGATGGTCGCACAGCCGGTATAGCCCATTCCTGCCCGCAAGCCGCCTATCAGCTGGAACACCACATCCGCCAGAGGGCCCTTGTCGGGGACCATGCCTTCTATGCCCTCGGGAACGAGCTTCTTCTGGTCCTCCTGGAAGTAACGGTCAGCGCTATGGCCTTCGCTCATGGCTCCGACCGAACCCATGGCCCGGTAGACCTTGTAGCTGCGGCCTTCCCACAGGATCCGCTCCCCAGGACTCTCGCTGGTGCCCGCGAAGAGGGAACCTATCATCACGCTGTGTGCACCGGCTGCCAGGGCTTTCACCACGTCACCCGAATAGCGGATACCGCCATCGGCTACCACCGGGATCCCGTACTTGTAGGCCTCCGCTGCACAGTCGGCTATGGCCGTTATCTGGGGCACTCCGCACCCGGTCACGACGCGGGTGGTACAAATGGAACCGGGCCCGATGCCTACTTTCACGCAGTCTACTCCCCGCTCGATCAGGGCCTTTGTGCCCTCCGCGGTGGCTACGTTGCCCGCCATCAGCTGTATGTCAGGGTACTGCTCACGGATCCAAGCCACGGTATCGAGCACTCCCTTGGAATGCCCGTGAGCCGTGTCGATGCAGATGATGTCGGCTTGAGCTTCCACCAGGGCGGCTACCCGTTCCGCTGTGTCCTTCGCCACGCCTACTGCGGCTCCCACCCGCAAACGTCCCAGTTCGTCCTTACAGGCATTGGGGAACTCGATCATCTTCATGATGTCTTTGATAGTGATAAGACCTCGCAGCTTGTAATCCTCGTCCACCACCAGAAGCTTCTCGATCTTGTGGATCTTGAATTGCTCTTTGGCCTCCGTCAGAGTGGTGCCCACCGGAACTGTCACCAAGTTCTTCGAGGTCATGAGCTCGGTGATGGGCTTGTGGGGATCCGTTTCGAAGCGTGTGTCCCGGTTGGTCACGATACCGGCCAGCGTCCCGTCGGGATGGACGATGGGCACCCCGGAGATGTGATACTCGCGCATCAGCGCCTCGGCGTCCCCGAAAGTGGCGGTGAGGGGCAGAGTGATGGGATCCACGATCATCCCCGCCTCGCTCCTCTTGACTTTGCGTACCATCTCCGCCTGGCGCTCGATCGGTTGATTCTTGTGGATGATGGTCAGACCGCCTTCCCGGGCGAGTGCGATGGCTAACGCAGTCTCCGAGACTGTGTCCATAGCCGCCGAGAGAAGCGGTATGTTGAGGATTATCTTGTTGGTGAGTCGGGTGCGGACGTCGGTCTCTTTGGGCAAGACGGCAGACTCGGCGGGAATCAGCAGGATGTCGTCGAAACTGAGCCCTTCACCAACGATCTTGTTCTGCCAGTCGATCACGTCCCGCCTCCTTTTTGGGTGATTCTAGCGCGAAGCGAGGCGCTGTGCATGGTCGCCGGCGTATCGCTCACTGCGCGCGGCCTCTGCTTTGCCTGTGCGCTGTCTGCTAAGCTACTGCTCTATGGCGATCCAAGCAATCGTTTTTGACCTGGACGGCGTAATTCTAGACAGCGAAGAGATCTGGAATTCGGTGCGGAAGGACTTCGCGTTGGCCCATGGCGGCCGCTGGGATGAGCATGACCAGCCGGCGGTGATGGGGGCCAACTCCATGCAGTGGGCGGCCTATATGCGGGAAGCCAGTGGGATTCCGCTAAGCGACGAGGAGATCTATGCTGGCATCGTCCAGGCCCTCAAAGAGGAATACGCGCGACACTTGCCCCTGGTCTCGGGAGCTCGGGAGGTCATAGAACAGCTGGCTTCTCGCTACCGCCTAGGGGTGGCGTCTTCCTCGCCACGAGAGTTGATCGAGTGTGCCCTGGAGTTGGCCGGTCTGGCAGGGCACTTCAGCGCAGTGGTTTCTTCCGATGAGGTTCCGGTCGGGAAACCGGCGCCTGACGTCTATCTTGAAGCTTGCCGCCGACTCGAAGCAGAGCCAGAGCAGGCGGTGGCCGTGGAGGACTCTTCTAATGGCATTGCCTCCGCCGCCGCTGCGGGGCTGGTAGTAGTGGCTGTCCCCAATAGCGTGTATCCACCCACTGCGGAGGCGTTGGGGCTAGCCAGGGTCGTCCTCGGGAGCATATCCGAGCTTTCTCCCGGTCTGATCGCCTCGGTGGGCGCTTCTTCTTGAACCGGTCGGGCCTCAGCCGGTCGGGCCTCAGCCGGTCGAGCCCTTAGCTCACCAGGATGGCTCGGAAGTCGTTGACATTCGTGTACGTGGGTCCGGTCAGGAGCAGCTCCCCGAGCTCTGCAAAAAGGCGATAGCTGTCGTTCTGGTCCAGTAGGTGTTGGGGTTCGAGTCCGGCAGCTCGAGCTCGGGCAAGAGTATGGGGAAAGAGGAAGGCGCCCGCGTTGGTCCCTGTGCCATCGAAACCATCGGTATCGGCTGCCAAGGCTGCCGTGAAGGCCGAGTGACCCAGGTCTTCGAAGGCTAGGGCAAGAGCGAGAAGGAACTCTGTGTTGCGGCCACCCTGGCCTGAGCCGCGCACAGTGACTGCAGTCTCCCCGCCAGAGAGAACCACAAAAGGTCGTTTCTCACGATCCCCCGTTTCCAGGGTGAGCTGAGCTTGGGTGGCAGCCACTTCTCGAGACTCTCCTTGCCAGTCACAGCCCAGCACTACGGGCGTGACGCCGCCTTCCCTCGCCGTCGCAGCCGCTCTGGCGAGGGCATCCTCGGGGGTAGCCGTTAGGACGTACTGCGTCCGCACCAGCCGGGGGTCGCCGGGCTTGAGGGTCTCCGCTCGAGCTAGCTCCAGGTGTCGGTTGACCGCAGTGGGCAGTTCCAGCCGGTAGCTAGCGACTATAGCGCGGGCATCGGCGAAGGTGGTGGGGTCGGCGACAGTGGGGCCGGAAGCTATCACCGTGTGGTCGTTGCCGACTACATCAGAAATCGCCAGAGTCACTACGCGAGCGGGGTAGCTAGCTGCTGCCAGGCCGCCTCCCGCTAACACGGTGAGGTGTTTGCGCACGCAGTTGATCTCCTGGATGGTGGCACCAGTGGCAAGGAGGAGACGGCTGGTCTCGACGACGTCAGCCAGGCTGAGGCCGGGGGCAGGCAGGGTAAGCAGGGCCGAGCCGCCCCCACTCAGAAGCACCAGCACCAGGTCCTGCGCCGACAATCCGCTGACCTCTGCTAGGACTCGTCGGGCTGCCCTCACGCTGTTTTCGTCTGGGTGAGGATGGCCTGCCTCGAGGACTTGTATCCGCGGTCGGGTCGTCCGGCGCTGATAGTCGGGACTGTGGCCATAACGGGTCACCACCACGCCAGAAAGCGGACCCTCCCAAAGTTCTTCGACCACTTGGGCCATGGCTGCGGCGGCCTTGCCTGCTCCCACCACCACGGTACGCCCTTTGGGGGGCGAGGGCAGATGGCCCGGTAGTACGTTCTCGGGTGCGGCTGCCTTTACCATGGCCCAGAAAAGCGTGGTGAGGAAGGCGCGGGGGTCACTGCCCGGTCGGTCTAGGCCCTCGGGGGACGGGGAGGTCGCGTGCGAGCTCTGATGTCTAGGCTTTTCCCAGGCGTCCGATGCGGCCCTTGCTTCCGCCCAGGCCCTCTGAAGCCGTCCGTGTTGCTCAGACCGCAGCTTCGCTTGGTGTTCCCCAGAGAGCATATTCGCCTCGCCTTCCACCGACTGCACCTCTACTCGTTGCCTTGCAGGCACAATGCAAAGTATGGTCTAGACTCTAGGGCATGGTAAAGGTAAGCGAAGAGCTCGAGATTCCCGACGAGGAGTTGGTGTTCACCACCTCTCGGAGTGCCGGTCCGGGAGGCCAGAATGTCAACAAGGTGAACACTCGCGTGACCCTCCGTTTCGACGTCGAGGGTTCGCCCTCCCTCTCTCCGGAGATGCGCTCTCGCCTACGCCAGGAACTGGGGGGACGCATCGGTCGGAGCGGCGTGCTAAGGATCACTTCCCAGAAGTTCCGCACCCAGCATGCCAACAAGGAGGCAGCTCGTAAACGTCTGGTGATGCTGCTGCGCAAAGCTCTGGAAGAACCTCCTCCCAGGGTTCCCACCCAGGCTCCACTCGAGGCTGAGGAGCGCCGTCTCGCGGCTAAGAAGCGGCGCAGCGCGACCAAGAGGGCGCGGAGGATGGCTATCGACGCTGCCGCAGCCGACGACTGAGTCGGCTGCGGCAGCGAACCCTCTGCAGTCGGTTCACCTTACCGAAGCAGACAGCCTTTTGCGGTCAGCCGAGCCTGCCACTCGGCTTCGCTGGGTTCTCCGCACTTACGCAGCAGTTTGTCCCACTCTCCATCGACCCAGCGCTCGAGTCGCTCCAAGGCTTCTTCAAAACCGGGCTGGAACAGGTGGGCGAAGCGTCCCTGCCGCTTCAACCAGGGCGCAAGCGGCTGCTTGTAGCGCGGGCGATAAGTCAGCCGGTACTCCCCGTCCTCGTACTCGAAGAGCGGCCAGTAACAGGTGTTCACCGCCCCCCGGGCCAACTCGATGGTCTCGGCGCCGTCAGCTCGCCATCCTCGGGGGCAAGGTGCGATGACATTGAGGAAGGTGGGCCCGTCGACGGACAGAGCCTTGGCTGCTTTGCGGACCAAGTCCCGGGGGTCGTGAGGGGAAGCCTGGGCCACATAGGGGATCCCGTGAGCGATCATGAGCTCGGTGAGGTTCTTTCGGTGCTCGAGTTTGCCCGCGGACTCTTCTCCGACGGGACTGGTAGTGGTCCAGGCCGCTGTAGGCGTAGCTCCTGAACGCTGAAAGCCGGTGTTCATGTAGGCCCCGTTGTCGTAGCAGACATAGAGCATCCGGTGACCACGCTCCATCGCTCCCGACAGGGACTGCAGTCCGATGTCGTAGGTGCCTCCATCGCCGCCGAATGCGATGAAGCGAATATCCTTGTCGATCAAGCCCTTCTTTCTCAGCGCTCGGTAGGCTGTTTCTACCCCGCTCAGCGTAGCGGCGGCATTCTCGAAAGCGGTGTGGATGAAGCTGGTCTTCCAGGAGGTGTAGGGATAGATGGTCGTGCTGACTTCCAGGCAGCCCGTGGCGGCGCTGACCACCACAGGTTCCTGAGTAGCCATCAGAACCTGCCGGACCACTATGGGAGCGCCACAGCCGGCGCACATGCGATGGCCACCGGCTAGTCTACTGCCCTGCTCCACCAGTCTGAGCCAGGCTTGCCGGGCCCTCTCGAACTCTGCGGCCTCTGCGAGGGCACCGACCGGGCACACTTCCACGCATTGCCGGCACAGGATGCAGCGGGTCTCGTCCACTCTGAACGAGGTCAGCACCCGTTCGTTGAAGCTGAGAGCGCCCGTGGGGCAGACGGTGACGCAGCGCCCGCAAGAAATACAGTCCGCTAATTGCAGGGCTTCACCGTAGGGGGTGTCGATATGGATGGCGAAGCCGCGGCCGGTGAAATCGTAGCAGGCAGGCCCGGCGATCTCCCGACACACGCGTACGCAACGACCGCAGGCGATGCACCGCCGCATGTCTCGTCTGATGAAGGGGTGTTCGTATTGGGGCGAGACGGTGCGCACGCGAGCCCCCCTTCTCGCCAGCTCATTGTCGATGACCCCGTGTTCCACCCCCAGGCGCTGCAGCTCACAGGCACCCAGGCTGGGGCATTCGCATTCCAGACAGCGCTCCGCCTCCTTGCGAGCTGCCGCTACACTCAGGCCTTTCTCCACTTCTGCCTGAAGACTGGTCAGCCTGGTCTTGATCGCAGTCTTGGGCATCCGGGCCCGGGAAGCCGGCCGAGCGTTTATGCCCATCTTGAGCCAGACGGGGCTGCGTTCGCCCAATCTGCGTTCCAACTCGCTGAGCTGTGCGGCCTTTCCCAGCTGCTCGAGATAGGGCAGACGGACATATTCGGCCAGTCGGTCCTCGAGTCTGACCAGGTCTTCGCCGCGTAGCCAGGCGTCAACTGCCAGCGCAACGCGCTTACCCGCCGCCACAGCATGTATGGCGGAATCGGCCTCTTCCTTAGTAGCCCCACCTGTGACGGCGTCGGTCACGAACAGTCCTGGGCAGGCGGTACGCCCCGTGAAGGGGTTTACAGCCAGCCCGGCGCGCAAATCACTGGCGCCTGGCGGCAGGGTTCTTCCCGCTTCTTCTCTTACCCACCTTCTCTCGGCCGTGATCAGTGTGGCGCCTTGCTCCCACCCGGTGGCAGAAGCGGCTCCCAGCTCCGCGGCTGTCATCAGTATGACGCCTTCCTCTCGGGCGGCCGCTGCTTCCTTGTCGGCCTCGTCCCAGACCTGGCCGTCCAGTCTTATGACGCGCACAGGGCCTGGCCCTAGACGCCGGGCTGTCCGGGCTGTATCGAGGGCAGCCAGGCCGGAGCCAAGGACTACCACCGGGCCTGGAAGCTCGGGCGGATGCCCCGAGCGCCCCGCGCGCAAGAAGTCCAGGCTCTGCCAGACGGAAGCCAGGCTCTGCGGGGGGAGTCGGAGAACGCGGGCGGCGAGCTGAACCCAGTCCTCGTCCGTATCTGGCGAAGTGCTAGGCTCCGACCGACCAGTGCTCACTATGACGGCATCAAAGCCCGCCTCTAGGAGCTCTTCTTCCTTGGCGTGGATGAGCTTGGAATCACCTACAAACCGGGTTCCGGCCTCCCAAAGCGGCTCGAGCTCGCGATCAAGGACCGCTTCCGGCAAACGGAATTCCGGCAGGACGTAACGCAACTGACCCCCGGGCTTGGCCTCGGCGTCGTAGAGAGTGACCTGGTGGCCCCGGGTGGTCAAGAACCAAGCCGCAGAAAGGCCGGCAGGACCAGCTCCCACCACAGCCACGCGCCGCCCACTGGCGGGGGCGGTAGTCAGTCGGGTGGGCTCATGGTCTCCCAGCAGGCGGTGCAAGGCACAGATGGCTATCGGTTCATCCACTTCACCCCGCCGGCAGACAGGCTCACAGTAGGCAGGGCAGATACGGCCGAGGATGCCCGGGAAGGGCAGCTCTTCCCGCACCAAGGCCGCCGCGGCAGCCAGTTCGCCCTCTTTGAGCAAGGCTAGAAAGCCCGGGATGTCGACATGGGTGGGGCAGGCATGGGTGCAGGGGGCTTCGCAGTAGGCGTTGTGGTCGGACAGGTACATCTTGACGTAGCTGGTCCTACGCGCCCGTACCCGCTCGGTGTCGGTCTTCACCACCATGCCCTCGTTCACCCAGGTAGTGCAGGCGGCCTGTAACTTGTCCACCCCCTCCAGCTCGACCAGACAGAGTCGGCATCCGCCCCACGCCGGCATACCCGGCTGATGACACAAGGCTGGGATGACGATACCCTCCCGCTGGGCGACCTCTAGCACAGTCTCGCCTGGAGCAGCAGCGACTTGTCTTCCGTCGATAGTCAGCTTGACCATCATCTCTTACCTCTTCCGAGTGGAGCGAGAGCCCCCGTCTCGACTCTCACCGCGTCGAAGCGGCACACCTGACGGCAGGTATCGCACTTTATGCAAGTCTTCAGGTCGATCTTGTGAGGAGCCTTGCGCTCGCCGGCTACGGCTCCCACCGGGCAGGCCGTGAAACACGCTTGGCAACCAGTACAGGCTTCGGCGTTGATGACATAACGGATCAGAGGCCGACATACCCGCGCCGGGCAGACCTTGTCGACCACGTGAGCGAGCACCTCGTCCCGGAAATATCTGAGCGTAGAGGTCACCGGGTTGGGTGCGCTTCCGCCCAGGGCGCAGAGAGAACCTTCTACGACGTCCTCCGCCAATCTCTCCAGCAGGTCGAGGTCCTCCAGATCGGCTTCTCCGGCCGAGATGCGTTCCAGAATCTCCAACATGCGAGTGGTGCCCACACGGCACGGCACGCACTTGCCGCAGCTCTCCTCTGCTGTGAAACGCAGGAAGAACTTAGCGAAGTCCACCATGCAGGTGGTGTCGTCGACTACCACCATGCCCCCCGAACCCATCATGGACCCGGCTGCTACGAGACTCTCGAAATCGATGGGCTCGTCCAGCAGCGATTCAGGTAGACACCCTCCGGAAGGTCCCCCCAGTTGGACGGCCTTGAATTGCCGGCCCGGCCACATACCGCCCCCGATCTCGAAGATGACCTGGCGCAGAGTCGTACCCATGGGGACCTCGATGAGACCTCCGTTCATGACCTTGCCGGTCAGGGAGAAGATCTTGGTCCCCTTGCTGGTAGCAGTGCCCAGGGCCGCGAAAGCTTCGGCGCCATGATTGATGATCCACGGCACGTTGGCATAGGTCTCCACGTTGTTGAGGTTGGTGGGCTGACCCCAGAGACCGTGGGCGGCGGTGCGGATGTGCTTCCCCCGCGGCATGCCTCGCTGGCCCTCGATGGAGGCGGTAAGCGCCGTAGACTCTCCGCACACGAAGGCCCCCGCCCCCTGGTTGATGCGGATGTCGAAGTCGAAGCCCGAACCCAATATGTTCTCGCCCAAATAGCCCCGTTCGCGGGCTTGTTTGAGAGCTGCGCGCAGTCGCTGGACTGCGAAGGGATATTCATGGCGGACGTAGACGTAACCTTCGACCGGGGTGTTTCCGGATCCTATGGCGTAGGCGGCTATGATCATCCCCTCGATGACCGAATGGGGATTGCCCTCCAGCACCGAGCGATCCATGAACGCTCCGGGGTCACCTTCGTCGGCGTTGCAGATGACGTAGTGCTTGTCGCCCGGATTGTTCCTGCAAGTGCGCCATTTTCTTCCAGTGGGGAAACCGGCTCCCCCGCGGCCCCGCAGGCCGCTTCGCTCGACCTCGGCAATGACTCCGAGAGGATCCCCCTCCTCCAGCACCTTGGCCAGGGCAGTGTAACCACCGTGGGCGAGGTAGTCGTCGATAGATAAAGGATCGATCTTGCCGTTGAGAGCGAGAACGATGCGTGTCTGCAGCTTGTAGAAGGGGATGTCCTTCTCATAGGCAAGAGGTTCCCCCGTCTGAGGATGCCTGTACAGGAGGCGTTCGACCACGCCGTCCCCCACGACGCTCGTCTCGATGACCTCGTCGATATCCTTGGGTTTGAGGCGGGGATAGAAGATCCCTTGGGGTCGAACGACCAATATGGGGCCCTGCTCGCAGAACCCGTGGCAGCCTGTCTCGATGACTGTCACTTCATCGGCGAGGCCGCGCGCGGCCAAGGCTTCATCTATGGCCTTGCGCAGTGCTTCGCGGCCGGAGGCATGGCAAGCGGTACCTGCGCAGAGGGAGATCTCTTTCCGGGGCATCAGTCGCTCTCCTGCTTGCGCAGTCTACGGACGAGACGCCGAGCCTCGTTGGGGCCCATGCGGCCGTGGGTCTCGCTCTCGCCCACTCGTACGACCGGGGCCAGGGCACAAGCCCCCAGACAGTTGACCGTCTGCAGAGTGAAAAGCCCGTCGGGGGTGGTTCCGCCCACGGGAATCTCGAGTTCCTGGCTGAAAGCCTCCAACACCAGGGGAGCTCCCGCTACATGACAGGCGGTGCCCATACAGACGTCGATGACGTACTTGCCGACGGGTGCCAGACGGAACTGGGTGTAGAAAGTGGCGACCCCATATACACGCGAGAAGGGGATGCCGAGCTCCTTGGCGATAGCCTCCAGAGCCAACCGCGGCAAGTATCCGAAGATCTCCTGGGTAGTGTGGAGAGCCTCCACCAAGCCGGAACCGGAGCGGATGCCGGCCACTACTGGGTCCAGTCGCTTGAGGTCGAGTTCGGGTCTAAGTCCGGCGGGCGCCTCACCCTTTACACAGGCCGAGGCTACGCCGCAGCTTTCCCCGGGGAGAGTGGCGAGAGCGGCAGCTCTGGCCGCTTCGATGTCAAAGGGCTCCTCTGGGAACTCCGGGCAGTACTCGAGCTGGAGGCAGTCCACCGGGCAGGTTCGCTCGCATAGGGTACAGGCGTAACAGCGATACCCACCTTGGGGGTCCCGCACCAGTTCCAGCAGCCCCCGCCTCTCGGGCTTGCCCACCAGCTCTCGCCGTTCGAAGTCTATGCCCTTGATGACCTCGTACAAGGCGGAGCCCCGGACCCTGTCCGCGCTACGGGAGCGGTCAGTAGCTCGGGCCCGGGTCGCGCCGCGAGGACGGACTCTGGTCGTTAGCAAACGTGTCTTACCGTTTTCACTTGCGCTCATGTTCCAGTCCTCGACCCTGTCTCAGGTTCAGGTAGCGACGCT
The DNA here is from genome assembly GCA_937148845.1 of uncultured Actinomycetes bacterium. GTDB lineage: Bacteria > Actinomycetota > Thermoleophilia > RBG-16-64-13 > RBG-16-64-13 > CAKZRW01. The sequence continues at coordinate 41,135 of CAKZRW010000007.1, read as the reverse complement.
GGGTTGACACCCGTCGTACGCGTTTAGCTGCTTCGTCGAGCACGCCGAAGGCCTGCTCGATGTCGTGCGGGAAGATGTCCCGGCCGCCCAGTCCGTAGATGAAGGGAAGCACTTGCGGTCGCGGGTCATTGTCGTAGAGAGCGGCTCGGATCTCCAAGAACACAGGACCACCTTGAGCCCCGAACGAATCAGCGCGGTCAAGCACGCCGACCACCTTCACGTGTTGGAGAGCCTGGGCAAAGGTATGATAGGGGAAGGGACGAAACACCCGGACCCGCACCATGCCGGCCTTGACGCCCTTAGCGCGCAGCTGGTCTACCACCAGCCGGGTGGTTCCTGCCGTCGAGCCTACCACCACTATGGCGATCTCGGCATCCTCCAACCGGTAAGGGTCTATGAGCCCGTACTGCCTACCGGTCAGACGAGCGAACTCGTCGGCCACGTCCTGGAGGACCTGATAAGCCCTTTCCATAGCCAGGTTCTGAGCCACCTTGTGCTCGAAATACCAGCCATGAAGGCCATCGAAAGGACCCACCGTCACAGGGTGCTGCACATCCAGCAGGGGGTTGACGGGCTGATAAGGTCCGATGAACTCGCGGACCCGGCTGTCTTCCAGGGGGGTCAGCGGCCCGATGGCGCCGCTTATGACATAGCCATCGTACATGTGCATCACCGGCAGCCGGACGTCCGGGTGCTCGGCGATGCGCACGGCTTGTAAACAGTTGTCATAGGCCTGTTGGTGGTTTTCGCCGTAGATCTGAATCCAGCCGCTGTCCCGGCCGCCGATGCTGTCGCTGTGGTCGCAGTGGATGTTGATAGGGCCGGAGAGGGCTCGGTTGACGACCGTCATGACGATAGGAAGCCGGTAGCTGGAGGCGATGTACAGGAGTTCCCACATCAGGGCGAAGCCCTGTGAGGAAGTGGCCGTCATAGTCCGGGCTCCGGCCGCTGCCGCCCCGATGGCTGCGCTCATCGCGGAGTGCTCGGACTCGGCTGTGACGAACTCGGTGCTGACCTTCCCGTCGGCCACCAACTGAGCATAGAGCTGCACTATCTCGGTCTGGGGGGTGATGGGGTAGGCGCAGACCACATCAGGATCTATCTGCCGCATTGCTTCGGCGACTGCCTCATTGCCGGTCACGGCTAAGACGTTGGGAGTGGCTTTGGCCATACCCTATTCCTTCACCTCGGCGGTCATGGTGATGGCTCGGGCAGGACATTCGCTGGCGCAGATACCGCAGCCCTTGCAATGCTTCAAATCCACTCCCACCGCTCGGTCGTTCTCGATGATGATGGAAGCGTCCGGACAGTAGAAATAGCAGAGCAGGCATCCGGTGCAGGAGGCGGTGTCTATCTCGGGCTTCTGTGAACGCCAGCCCCCGGTCTCTACCTCCTCGGAATTGCCTGCAGCTGGAATCACCGCTCCCGGCTCGTGGTTTTCAGGCCCCCAGTTCGGGGCCTCCGCGGTTTCCCACCGCCGTCGTGTCTCCCGACTCATTCGCCCCGCACCTCTTCGTAACTACGAGTAAGCGCGGCGATGTTCCCCTCCACGACCTTGGCTGGAAACTTCTTGCCGAACTCGTACCGTAAGAATTCGATCACGCTTTCCAGAGTGAAGAGACCTGTGATGCGGGCGAGGGCACCAAGCATAGGGGTGTTGGGTATGGGTCGCTTGATGGTCTCGGTGGCTATGCGGGTCGCGGGGATGGTGTAGAGGCGGTGCCCCTTCAATCCATAGCGTAGACGGAGCTCAGGAGGTGTCAACTCACTGTTTACGAGTACCACTGCATTTTCAGGAGCCCCCTTGGTAATGTCGACAGCCTTGAGCAGAGACTCGTCGAGGACCACGACTATCTGCGGATGCTCCACCCCGGAGTAGAGCTGTATAGGCTCATCGCTGAGGCGGGTGAAAGCGACGATGGGAGCGCCTGAACGCTCGGGTCCATACTCAGGGAAGGCCTGGAAGTGCTTACCCTGCCCTAAAGCCAGTTCGGCGACCGTCTTGGCAGCGGTGACCGCTCCCTGCCCTCCGCGGGCGTGCCAGCGGATCTCGACAAGTCCTGGCGATTCCACCGCGAGAGGCGAAGCCCCCCTCTTTTTCGCACTTGCCACGCTCATGACGGCATCACCCTAGTCCCTGGGCGTGCAAGACGTGCGCGACGATAAACGCCACCGTCAATCCCCCTTTATGACCGGCCTTGCGGGCCTCTTGCAGAACGGTCCGCGCGACTCGGTATCTACAGGCGGCTCCCCTTTGCCGCCCATGCGCAAACCGTCCGTGATCTCACTCTGTCCGCTGCTGGACTCCAAGCTGTGACGCTAGAGCCATGAGCGAATGATTCCGTGCAACGATATCACCGATAACACTGCATGTAAAGTCTATTTCGGATTTGATCAATTGTCCCACGAAACTGTTCGGCTAGTGTCTTTCGTATCCCCTTCTCGCGAGGGGGGTTGGCCAGGCCCCCAGATCTCGCAGCCGGTACTTCGAGAGCTTGCGACCAGGGTGCGCAGGGTCAGTGGCCAGGGCTCTTGCGGCCGGTGGCTAGAGCGCGGGTGGCTGGCCGCAGGGGCAACTGATATAATGGTTAGCAACTAACTAGCGTTGCTAGGGGAGCGCTTAGCTGAGAGTGTGGCTCGACCACAGACCCTACGAACCTGATCTGGGTAATGCCAGCGAAGGGAAGTAACGGTGATGACTACTGCATCCGGTCTCACTCGGTCTAGCTCAGGCAGGCCTTTTCTGCTCCACTCTGCGGCTTCGTTCTCCTGCACGACCAGAGGGAGCAGACTATGCGTGCTGTTCTTGTCGCCGGCTCGACTCTCACTGCGGAACTGAACCGGTCCGAGATCCTCTCGGCCGACCTCTTGATCGCCGTCGACGGGGGCGCCGAGGCCTTGATGCGAGTGGGCCTGACGCCCCACCTCCTAGTGGGAGACCTCGACTCCGTTTCTGCGGGTACACGGGACGAGCTGGTGGCGAGGGGTGTGGGAGTCCTGTTGCTGCCGACTGCCAAAGATGAGACCGACACTGAAGCTGCGCTGCGGGTAGCAGTGGAGCGAGGGGCAAGCACAGTCACGGTTCTGGGCGCTCTAGGCGGCCCTCGCCTTGACCACCTGGTGGGAAACCTGCTTCTGCTCACGTCGCCGGTATTGGGCGGGGTGAGTGTCCGGCTGGTGGACGAGCTGCACGAAGCGTTTCTAGTGAAGGGCAACAGCGTGTTCAGGGGGGAGAGGGGAGACACAGTCTCGCTCCTCCCGCTCACACCTCGGGTGGAGTCCGTCGTCACAGAGGGGCTCCTGTACCCGCTCTCCGGGGAGACTTTGTTCCAGGGGAGCACCCGCGGCGTCAGCAACGTCATGACGGGTTCCGAGGCGCGGGTGAGGCATGGCGAGGGAGTCCTTCTGCTCTTCCACTACCGAGGGAAATGAAGCGATGTCGGGGGAGGTAAAGCAGTGGACTTGACCACGGGCCCGGCCGAGCGCCGGGAAGAAGCCGGCGCGTACCTGGCAAGGGAGGTCGTGGCTTGTCAGTTCTCCGTCTATCCCTTGCGACAGGTCGATGTTGACACTCCTGTACAAGAGGCCATCAGGGCAGCTGCGGAGTCAGGGTGCGCCTTGCGGGTCGGCAACCTGAGCACCTTGCTATGGGGAGACGAGGAAGCCGTGTTTGCGGCGCTACGAGCGGCCTTCGACGTCACGCAGCGCCGCGGTCCCGCCGTCTTGGTAGCCACCTTGACTGCAGGCATGCCCAGTGACGAGTTGGTGGCCAGTATCCAAGCCGGCCTGGACGCGAGGCCTGAAGGCCAGGGCAGCGGTCATGAGACAGGGGACGACGTACCCCCCAGTGGGGAAAACATGCAAACAACGGGCGCAGGAACGGTGGAGGTGTAGTCTGACGATGTCCTTCAAGGATTGGAACACTCGCGAGTTGGTGGTGGCCGCAGTGTTGGCCGTGGTAGTGGGGGTGATCTTCTGGGGCTGGGGTCTTCTTTGGTCCAGTGCTTTTCAAGCTGTGCCTTTTCCCGCTTCGTATTCGTTGGTGGGGCTGTGGATGCTAGGTGGTCTCCTTGTTCCCTATGTGGTGCGTAGACCAGGGGCGGCTCTCTTCGGGGAACTGGTGGCCGCCTTCGTGAGCATGGCCATGGGTAACCAGTGGGGGATTCTGACCATGGCAAGCGGGTTGGTACAAGGGGTGGGCTCTGAGGCCGTGTTCGCCTGCTATCGCTGGCGTCGCTTCGGATTTCCTACCTTGTATTTGGCCGCGGCTCTCGCCGGGGCTCTCAGTATCCTGCTGGATACTTTCGTCTACGGTTACTATGCCGCTTACACTTGGAGCAGCATCGGCGTCGCTGCCATTCTCTGCGTCATAAGCTCGGTAGTACTGGGGGGCGTCTTGGCCTGGCTCTTGGGTGAAGCTTTGGCGCGCACCGGGGCTCTCTCGGGGCTTGCCATCGGCGCAGGAAGGGTGAAGAAAGTCTGAAGCCCGTCGGCTCTTCGAAAGACCCTAGGCTGTCCGAGGAGCGCCTAGCGCCTCCTCCGGAAGATCTGTCCACCACCCCGGAGCACAGGTCTCGCTTTGCCCTCCGCGCGGCAGGTCTTTCCTTCACCTATGCCACGCGGCTCAAGCCGGCCTTGATCGATTTGGATTTTGAAGTCGCTCCGGGCGAGGCGGTCCTGGTACTGGGGCCTAGTGGGTCTGGCAAGAGCACGCTTACGCTCTGCCTGGATGGGCTGATCCCCCACCTGGTCGAAGGTGAATACGAAGGAGAGGTCTGGGTGGCCGGGCTTGCCGTCAAGGAGACGCCGGTGCCCGTGCTGGCACAGCGAGTGGGTCTGGTGTTCCAGGACCCTGATTCCCAGTTCTGCACTCTGACTGTGGAAGACGAGATCGCCTTTGGTCTAGAGAATCTTTGTGTGGAATCCAACCGCATCGACGAGGCCATCGACCAAGCCTTGGAGGCGGTGAGATTGCCGGGCTACCGCCGCAGGCGTCTCAGCGAGCTTTCGGGCGGGGAGAAACAGAGGGTAGCCTTGGCCTCGGTGCTGGCCATGGGTCCGTCGCTGTTGGTGCTAGATGAACCCTCGGCTAATCTTGATCCAAAGGCCACTGCCGACCTGTTCGGGCTTCTCCGAGCGCTTCGCGAGGAGCGGAAGCACACCATCATCATCATCGAACACAAGCTCGACGAGGTGATCGAGTGGATCGATTCGGTCCTCATCCTCGACGAAAAGGGCCGCCTGCTCTTCCTGGGTGATCCGGCCGAGGCCTTTTACGACAACCACGAGCTCTTGGAGCAAAGCGGTGTCTGGCGTCCCCAGACGGCTGAGCTGGTGACCGGCTTGCGGCAGATCGGCTGGAGAGTGCCGGGCCGACCTCTCGCTCTCTCCGACACAGTGAGCGCTTTGGCGGCGACTCCCGGACTGCTGGAACGTCTGGGAGAGCGTCTCCGCCCCAGGGTGGGCACGGATGGCTGGCCTGGCAGGCTTGAAGCAAGGAATGCGAGCGTCGGTCGACCGCTGCTTGAGGTACGGGAACTCTCGTTCCAGTACGCTACTGGTCGACTGGCACTGCAAAGGGTCTCTTTCTCGGTTATTAGCGGACGCTTTGTGGCCTTGGCGGGAGCTAACGGCGCCGGCAAGACCACCTTGGCCTCTCTGGTCTCGGGCGTGCTCTCTCCAGAGCCGGGCCGGGTCTTCCTGCATGGACGCGACGTGAGGGGACTATCTCCCCGTGAGATCGGCGCTTTGGTGGGCCACGTGTTCCAAAACCCGGAGCACCAGTTCGTCACCGACACTGTGCGGGGCGAACTAGCTTACAGTCTGCTGCCTCGGGCAAGGCGCCGGCCGGAGGCTCACCTTGACGAGAAGCAAAGGTGGCTGGTGGACTCCTGGCTTGAGAGGCTGGGCCTACTGGGACTCGCCGAAGCCAACCCCTTCTCGCTCAGTCACGGGCAGAAACGGCGTCTGAGCGTCGCCGCGATGCTCATCCGGGGGCAGGGGTTGTTGCTGCTGGACGAGCCCACTCTGGGCCAAGACGAGCGGCAGGTGGCGCGACTGATGGCGCTCATGCAGGACTTCCAAGCCGGCGGAGGGACGGTATTGATGATCACCCACGACATGCGTCTGGTCGCTGAGTACGCGGACTGGCTGCTGGTCCTCCGGGAAGGACGCCTGGTCTACGAGGGTGAGCCCGAGGGCTTCCTTGCCCGACCGGGCGAAGTTGACAAGGCGGGCCTGCGCGCCCCGGCCCTCAGCGAAGTGTCCGCCGCTCTGCTTGAGCGGCTGGAACCTGGTCGGCCGGTCTCGGCGAGTCTGCCTTGGCTTACCGTGCCTTCTTTCCTTAGCGGCCTGGGGCCGGTGGAGACGGCTTTGGTCGCTCCGGGGGGACAGGGCTCCGCGACAGGGGGAGTATGACGTGTTGCCCGGTGGCGCTCTCGACCCGTTCTTGTCCTCCGCCGAAGATGCTCTGCCCGCTCCGGGGCGGGGTCATTATCTTGAGCGCCGAAACCCTGTGATCAAGCTGCTCGCTGTGGTCTTGGTGGCGTTGGCGGTCACCTTCTTGTTCGACCCGGTGACTCCAGCTGTGATCTTCTTGCTCACGTTGGCCGTCGGTCGGTGGGGAGGAGGGCTCTCTCTTAGGGCCCTGTTGCGTCCTCTGGCGATCTTCCTGCTCGCCGGCTTTGCCATCCTGGTGGCCAACCTTCTGTTCAACAAGGACAACGCGGTCTCCCCAGCCTTGGTCTCCATAGGACCTTTCAAAGTGACGGTGGCGGCTCTCTGGGCGGCTGGAAGTCTATGGTTCCGTCTTCTCTGTTTTGCGTCGCTCTCTCTTGTGTTCGTGCGTACCACCCCGCCCCAGGATCTGATCCTGAGCCTAGTCCACCAACTGCGTCTCAGCTACAAAGCCGCCTACGGGACCATGGTCGGCTACCGCATGTTGCCTCTTCTCCAGAACGACTACATTACTATTAGAGCTGCCCAGCGCGTACGGGGGGTGGGCGAGAAAGGCGGGGTTTGGCATATCTGGTCGCGTACTCGCCGGTACGCGTTACCGCTCCTTACCGGTGCAGTACGTAGGGCAGGACGGGTGGCAGTGGCGATGGACGCTCGTGCCTTCGGAGCCTTCCCGGCGCGCACTTACCGTCGACGGATGGTGGTCCGCAAAGGGGACCTGCTTTTCGTAGCGGCGACGGTGGTCGTGGTGGCGGCGGTTCTGCTTGCGTCTTGGCGACTGGGCATTGCCAGGTTCACGGTAACCTGACCGACAGGCGGAGAGCATTCGCGGGTATGGAAGATAGACCCACCCGAGGTCCAAGGGCCTGGGTGTATACGCTTCTACTTGTCGGCTCTACTTGTAGAAGCGTATTTCGGAGATTTCCACTCCCCAGCGACCGTCCGTGATCTGAGCGAGCTCGGTGAACCAGAGCCGGCCCTTGCTCATTGGTTCACGGAGAGTGATTAACTGGGTGGAAGTCCCATCAAGCTCGGCTACGCTAGCCGGTGTGCCGGAGGTGAGGTCCAGGAGCTCGCCTCTCCAGCCTTCGACCGCAGTGATGACCTCGATGATGGTAGCGGGGTCTTCGAGCTTGAACTCTATGCCGACTCCGGTCTTCAAATTGCCGAACAGGCTCGACCGGTAGAGCTCGGTGGTCCAGCTCGTGCTTTCTTTACCGTCGACCAGGTTCTTCAGCTTGTTCGGGTTCTCGGTCTGGTCGCCCTCCGGGTCGTAATCGGCGATCTCGAGGACTTTGACTGGCGTGGGCTCGCGCGTGACCGTCAGTCGCAGCACGTCGTCCTCGTTGGACATCTCGGGAGCCGGATCCTGCTCCAACACTGTACCCGCCGGTTTGTCGAACGAAGGCACTTGCGAGGTCACCTCCACCTGCATCCCCGCCTGGGCGGCGAGCTGCCGAGCCTGGTCCAGGGTAAGGCCGACGACCGCCGGTGCTCCTCCGTTGCCTAGAGTGAACACGAGGGCCAGGACTACTGCGACTATCACTACGGCGATGCCTGCTCCCCATTTCAGATTGCGCAAGCGCCGGCGTTTTCGCGCCAGAGCTCGTAATCGCTCTCGCTGCCAGGCAGGTACCTCTCCCGAGTCAGAGGCCCGCCAGGCCCCCGAATCGGCAAGTCCCCGCGAGGAGCGTCGAGAACGGTCGCGCTCGCTTTCCCGGCGCCGCCCGTTCGTACTGGGAGTAGGGGAGTAGCGAGGGGTGTACAGACCGAGACCCACCAGGGCACCCAAGAGCTCATCCATGGAAAGGAAACGATCACTCGGGTCTTTCTCCAGGCAGCGCATTATGACCTTCTCGAGTCCTGGAGGGACATCGCTTCGCCAGCGACTGAGCGGGGCTGGGGGAGTGGTCAGATGCTGGCGAGCGATCTCAGGCATGTTCGCTCCGTCGAAGGGGGGCTTGCCCGCCAACATCTCATACATGACCACGCCCAGCGAGTATATGTCGGACCTCTGGTCCACCGGCTTGCTACGGATCTGCTCCGGGGACATGTAGCGGGCGCTTCCGATGATAGACCCGGCCCGGGTGACACGGGTCCAGTCCGGCCCGATGGCGATTCCGAAGTCGGTCACCTTAGCGTGGCCCTGCCGGTCGACCAGGATGTTCTGAGGTTTGACATCGCGGTGGACGATCCCGGCCAGATGGGCTGCTGCCAGTCCTTCCACCACCTGCCCGGTGATGCTCCCGAAGGTGGCAAGGTCGAGAGGTTTCTCCTTGATGATCTCCTTCAGGGAGCGACCTTCCACGTATTCGAACACCAGATATTCATCGCTCTCAGTGGAGCCGCGGTCGATGAGGGTCACTAGATTGGGATGAGAAAGACGGGCTAAGGCCCGCCCTTCCCGATCAAAGCGCGCCCGCGTGCGGGCATCCTGATTGAGCGGGGGCTCCAGGCGCTTGATGGCCACGTCGCGCTGGAGACGTGTATCCCAGGCTTGGTACACGATGCACATGCCACCACGGCCGAGCACTCGGCCCAGCCGGTAGCGATTCTTCAAGAGCGGTCCAGCTTCGTTGACGGTGCCGGAATCAGCCATCTCCCCGCCCGGACGTCGTGGACTGCATTACACTGGTAATAGCTGAGTCAGACACTATCATAGAACAGATAAAGGGATTGGAGGTCTATCCCATGATCTACTATGTCATCCCTCGCGAACTGGCGGACAAGTACTACGAGGAGTTCAAGAAGCGCTTCGAGGGCGTCGAGGGTGTCGAGGTGATCATCGACCGTCGGCAAGGGGAACGCCGCGAGAAGATGGAAGGGGGCGGTCAACGGGTGATCCGCGACCGTAGGCGTCGTCGGGCTCCAGGGTCGTTTCCGGAGTTATGACCCTTTCTGACTCTGGCTTCAAGCTGGATCTGCACAACCACACCGCGTACTCGCTCGACGGGCTTATGTCTCCCCGAGAGCTCCTTGCTCTCGGTAGGGAGCGGGGACTACATTACCTGGCGGTGACCGACCACAACACCGTGGAGGGCGCTCTCGAAGCTTTAGCCCTCGCCGAAGAGGACCGCAGCCTTCCGCGCGTGATCCCTGGAGTCGAGGTGTCGACCAGAGCGGGGGAGGTCATCGGGTTGTTCGTCGAGACGGAGATACCGTCCGGGCTTTCCTTGGCAGAGACCGTGGAGCAGATCAGGGCTCAGGGCGGTCTGGTGTATCTACCCCATCCTTGCGACCGCCTGCGGCGAGGAGCCGTCAGCAAGCGGGCACGGGGCGAAGCCCTTCAGCTTGCCGACCTGGTAGAGGTGGCCAACGGACGCTCCCTCAGCAAGTTCGCTGGTCTGAGGTCCACCCGGCTGGCGCAGCGGGCGGCCCGGCCGGCTGCCGCGGGAAGTGACGCGCATCGGCCCCGGGAAGTGGGGCAAGCCTACGTGGTTGTCGATCGTCCTCCCACCCGGGAGGACCTGGTGTCGCTGGTGAGGGCAGGAACCGTGGTTCACCGGCTCGGTTTGCGGGAATATGCAATGAACTGGGTAGTGCAGGGACTGGCGCCTTTCACCCGTGCGCGCCGGCGTCTCGCCAGCGTGTGGGCGCGGAGGTTGGCTTCATGACAATCGTGAACGCAGGCGAGCCTGCCCCCATGCGGGCGGCTCTCTGGGAGTCGTGGCGGGGTGGGCCGCGGGTGCACTGCTACTTGTGCGCTCATCACTGCCGCATCGATCCGGGCGAGGTGGGCAAGTGCGGCGTTCGGCAGAACAGAGAGGGAGTCCTCTACACCCTGGTGTACGGCTGCCCGGTGTCCACGGCGGTCGATCCTATCGAGAAGAAGCCGCTCTTCCATTTTCTGCCTGGCAGCCTGAGCTATTCCTTGGCTACTGTGGGCTGCAATTTCACCTGTCGGTTCTGTCAGAACGCCGACATCAGTCAGATGCCGCACGAGCAGGGGCGGATCGTGGGCAGGCGCATGGCCCCAGAACAAGTGGTGCGGAACGCCCTGGAGTCGGGTTGTGCCAGCATCTCTTACACCTACACTGAGCCGACGGTCTTCTACGAGTACGCTCGGGATTGCGCCCGCCTGGCCACTGCTGCCGGCCTCAAGAACGTCTTTGTCACCAACGGCTACATGACCGCGGAGACACTCGCCGATATCGATGGTGATCTCCACGCGGCCAACGTGGACCTGAAATCGTTCTCGGACGCCTTCTATCGGGAGCTGGTCGGAGCGCGGCTGCGTCCGGTCCTGTCCACCATCAGAAGACTGTGGGAGAGCGGGGTCTGGGTCGAGGTCACCACGCTTCTGATTCCGGGCAGGAATGACAGCGAGGGGGAGCTCCGGGCTATCGCCGACTTCCTGGTCTCTGTATCTCCCGATCTGCCGTGGCATGTATCGCGCTTCTATCCGCAATATCGTCTCTTGGACGTGCCCCCTACCCCGCTCGGGTCCGTGGAACGAGCTGTCCGTATTGGGAAAGAAGCTGGTCTTCACTACGTTTATGCCGGCAACGTGCCCGGGCATAGCTCGGAATCCACCAGGTGTCCGCAATGCGGTCGTCTCCTGGTACGCCGAGCTGGTCTGCGGACTCTGGACTTGGGACTGGCGGGGGAGCGTTGCCCCGCCTGCGGCTACCAAGTAGCCGGTCGTTTCAAGGAGGCAGACTCATGACGCTAGTAGGCTGTTTTACCGCTCCTCACCCGCCGATAATAGTCCCCGAGGTAGGGGGGCCCAGTCTTGCCGAAGCCCAGTCGACTGTCCAGGCCATGACCGAGCTGGGCAGGCGGGCAGTTCTGCTCGCTCCTGACACCATAGTGCTCATGTCACCTCATAGTCCGCTAGCGCGTAGCCAGATGGGCATGTCTCTCGCGGCTGCCTACCAAGGGTCGATGGCCTATTTCCATGCGCCGCAGGTGAGACTGCGGTTGGAAGGTGACCCTGAGCTGGCGATGGCGCTCATGGACGCGGCCCGAGCTCACGGCGTGCCGGTGATAGCGACTGCCTCGGCTGGCGAGGTCATGGAATTGGACCACGGCGCGATGGTCCCTCTGCTCTATCTGACGCGAGAGCTTCCGCGCTCCGCGCGCCTGGTGCTGCTGTCATTTTCCTTTCTCAGTCTGGAGGAGCACGTCAGGTACGGCGAGATCATCGGCGAGGTGTTGCTCGAGACTCCTCGGCGGGTGGTCTACGTGGCGAGCAGCGACCTAAGCCACAGGCTGATCCCTGGGGCGCCAGCGGGGTACGACCCGCGGGGAGCAGTGTTCGATCGCAAAGTGGCGGAGACGTTCGCGGCTGGCGACTGGGAAGCTCTACTCACTATCGAGCCGGGCCTGGTCTCGGCTGCGGGAGAATGCGGATATCGATCCCTGGCGGTTCTCTCCGGAGTCGTCGCAGCCGCTCGTAAGGTCGGACTGCACACCAGCAACCAACTCCTTTCCTACGAGGGACCTTGGGGCGTCGGTTACCTCGTGGGCGAGGTTGAAGTCACCGGAGAGCAGTCGGGCGGGCAGGAGAAGGCCGGAGAGGGCAGGGGGGAGCACAGTGAGGCCCACCCCGGCGAGAAGCAGAGGTGGGGGTGAAGTGATGAAAGCTTCGGAAAACCGTCCGGAGGACCCGCTGGTAGCCTTGGCCCGGCAAGCGGTTGAAGCCTACGTCCGGCGGCGAGAGGTACTAGACCCCCCGGCGCTAGAGGGCACGGAGCTGCGAAAGGCAGGAGTCTTTGTCTCGCTCCATCTGCCCGACGGGTCACTGCGCGGGTGCATCGGAACCATCGAGCCGGTCTGTCCTCGTATCGAGGAAGAAATCGTGCATAACGCCATAAGCGCGGCGACTCGCGATCCTCGTTTCCATCCCGTCGGCCCGGAGGAGCTCAACGGCCTCGATATCTCGGTCGATGTGCTGACCGAGCCGGAAGAGGTCAAGGACCTGACGGAACTCGATCCTAAGACGTACGGGATCATAGTGGAGGCAGGCGATGGCCGAAGGGCCCTGTTGCTGCCCGATCTTCCTGGAGTGGACACGGTGGATCAGCAGCTGCGGATCACCTGTCGCAAAGGTGGGATAGACCCGGACTGCGAGCGGTATCGTATATATAGGTTCAAGGTGGATAGACACCATTGAGTGGGGACGGACCCCGGTGGGCAGGGGGCGGTAGCTGCTGTATCATCAAGCTGTGCCTGAAGTACTCGGGAAGAGACTATCATGAGTAGGGGAGTGCCCATACACAATAGTGGTTCCGGGGCAGCCATCGCGGGTCCGCGGCCGCGTCTGCGGAGGCGGCGCAGGCTGGGTCCCAGCCGCCTGGTCTGGGGTGGGTTGCTCAGGGTCTTGCAGAGGGTCGCCCACATCAAGCGCAGCGACAGGCTCGAGTTCAAGATGAGTTTCTCCGTGCACGACCTCTTGGCTGACAAGGGTCGAGCGGTCAGAGACCAAGTGGAAGCCTTGCTGCAGGCAGTGCAAAAAGCGGGATCTTATCAGGCCAAGGAAGAAGCAGCCCGAGCCGTGCGGGCCGTCATGGAGGCTCTTAAGGACCGGGTACCTCCGGATGTGCTGGTGAAGCTCAGCGAATCGCTGCCGGTGCGGGAGGGCGCCAGACTGCGGCGGGCTGCAGTTATGCGCAAGACCCGAGGCAGCAAAGACCCGGCAGCAGACGCAGATCAAGCTCCCGTGCCCTCGGAAGCGACGGATTCGAAACCGGTCTAAGCTGCTGCTCTAGGCCGGTTTGGACGGGTGCCTCGGACTGGTCTGAGCTGCTCTTACTTTCACCCCTTGACCACACCCAGGGGGCGCAGGCGGGCCACCTTAGGGGAGATGCCGGCCCCGTGCATGACCGAGACCACTCGCTCTACGTCTTTGTAGGCTTCGGGCATCTCCTCGCCCAGAGTCTTGGGACCCTGAGAGCGGACCAGGATTCCAGCGGCCGCCAGCTCACGGTCGATAGACCGGCCGCGGGCGCGTTTGAGGGCTTGGGAGCGACTCAGCACCCGACCCGCACCGTGACAAGTGGAGCCGAAGGTCCGGCGCATCGCCTCTTCAGTACCCCTGCAAACGAAGGAAGCCGTTCCCATATCGCCCGGGATGAGGACCGGTTGGCCTATCTCCCTGTACTCGGCGGGGACTTCCTGGCGACCCGGGCCGAAGGCCCGGGTCGCGCCCTTCCGGTGCACGCAGGCAGCCACGGGCCGTCCTTCTACTTCGTGGGTCTCGAGTTTGGCGATGTTGTGCGCCACATCATAGACAAGGCGCAGACCCAAGGTCTGCGGCGAGATGCGTAGAGCACGCAACAAAGCCTGCTCGACCAGATGCATGATCATTTGACGGTTGGCCCAGGCATAGTTGGCGGCACAGGCCATTGCCGCCAAGTAAGCTTGTCCTTCTGGGGACGACACGGGAGCGCAGACCAATTGCCGGTCGGGCAGCTCAATGCGGTACTTGCGAGCGGCTTCCGCCATGACCACCAAGTAGTCGTCGCAGATCTGGTAGCCGAGACCGCGACTCCCGCAGTGCACCATGAGGGCGAGCTGACCTTCCCAGAGTCCGAAAGCCTTGGCCGCCTCAGCATCGAAGACCCTGTCGACTACCTGCAGCTCCAAGAAATGGTTGCCCGAACCGAGAGTTCCGACCTGGTCCAGGCCGCGCGCGTAGGCCCGATCGCTCACCGCGGCCGGGTCGGCTCCTGGCAGGGCTCCGTGGTCCTCGGTCCTCTCTAGGTCCTCAGCGGAGCCGTACCCTCGCTTCACGGCCCAGGCTGCTCCTTCCTCAAGAAGCTGCTCCAATTCTTTCCGAGACAGCTTGGCTATGGCGCCGCTTGCTCCCACGCCGGAAGGAACGTCGCGGAACAACTGATCGACCAGCCGCTTGAGCTCGCTTCTCACCTCGTCGACCTTGAGATCCGTGGCGAGCAGGCGGCAGCCGCAGTTGATGTCGTACCCCACCCCCCCGGGGGAGACCACGCCCTCTTCCACCGCGAAGGCTGCCACACCGCCGATGGGGAAGCCGTAGCCGAAGTGGATGTCGGGCATGGCCAGCGAGCAGCACAGGATGCCAGGAAGATGGGCGACGTTAGCCACCTGGGTCAGACTCTGGTCCTGCAGGACTTGTTCGATCAACTGGTCGTCAGCGTAGATGCGTCCGGGTACGCGCATTCCTCCGCTCTGGGGCAATTCCCAGGTCCATTCGTCAAGACGGGTCAAGTCTTTCTTCTCCATGGTCCTCGAACCTCCCTCTAGATGTCGAAGAGGACGGTAGCCCGCCAGGCCGGTCCGGCGTCACCCTCGGGTCTCTTTTCCACCGTGAGGAGGTGATAGGTGACTGCTTTTATCTCTGTGGTCAAGACATGCCGCGAGGGCTCGGCCCTCTCTCCCCAGAGTACTGCCACTACGTCCACCTGTTGGTTTGCGGTGACTTGCACTCTACCCGTCCTAGCCACGAAGCCCTCAGTGTCAAAGCGGTAGAGAGCTTCGGCCAGCAACCCGCGCAAAGTGTGAGCGAGGTCAGGGCCTACCGCGGTCAGCGAGACCTGCTCGCGCGGTTCAAATCCGGTCAGCTTGGCAAGCTCGTCGTAAAGGGCAAACAGGGCGTTCTCGAAGAGCTCCTCGACATCCTCTCCCAGGATCTCGAGCAATAGATCGGCCGGGTGTTCCAACTCCCGATAGGCCAGTGCACGCCGGGCCGGACCCCATAGTCTACTTGGTGTCTGCGACGCCATTGTTGACCGCTCCCCTCCTAGGTCTGCGGGTGAGCGTCTTAGCCAGCACCTCGTCGACGTGCTTCACGTAAGTGATGCGGAGTCCTTTGAGCAGGTCTTCTTCGCGGATCTCCTGCACATCAGCCTGGTTGCGGTCGGGCAGCAAGACCTTCGAGATACCCGCGGCCCGGGCAGCCAGGACCTTTTCTTTGATACCTCCCACCGGCAGGACCTGACCCGTGAGCGTGATCTCGCCGGTCATAGCTGCGTCGGGGTCCACCGGTCTCCCCGAGACCATGCTAGCCAGAGCCACCGCCATAGCCACCCCGGCCGAGGGGCCGTCCTTCGGTATGGCTCCCGCAGGCACGTGCACGTGGATGTCGTGTTTCTGGAAAAGGTCGGGTTCGGCTCCCAGCCGCTCCGAGATGCTGCGTACGTAGGTAAGAGCGGCCTGGGCGGACTCTTTCATGACGTCGCCCAGCTGCCCGGTCAGGATGAGTCGCCCGCTGCCGGGCATAGCTCTGGCTTCGATGAAGAGTATATCCCCGCCAGCGGGGGTCCAAGCCAGGCCCGTGGACACTCCCGGCTCGCTGGTGCGGCGTTTGGTCTCTCGGAAAACCCGTTGGCGGCCGAGGAACTTGACCACGTCCTTCTCGGTGACCGTCATGCGCCGCCGCCCCTCTTCGGCGACCATGCGCGCGAACTTGCGAGCGATGGTGCCGATCTGTCGCTCCAGATTGCGCACGCCGGCTTCGTGGGTGTAGTTCTCGATGATGAGCCGCAGCGCCTCGTCGGTGATGGTGAGTTGGTTCTCCTTCAGGCCGTTGCGCTCCAGCTGCCGCGGCAAGAGATAGCGGCGGGCTATGTGCAGCTTGTCCTCTTCTGTGTAACCGGCGATGGAGATGATCTCCATGCGGTCCCGCAGAGGTCCCGGGATGGTATCGAGCATATTCGCCGTGCACACGAACATGACCCGGGAGAGGTCGAACGGCAGATCCAGGTAATGGTCGCGGAAAGTGGCGTTCTGCTCCGGGTCAAGGACTTCCAGCATGGCACTGGAGGGGTCTCCCCGCCAGTCGGCCCCCATCTTGTCGATTTCGTCAATCATGAAGACCGGGTTGCTGCTGCCGGCATCCCGGATGGCCCGGATGATGGTCCCGGGCATCGCTCCCACGTAAGTGCGGCGATGGCCTCTGATCTCGGACTCGTCGCGGACACCGCCTACGCTGATGCGGATGAACTTCCGCCCCATGGCCCGGGCGATGCTCTTGCCGAGGCTGGTCTTGCCTACGCCAGGTGGCCCGACGAAGCACAGGATGGGACCGGTGACCTCGCTCTTCAACTTCTGAACGGCGAGAAACTCGAGAATACGGTCCTTGACGTCCTCGAGGTCATAGTGGTCCTCGTCCAGCACCGCCCGCGCATGGGCAATGTCCAGGTTGTCAGTGGTGGTGACCGACCAGGGCAGCGACAGTATCCAGTCGAGATACGTGCGGATGACCCCATATTCGGCTGCTGCCGGGGGCAGCTTGGACAAGCGATCCAGCTCGCGTCGGGCTTGCTTGTCGACTTCTTCGGGCAGAGCCGCTTTTTCGATGCGCTCCCGCAGCTCGTTGATCTCGGCCTGGGTCTCGTCTACCTCTCCCAACTCTGCCTGGATGGCCTTCAGTTGCTGTCGGAGCACGTATTCGCGCTGGCTTTTCTCCATCTCCGACTGCACCTGGTTCTGGATCTTGCTACCCAGCTCCAGGACCTCGAGTTCTCGATTCATGAGCGCAGTGAGCCGGCGAAGGCGCTTGGACACGTCGACTTCTTCGAGCAGCTCCTGCTTCTCCTCGGTCTTGAGTCTCATGGTGGAGGCGATGAAGTAGCCCAGGGCTGCCGGGTCTTCGATATTAGCAGCAGCCATCTCCAACTCGTCTGGGAGATAGGGCACCAGCTGGATGATGCGGGTATAGACGGCGACCAGGTTGCGCTGGAGAGCTTCCAACTCCGTCCCCGGGGTCACTTTGTCGGGCAGGTCGCGTACCTCAGCTACCAGATAGGGTTGCTCGGCCACGAAACGCTCTATGACGATGCGCTTCACTCCCTGGGCTATGATGCGCAGAGTACCGTCCGGTGCCTTGACCATCTTCTGGATGGTGCTGAGCACCCCCACGCGATGCACGTCCTCTGGACCGGGAACCTCGATTTCTGCGTTCTTGGCTGCCACCAAACCTACCTGGCGGTCTCCTCGCAGAATGTCATCGATCAGAGCGATCGAACGCGGCTGCCCGACCGCCAGGGGCATCATGGTGTCAGGGAAGACCACCGTGTCCTTCAAGGGCAGAATGGGAAGAGTCATCGGCTTCGCTGCCTGAGCCTCCGCACCTTCCTCCCGGGACACCAGAATGAAATCGGTCCCGGCTGCGGAGAAACTCCGGTTCTGGTCCTCCTCGGGTTTGCTCAAGAAGGGACCCCCGCCGGTCTCGCGCGTGCTCATCGGCACTCCCCTCCTGGTCGCTCCTCTTTCTGCTCGATGGCGATCCGTTTGCGCTCTGGCCGCGGTTTCATGGGCAGGACGACCTCGAGGTAGCCATGAGAGTAATCGGCAGTGGCGCGAGCGGGATCGATACCGGGAGGAAGAGGCACGACACGTTCAAAGGGACCGTAAGCTATCTCCACCTGGTGATAAACCGCGTCGCGGTGTCGTTGGTCGGAACGGACCCCGGATATACGCAGGGCGGTCTCATCCACTTCCAGATCCACTTGCTCGGGGTCGATCCCGGCCAGATCGAATCTGACCACCACAGCGTCCTTGCGACTGTCGAAGTAGACGTCCGCGTTGGGGCGGAACACGGTTCTTCCCATCCGCGTGACCCTCTCCGTTCTCAGCATCTCGAAAAACACACTGTCTATGCCCCGGCTCTGCGGTCCGCCAGGCTGAGAGCGTGGGGGCTTGTTCTTCGCTTCCACTGCAGGACCTACCCTCTCGGTCGTGTTTCTCTAAGCCCTTCCTTAGATATCTCCCCGCGGGCGCTCGCGCAAACCGAATTCGGAGCGGGCGAGTTTCGCTCCTGCCTCAACGGGGAAAAAGGAGCCCGATGCGACTATCTTTCAGAATCTTCCGAGCCTTCGGCATCGACGTGCGCGTCCACGTGACGTTCGCCTTTATTGTCGCTTATTTTGCCTACATCTGGGGCGTAGTCCAAGAACCCGGCGGGGTCCTCGGCGCCCTCTATGGCGTGCTCCTGGTCATACTTCTATTCGCCCTCGTGGCAATCCACGAGTTGACCCACTCTCGAGTCGCCCAGCATTACGGCGTGGCTGTCCGCAGCATAACCCTCCTGCCCATAGGGGGCGTGGCTGCGATGGAGGAGATCCCGGAGGAGCCGCGTAAGGAGCTGGCCATTTCTGCCGCTGGCCCCCTCTCCAATGTCGTGATCGGAGTAGTGATGCTCGGGCTCTCGCCCTTGGTGATCGACTGGGGCGGACAGTCTCTGTCCACGTTCTTCGGGGAGCTGCTGTTGGGGCGGAGCCTGACGGGGGCCTATGCTTACATCCTGGTGGTCAACTGGCTGCTCGCGCTTTTCAACCTGCTGCCGGCCTTCCCCCTGGACGGCGGTCGCGTGTTCCGGGCCATCTTGGCCTTGCGGATGGACCGGGCGCGGGCTACTCACATCGCGGTGGTCGTAGGCCAGGTCCTGGCAGTAGCCATGGCTGTGTATGGTTTTTTTGGCGGTGGGCTCATTCTGATCCTGGTCGCCATCTTCATCTTCTTTGGAGCCCAGGGCGAGGGCCTTCAGGGTGAGGTGCAGCGGGTACTCAGGCAGCTCAAGGTCAAGCATGTTGTCAACCCTCACGTCCACGTGGTGCGTCGGGGACAGACCTTGGGGGAGGTGGCCGCGCGCCTGTTCCACACCTATCAGGCCGATTTCCCTGTGGTGACTTGGCGCGGTGACCTGGAAGGCATATTGACCCGGGACCGTCTGATCGCGGCCCTGGGTCGCTTCGGCCCCGATCATCCCGTGGCAGAGGCGATGCGTACTGATTTTCCGCGCGTTGGCCTCGAAGACGACGTGACAGAGGTGCTGAACAAGATGCGAGCGGGCAACCTGAAGGCTGTTCCGGTGGTCGACCAGGGCACACTGGTGGGAATGCTTTCCCTGGACGACCTGTCCGAGGTGTATTCGTTGCTCTCTGCGGGGGGTCGGGAACTGCTGCGCCGGGTGGCTCCGGTGGAACCTTCCCTCAGACGGGCGAGGAGAAAGACGGAGACCGACGATGGGGATGCCGAGTTTGGCAGCCCCTTGGACTTCGGCGACTCGTGAACCGACTCGTGCAAGGTCAGGGCTGCGACTGGAGCGCAGCAGTCAAAGCGGTCAGGACCCTCCCCAGCTCCCTCGTAGCCTCTTCGTACCGAGTGCGGTCGCCGGTCCGCTGCGCCTCCAGTGCGTCAGCGTAAAGGCGCTCTGCCAGAGCCAGGAGGGCCGCAGGATCAGTGGGCAGGACGGGGCCGACCGCCGGTGGGCTGCCGTCAGGCTGATAAGCTCCGGCGGCTGGTCCGCTCAGAGCGATCGGTTCTCCGACAAGCTGGCTCAGGGCTTCGTCTAGAGTCGGGGCCATGACCACCTGGTCGCCATGGGCAACGATCACCCGGGCCAGCTCGGGGATGGAGCTTTTCTCGGCCTGGAGGTAGAGGGGTTCGAAATACATGAGCGAATCGCCGATGGGAACGACCAGCAGATTACCGCGGATCACCTGGCTCCCGGCTTGGTCCCACAAGGTGAGCTGTGCGGAGATGTCCGGCTGATTGGTTATGCGGGCTTCGATCTGAGCCGGTCCGAACACCAGGGAGTCTCTGGGCAAGTCGAGGAGGAGTAGCTCACCGTAGTGCTCGCCGTCCTGGCGGGCCACCAGAAGAGAGGTCATGTTCTCCTTGCCGAGGGGAGTGAAGGGTATGAGAAGGGCGAATTCTGGCTCCTTGCTGCCGGGCAGAGCCAGCATCTCGTAGTAGGGCACCACAGGAACCTGCTCGCGGGCGTAGATCTCGGTAGGGATATCCCAAGCGTCTTCCTTGTTGTAGAAGAGGGTCGCGTCTGTCATGTGGTAAAGCCGGAGCATGGCGGCCTGTGTGTCGAACATCTCCTCGGGGTAGCGAAGGTGGGCGCGCAGATCCTGAGGCATCTGCTCGCCGGGGGTGAAAAGGCCAGGGAAGATATTTCCCCAGGCTGTGGCTATGGGGTCCTGGGCGTCCACTTGATAGAAAGTGACCTTACCGTCATAAGCGTCGACGACCACCTTGACGGCATTGCGGATGTAGTTGAAGCCGCGATCGCTGGGTTGGGATTGGGGAAACCGGCCGGAGGTGGTATAGGCGTCCATGACCCAGCACAGAGACCCGTCTTTGCGGATCACCGGGTAAGGGTCGGGATCGTAAGAAAGAAAGGGAGCCAAGGCCTTGGCTCTCTCCATTACAGTCCTGCGGTACATGATGCGCGAGTTCTTGGTGATCGAGTCCGACATGAGCAATTTGGCCGTGCCAAAGCGCAAGCCATAGGCCAGACGGCGCAAGAAGTTGCTCAGCTCGACCCCGCCTTTCCCTTGATAGGCGGAATACTCGTTACCCTCGGAGACGGGGTAATCGAATTCCGGCGTCTTAGTCCCTACTACCACGTATTCGTTGCCAAGCTCCCCGTAGTAGACCTCGGGACGGGTGATCTGCAGATCGGTCTGCCCGCGGGGTGGGATGTCTTTGAGCCAAAGGACCGGTAGACCATCTCCTGCCGCCTCGTTCACCGGACTGACCACCAAGCCGTAACCGTGGGTGTAAACGAGGTGCTCGTTGATCCAGGTGCGAGATTGCGGTTGTAGGCGACTTTGGTCGAGTTCCCGCGCGCTGATCAGGACTTGGCGGTACTCTCCGTTCACATAGTAGCGGTCCACGTCCACGTCCGTGAACGAATAGTAGAGCCGGATGGCCTGTATCTGGGAATAGGTCGAGAGGGCTGGCCGGGGTTCCCACAGTCTGACGCTCTTCAGAGTCACTGCATTGGCCCGCACGAGGTCTGCAGTCAGTCCGGTCCTGGCAGCAAAAGGTATATGGGCGATCTCCGCGAGTCCGAAAGCGAAACGAGTGGCCTGGATGTTGTTGCTTATGTAGGGAGATTCCGCTTGGATCTCGTTCGGAGCGACCTTGTACTGCTGGACCAAGGCGGGGTAGGCCTTACCGCCGATGGCCCAAGCCAGAACCATGACGAGAAGAGCGATGGCCGGCAAGCGCCAACCCTTGTTGCGTACGTTCACCAGGAAGATAGCGGCCGCTACCAGCGAGATCACGGCCAAGAAACGGAGCACAGGGAGCGAGGCATGCACGTCGGCATAGCTAGCGCCGAAAACCACGCCGCGTTCGGAATAGGCCAGCGACCAGGTCTGGAGCAGGTAGTCTCCTGCTTTAGCCACGAGGAGAAGGGCCACCAGCACCGAGAGATGGGCCTTTACGTGGGGGGCGAGCCTGACCTTCTGGGTATTGGTGAGTACGAAGGCCCGGTCAGCCGCGTAAACGGAGGCGGTGGCGATAAGGGTGAAGAAGAGACTGAGACCCACGAAGTCCACGAGGGTGCGCCAGACCGGCAGTGTGAAGACGAAGAAGGAGGCATCCTTACCAAAGATCGGGTCTACGTAGCCAAAGTCGGTGCGCTGAAGGAAGAGAAGCACTTGCTCCCAGCGTCCCCCGTAGATGATGCCGATGATGAGCGCTGCCACCAAGGCCCCTGCCAGAAGGAGGAGCGCTGGCCAGCGTCGGCGCCGCGTCTCGAAAAACTCTGCCGGGGCTGCCTGGCTTCCGCCGAGTAAGCGCCGGGTAAGCCTGCGGGCCGCCCAGAGGCTGCCATAGAAAATGGCGAAGAACACGACTGCGAAAAAGAGGCCCACCAGGAAGCGCGCCAGCCACGGGGTCCAGAGGACATTGGTGTAGCCGACTTCCGCGTACCAAAGGTGTTCGGTCCACACTCGGGAAAACGCGGCAAACAAGCCGTAAAGGATGAGGAGGCACACCACCGTGATGATGGCTCGGCGTAGAGGGCCCGGCTTGAGGGGGAGCAGGCGGCGTTTTCTGCCACTACCCGGTCCCGGGGGACGCCGCCTGGAAAAAGGTAAGCGGACTATAGCTGCGATCCTTCCTTACCGGGCCTGGGCCAAGACGATGGTGGTGCGTTCTATCGGGAGAGAGGCCCGGGTGAGCTCCAGGGTGGGCTGGCTCTTCTTCTCGACCGCTGTTTGAGTCGAAAGGAACGGCTCCACCGCGGTGATTGGGAAGTCCACCTTGTCGGTCTTGTAATGCATGGGGATGATGACCCGCGGAGCCAGGCTTTGCACCACTTCCGCCGCCTGCCGATGGTCGATGGTGAAATGTCCACCTACCGGCACCAAAAGGACATCCACAGGTCCGATGGCTTCTACTGTAGCGTCGTCCAGTGGGTGACCGAGGTCACCCAGGTGAGCCAATCTGAGGTCGCCATCGTCCAGGATGATTATGGTGTTCTTGCCCCGGCTCTTCCCACTTTCGGTGTCGTGATAGACGTCCACACCCTTGATCCGCCAGGGCCCCACTTGCTCCTCAGAGGGATGCACGAATACCCGGGGCTTGCCGGGGATGGTGTCCGTGGCTCCGTGGTCGTCGTGTTCATGGCTCGCCACCACTGCGTCCGCTCTCTCGTTGATAGCGCCGTAGCGAAGCGCACCCCCATAGGCTCCGGAGCGGTAGGGGTCGATGATGACGCGTGTGCCGTCGGCGCTCTCCAGGAGAAAAGCTGAATGACCGAAGTACGTGATTTTCACAACGGCACCTCCTCTGCCGCCCAAAAGGCAGGGATAGGTTACCTGATGCTGGCTTCGGGTAACAAGCCGGGGTAGAAAGGATCGCGTGAGCGTGGCAGGACTAGATACCAAAGATACCCCCTGGGGTATCTTCAAGACCTGGTATAATACGCTCGCAGGTCAGAACCAAGAGGGCCGGGAGGCCGGCGGAACGAGTGAAGGAGAGAGTCATGGGTGCTGGTGGCGTGCAGGACGTGAGCACACAGGAGTTCGATAGGATTGTTTCGACTTCCACCCTTCCTGTAGTGGTCGATTTCTGGGCTCCGTGGTGCGGTCCTTGTCGGATGGTGGGGCCAGTCTTGGAGAAACTGGCAAGCGATCACGCGGGTAAAGTGACTGTGATCAAGGTCAACGTGGATCAGAACCAAGAGTTGGCTGCGCGTTACGGCATCATGAGCATACCTACGGTCATCCTCTTCAAGGGTGGCCAGTTGGTGAAGCAGTTGATCGGAGCGCGGGGGCAGAAGGATTACGAGGCAGAGTTCGGGCTGGTCTGATTCGTTTTGAGACCTCGGCGTACGGCCGCAACGACAACCGGGCGCAAAGCGCGCCTCAGATAACGGAGACAAGCGTGGGTAACGATAAGGTGCTGGTCATAGTAGGTTCGCGCTATGCAGACTGGTGGAGGAGCGGAGGTTGAGGCCCCCGACTATCTCTGGAAGAGGTAGTACAGTTCATGAACGCCGACCTTAGCCGGCGGACGGGTGGGGTCGACCCTCTGCGATATGTGGATGTGGCCGATCCCGAACTTGAGCAGTACCCGCAGCTGGCGGCGGCAGTGGCCGATCGCATGCGTCTGCCTATGGTCCTGGTGGGTGACCAGGTGAAACACCCCAGTGGCATAAACATCTACTGGGTCGAAGCACAGCTAGCCGAACTGGGGGTGGAGCCCTTTGCTGGCGCTGCCGGACCCGACCCTGCGGTTGAGGGAGAGCACACCTAGCTACGAGAGGTGAGGCATGGCGTCTTATGATCTGAGATGCCGCTCGTGCGGCAAGGAGTTCGAGGTCTTCGTACTCGGTTTTCTCAAGGACGAGGCCAAAGTATGCCCCGAGTGCGGTGCCCGGGACGTAGAACAACGGATCACGGGTTTCGGGGGCGTGACCGGGTTGGTCTTGGGGGCCTGCCTGGAAACGGGGCGCTGCGTTCCCAGCAGCAGTTGTACGCCACGCTCGGGGTTCAGTTGAGCAAGTTAGACGGGTCCGTGAGGCCCGAAGGGGCGCGGCGGGTGGCGCCGGTCGGCGCCACCCGCCGCGTGAGATAATGCGGCCAACGCGTGTCGGGTGGTGGGGGGCTTCCCCTGCAAAAGAGGAGGGTCATGTACCCGGAACTGTTCCACATCGGCGGATTCACCATAAATTCGTTCGGGGTCATGATCGCTCTGGCCTTCATCTCGGCCGGATTTGTCGCTCACTGGCAGTTCAAGAAGCGCGGCGTCAAACCTGATTTCATCTACCCCCTGCTCATCGCCGCCATAGTAGGTGGCCTACTCGGGGCGAAGATCCACTACTTGATCATCCACCCCGAGCAGTGGCCTGAGAACCTTTGGAGTGGCGGCGGCCTGGTATGGTTCGGCGGACTGTTCGGGGCTATCTTCGGGGTGGTGGTCGTCACCCTGCTTTCCGAGCAACGCCTCGCCGCGGTTATGGATGCGGGAGCCATAGCGGTCTCAGTAGGCTATGCCGTGGGTCGCATAGGTTGCTTCCTGCGGGGGGATGACTACGGGGTACCCACCGATCTCCCCTGGGGGATGACTTTTCCCAAAGGTCTTCCCCCGACCACTGTTCCTGTGCACCCCACGCAGCTCTACGAGAGTGCAGCGTCGCTAGTCATCTTCGCTCTGCTCGTCTGGGTCATCAGTCCCCGCTTTATTCGGGAGGGTCCGCTGATCTTCGCCTACGCGGTATTGGCAGGCATAGAACGGTTCCTGGTGGAGTTCATCCGCACAAACGAGCCGGTAGCTCTCGGTCTTACCCAGCAGCAGTGGATCGCTATAGGCATGGTGGTGGTCGGTGCCGTCGGCACCTGGCATTTCGCCAAGCATGGACGCCTGCGCACACAAACTGCCACGGGTGGGGCTCAAATGTCCAGTCCAGCTGCTGCCCGGGCGAGCGGGCGAAAGAAAGGCTAGGACCTGCCAAGTCGACACGACACGCGCGAAGCGACCGGAGGATGCAGGTGGTAGGCTGCGGACAGGAAACTCGAGCCTCATCAGCCCTGCTCAGTGCGCTCGGCTCTCGTTTTCGGCTGCTCGGTGGGATGCGGGTAGCCGGAGCCTTTCTACTTGCGGCGAGTGTGTTCTTGTTGGTCGTATTCGCTGTCGCGGCGTGCGGCAGCGGGAAGACCACTGAAGTGGGCGTGACCCCCGGAAGAATGGCGCCTGGCTTCGCTGGAGTCACTTTGCACGGTACCGTCCTCTCATCCGACGGCTTCCGGGGCAGACCTTTCTTTCTCGTCTATGCGACCAGCGGCTGACCGGCTTGTCGGGCGGAAGCGCCGGACCTCGATAGGTTCTATCGAGAAAACAGCGAACTGGCTGACCTCCTGGTGGTGGCGCCTTCCAGGGACAGCGAAGGCATGCGCAGACTGGTCACAGGCGAAGGCTATGCTTTCCCGGTGCTCTTGGACGACAGTGGGATAGGTTCCATGTTCAAGGTCCGGTACGTTCCTACCCTCTTACTGATCGACGCTCAAGGTAAGATCCGCGAAAGGATAGTGGGGGCGGTCGATTACGCCCGCCTTCTTTCTCTCGCCCATGGACTTGCCCGCTGAGCTGGGGCCGGTTGCTTTCTTGGTGGCGCTGGCCGCGGGAGCAGCCAGCTTCTTCAGCCCTTGCGTTCTACCTCTCCTTCCTGCGTATCTCTCCTACGTATCTGGCCTTGGGGTCGACGAGCTAGAAGCTAAGGGGGGACGACTACTGCTTAGTACCTTCGTTTTCGTGCTCGGTTTTTCGGTCGTGTTCACCCTCTTGGGGGCCGGACTGGCGCTCCTAGGCGATCTGGTACCCGACCCTAGGCTTCTTCAGTTGGTGGCTGGCGGTCTCCTCGTGATTCTGGGCGTCTTGCTGGCTGTGGGTTCGCTTCCCAGGTTCATGAACCGTGACCTGAGGCCGCTACTGGGTCGGGTTCCGCGCGGCCCGGTGGGCGCCTTTCTCCTTGGCGTCGCGTTCGCTCTGGGCTGGAGCCCCTGCGTGGGTCCGGTGCTAGCAGCCATTCTGGCGCTAGCCCTTTCGGGGGCTCAGCCCGCAGGAGGAGCGGCTCTCCTTTTCGTATATTCGGCCGGCCTCGGCGTTCCCTTCATCCTCGTGGGCCTTCTTGTGGGGAGAGTGTTGCGCGGCCTTGAGCGCGTGCGCCGGCATCTGCGTACGGTGCAGCTGGTATGCGGGCTGATTCTAGCGGCCTACGGGGTGCTGCTCCTACTGGGCTGGTCCGAGCGACTGAGCGGGCTCTTGCCAAGCTGGGTGCCAGCGTAGGCGGTGACTGCGCCCAGTCAGCGCGGATCCCAGGGGTCAGAGGAACTGCTGCTCGCGGCGGCGCGTCGAAGAGGGCATCGGCAAGGCAGGATCGGGGGTGAGCCATGAAGAAGCGGCGCAGACATCGTTGGTGGTTCGCGGCAGGGGGAGCAGCGCTCCTACTTCTTATTGCTGGACTGGTGGGGATGGGGGGGTGCAGCACCGAGTCTTCTTCGAAGACAGACGTGGGACAGACGACGCCGGAGGGCATCTATACCGAAGGCCGTCCCAGCGAAGAGGGGGAGGCCGCTGGGGGGAGCGACAGCGGTATGCCCGCGACGGCGACGACAGTATGGACCAGTACCACAGCAGCGACGGGAGGCTACGCCCCCGTCAGCCCCGTCGGCGGAAATCTGACCGCTTGGGAGCGGGCTGCGAGCCAGAAGATCATCTCTGATGCTCAACTCGAGATCGAGGTCGAGAAGGGTCAGTTCCAGAGTGTTTTCACCCGGGCCTTGCTCTTGGCCGATCGCTATGGAGGGTACGTGATCAGTTCCAGCTCCTCTGCTTCGGGAGAGGAGGGCGTGATGCAGAGTGGCGTGATCGCTCTGCGGGTGCCTGCCGCTTCCTTCGACCGGGCTTTGGCTGACGCGGGGGGTCTGGGCACGCTCAAGAACCGGCGCATCCAGACTCAGGACGTGACTGAGGAGTATGTGGACCTGCAGGCGCGGGTCGTCAACGCCGAGGCGCAGGTGAGGGCTCTGCGGGATCTGCTGGCCCGGGCCAAGACTGTGGATGAGATCTTGTCGGTCCAACAGTATCTGGCCAATGCCCAGGCCGATTTGGAAAGCCTGAAAGGGCGCTTGCGCTACCTCGATGAGCACACCGCCTACTCCACTCTCACCCTCACCATCTACGAACGCGGGGTGACGGTCGCTACGTCCACCGAGTGGGGCGTAATCACAGCTTTGAAAGATGCCCTCCGCAACCTCGTCGACGCCTTCAATGCCATCATCCGCGGCCTGGGCGTCCTGATTCCGGTGGTCGTTGTGCTGGCGATCATCGCTCTGGTGGTCTATCTGATCTGGCGCGCCGCTGCCCGAAAGCGGAGGGCGCGGCAGAGTGGGTACCCCGGGCCATATCCGCCCTACCCGCCAGGCTGGACGCCGGTTCCGGGTGGCCCGGGCGTGGCAGGCGGTCCTGCTCCAGTGGCCGCGGCCGGCCCTGCCCCCGTTCCAGCATCTGCAGAGACGGGGACCGCGGAAGCGGACACGAGCGCTGGGGCGGCTGGTCCTGGCACCGGCCGATGATGGACTATCCTGGTCTTCAGCGAGCCTCCTGAACACCTGGCTGGGGGCGGGGTGGTGAGCGCAAGAAGCGTGTCCGCCACCTCGCCCGGCTTCTCGGAGTGTACCGACAAGGCCATCGGGTGAGAAAGACTCCGCGGGCCTGACCGGGTGCTCCAACATGCGACAGGAGACTTTCCCACGGTCTGCCTGATGCGTGCGAGGGCAAGCTACCCGCGCAGGCTGGTCCCAGGCTAGGCATCAGTGTATACTGCGCTATTCACGTCGACCGCAAGAGGCGGCAGGTGACTGTCCGGCGACGTGTGTAACATCTTCATATCACACCCCTGCTCCGGCAGAGAGGCCGGGGCCGCTTAGACCGTAGGAGGTGGTTCAAACTGAACAGCTACGAGCTAGCTATCATCCTGCGCTCCGATGCAGAGGAGCAAGACCGCGTTGCGGTTCTCGACCGCATCAAAGAGATCATCGCCAAAGATGGCGGTGTCGTAGTCAAGACTGAGGAGTGGGGCAAGAAGCGTTTCGCCTACGAAATCAAACACCAAGCGGACGGCTATTACTGCTTTCTCTATTTCCAGTCGACTCCGCAGACCTTGAACGAGGTGACCCGTGTGCTGGGGATCACCGAGGCAGTTCTACGCTTCCGGCCCATACGACATGAGAAGCCGTTCGCACTGCCGCAGCAGGTCGCCGAGCCTGTGGCGACTGCCGGTACTGACCCATCCGGTCAAGTCTGAACAAAGGAGCGAAGATGGCTCGCAGTTTCGCTCGTGTGGTCGTTGCTGGCAATCTCACCCGTGACCCCGAACTGCGCCAGACTCCCAACGGGACTCCGGTCTGCCAGTTCGGTGTGGCGGTCAATCGCAGCTATAAGGACGCGTCGGGACAGTGGGCCGAAAGAACCAGTTTCTTTGATGTGGTCGTCTGGGGGCAGCAGGGGGAGGTCTGCCACCGCTACCTGAGCAAAGGTCGCGCCGTCACTGTGGACGGGAGATTGGAGCAACGCACCTATGAGGCCCAGGACGGTAGCAAACGGTCCCGGGTGGAGATCATCGCCGACAACGTGGTGTTCCAAGGTCCTCCTGGCGAGGCGCGCGAGCCTGAGTTCTCGGGCGGCCGGCTGAACGCTGCTGAGGCTCTTCCGCCGGATGATTTCCGTGACGTCGATTTTGGGGGCGACGATATTCCGTTCTAGCCCATCTCTAGGGAGGTATTTGACAAGTGGCGAGTTCCAAGAAACAGTCCCGCCGGGCGAAAGCCACCACGAGCACTCGGCGGCGCAAGCCCTGCTTCTTCTGCAAGGAGGGCATCGAGCAGGTCGACTATAAGGATTTCACGACGTTGCGCAGGTTCATGTCGGAGCGGGGCAAGATCCGTTCGCGCCGTACGACGGGGGCTTGCCGGCGTCACCAGCGCCAGGTCTCCGTGGCTATCAAGCTCGCCCGCGAGCTCGCGCTCCTGCCCTATGCCACGCGCTGAGTAAGGGGTCTTCCGGGGGACCTCCGCCGTGAGGACGTATCTTTCGGTCACGTGCACGACGGTGGGCAAGGCCGTGGCGGCCACGGTCTAGGGACAGTTGCCATAAGGACACAAGCCATAAGGAGTACGAATGCAGGTAATCTTGCTGCAGGATGTGGAGAAGATAGGCAAGAAGGGCGAGGTTGCGGAAGTCTCCGACGGGTACGCCCGGAACTATCTCTTGCCGCGCAAGCTGGCGGAGGTGGCGACCCCGGGTCGTATCGCTCAAGTGCGCAAGATCATGGAAGAAAAAGCCGCCGCTGCGCGGCGTGAAGCCGAGCGAGCCTCTGAGACTCGGGAGATCCTGGCGCGGACGGTGCTCACTATTCCCATGGCGGTCGGTTCGGCTGACAGATTGTTCGGCTCCGTTACCAATCAAGACATCGCTTCGGCCATCTACGCTGCCCGCAAGATCAGGGTAGACAAGCGTAACATCGAACTGGAAGAGCCCATCAAGATGGTGGGCACCTACTTGGTGAAGGTAGCGGTGCATCCCAGCGTGGAGCCCGCCGAGGTCAAAGTGATCGTGGTCCCGGAAGAGCGGAAGAACTAAGAAGAGCCTGAGAGTTAGACTATTCTCGTTCTCCGCGGAGGGGTGGCAGTGGAGAGGAGAACCAGCAACGGCAGAAGAGGCGGCGGGCAAGGCGTGATGCCTCAGGCTGACGACGAGTATTCCTTGCCGCAGAACCTAGACGCTGAGATCTCGGTGCTGGGCGCGAGCATGCTCACCCCGAACGTCATCCCCAGCGTTAGTGAGATCATTAGGCCGCATTATTTCTTCCGGCCGGCGCATCAGCTCATCTTTGAGGTCATCGAGGAACTCTTCTCCCGGGGGGAGCCGGTCGACCCCATCACTGTCAGTGAGGAACTGGCCAACCGCGCCAGCCTGGAGGCAGTGGGTGGTCGTCCTTACATCCACAGTCTGGTCTCTGCGGTGCCGGCGGCTACCAACGCCCGCTACTACGCTGAGATAGTGCGTGAGAACTACTATCTTCGCTCCCTGATAAGGGTGGGGGGCGAGATCACCGAGATGGGGTACCGGCGTGAGCATCCTCCCCGCGAGCTGCTCGACAAGGCTGAGCAGATGGTGTTCGAGATCTCCCAAGCCCGGCTGATAGGTGAGTTCTCCCCCATCAGCGAGCTCATCAGCGAGAGTTTCTCGGAGCTGGAGCGGGTTATGACGGAAGGGCATCGCAGCCGGGGCTGCCAGACCGGGTTCCGTGACCTGGACACGCTCATCGGAGGCTTCCAGCCCTCCAACCTGATCATCTTGGCGGCCAGACCGTCCATGGGCAAGACGGCATTCGCCCTGAACGTCGCTAGGAACGTGGCCGTCGACCAGCAGAAGGGGGTGGCCATCTTCAGCCTGGAAATGTCGAAGATGGAAGTGGTCAACCGCTTGATGTGCTCTGAGGCCAAGGTGGACAGCTGGCGGGTGAGGCGCGGACTGCTGCAGCCCGCGGAGTGGAGCCGTTTGGCTGCTGCCTGTAGCCCGCTGCACACCGCGCCTATCTTCATCGACGATAGCGCCTCCCTTAACCTCATGGAGATCAGGGCCAAGTCGCGGCGTCTGAAAGCCAAGGAGAGAAACCTGGGACTCATCATCGTGGACTATCTCCAGCTCATGATGGGTGACACCAGCGCCGAGAACCGGGCCCAGGAGATCGCCCGCATCTCTCGAGGGCTCAAGATCTTGGCTCGAGAGTTGGAGGTGCCCGTGATGGCTCTGTCGCAGCTTTCCCGACAGGTGGAACAAAGAGCGGGCAACAGACCCATGCTCTCCGACCTGCGTGAATCGGGCGCCATTGAGCAAGACGCAGACGTGGTGCTCTTCATCTACCGGGACGAGGTCTACAATCGCGACAGTCCCGACAAGGGCATTGCTGAGATCATCGTGGGCAAGCAGCGTAACGGGCCCATCGGGGAGTGCAAGTTGGCCTTTGCCCAGAACTACACCCGTTTCGCCGACCTGGCTCCCAAGCGCTTGACGGCCTGAGCCGGCCGGCTCCGGATCGACAGGGAGCGAGACCTGCAAGGAGGGAAGATGACGCCAGGCGCGGCCGGCCTGCCCCGGAAGTATGACGTGATCATCGTAGGTGGAGGGCCGGCCGGCATCTTTGCAGCTCTAGAGCTGGCTCGCTTCTCCGGGCTCAAGATCCTGCTGTTGGAGAAAGGATCCGACCTGCCGGACCGCAAGTGCCCCGCCCGGACCACGGGTAGCTGTGTTCACTGCCCGGTCTGCCACATCACTACAGGCTGGGGCGGCGCGGGAGCTTTTTCCGATGGCAAGCTCACCCTGAGTGCCGAAGTGGGGGGTTGGCTGGGGGATTACGTGGGCCCCTCAGCACTTGCCGGCCTTATCAGCGAAGTGGATGAACTCTACCGGCGGTTCGGAGCTCCTGACCGGGTATACGGAGAGGACGGCGACAGGTTCGACCGTTGGTCGGATCTCGCCGCTCGCCAGGGACTGCGTCTCATCTACTCTCCCGTGCGTCATCTGGGTACCGAGCGGGCGGCGGAGGTCCTGACCGCTATGCGGGCGGAGCTGGAGTCGCGGGTGGACATCCTCACCGGCACCGCGGTGACGCAGCTATTGGTCGAACAACGACCCCGTAAGAAGCCGGTGGTGCCCTCGGAGGGTGAGCGTGGCCCTGGGCTGCTCATGGCCAAACCCTATTCGGCCCAAGAACGCCCTGCCCGGCTGGTCGCGGCTCCGGGCCGGCTGGGGCGGATAGCCGGGGTGGTCACTGCTGCGGGCGAGACCTATGAGAGCTCGGCGGTGATCCTCGCTCCCGGGCGCGAGGGTGCGGCCTGGCTCACCGAGCAGGCCGAGGTCCTGGGTGTCGAGGTGGTCAGCAACGCCGTGGATATCGGAGTGAGGGTGGAAGTCCCTGCCGTGGTCACCGATCCCATCACTGACGAGCTGTACGAGCCTAAGCTTCTTTACACCTCGCGCCACTTCGAGGATCAGGTGCGTACCTTCTGTATGAACCCTCGGGGGGTGGTCAGTACTGAGTGTTGGGGCGATGCGGTGACGGTGAACGGCCACAGTTACGCAGAGCCCACCCGCAAGACCGCCAACACCAATTTTGCTCTACTTGTGTCCACCCGCTTCACGGAACCGTTCAAAGAGCCCATCGCCTACGGGAAGTCGGTCGCGCGTCTGGCCAACATGCTGGGCAGGGACATCCTGGTCCAACGCCTGGGTGACCTCCGGGCCGGGCATCGCACCACCCCCGAGCGACTGCGCCGGAGTGTCGTCGAGCCTACTCTGCAGTCGGCAACACCCGGCGACCTCAGCTTCGCTCTGCCCTACCGTCACCTGCGCGACCTGATCGACATGCTAGATGCACTTGACAGTCTGCTTCCCGGTGTGGGGGGCAGGGACACCCTGCTTTACGGGGTAGAGGTGAAGTTCTACTCCTCGCGACTGACTCTGACGGCTGACCTGGAAACACCTGTGGCGGGGCTCTTTGCGGTGGGTGATGGGGCAGGGGTCACCCGCGGGTTGGTGCAAGCGTCGGCCTCAGGGCTGGTGGCGGCAAGAGCGGTCGCTAGGCGGATAACAAGTAGCCTTAGGTAGCCTGAGGTAAACTGTCGTTCGCGGTGGTCGCTCCCCGGCTTGGGCCGGGACGACGGCCGTCGAGCTATCCGCGGACTCACGGGAGGCACAGTGCCGGTCTTGGTCGTGGTGGGAGCCCAATGGGGCGATGAAGGTAAGGGGAAGGTCACTGACCTTCTCTGCGAGGAAGCCGACGTGGTCGTCCGTTACCAGGGCGGCAACAACGCCGGACATACGGTGGAGAACGCTTATGGCAAGTTCGCTCTCCATCTGGTCCCTTCCGGCATCTTCCACCAGCATGTTCTTGCAATCATCGGAAACGGCGTGGTAGTAGATCCCACCGTACTGCGCAAGGAGATCGACGAGCTGGAGAGCCGCGGTGTCTCTACGGCCAACCTCAGAGTCTCGGCTGGGGCGCACCTCATCATGCCTTATCACATCCTGCTCGACCGGGTCTATGAGGTGCGCCTGGGCAAAGGCAAGATCGGCACCACCGGCCGTGGCATCGGCCCTGCCTATGCCGATAAGGCTGCACGCCAGGGGGTGCGTATGCAGGATGTCCTCGACCCGCACACCTTCCGCGAGCAGGTGAAGGCCTTCATGGCGGCCAAGGCCGAAGTGCTGGTAAAGGCCTACGACCAGGACGTCGGCCATCTGGAAGAGGAGTGCGAGCGCTACATAGAGGCGGCAGAGTCGCTGCGCCCTTACATTGACGACACCGCGCTCCTCCTTTGGAACGCCCTGCGGCGCGAGGAACGGGTGCTGTTGGAGGGGGCCCAGGGTACCATGCTCGATTTGGATCATGGCACTTACCCCTATGTGACCTCCTCCAATCCCGTAGCGGGCTATGCCTGTGTAGGAAGCGGCATAGGTCCGATGGAACTGAGCGAAGTATGGGGCGTTACCAAAGCTTATACCACCCGTGTGGGCGAAGGGCCTTTCCCCACCGAGCTCACCGGCGAAGAAGGCGACTACTTGCGGGAGGTGGGGCAGGAGTTCGGCACCACCACCGGTCGACCCCGGCGCTGTGGGTGGCTAGACCTGGTGGTGTTGCGTCACGCCGCTCGTATCAACGGCCTGACCGGCCTGTGCCTCACCAAGCTGGACGTCTTGGACGGATTGGACGCCATCAAGGTCTGCACGGCTTACCGCTATCAGGGCGAGGAGATACGCGAGATGCCCCCTTCTCAGGCTGTCTTTGCCAAAGTGGAGCCAGTCTACGAAGAGCTCCCGGGCTGGAAGACCGACATCAGCGGCATAACCAGTGCCCGTGATCTTCCCAACGAGACCATCGACTTCCTCAATTTCGTGGTAAGGAACGTCAGGGTTCCGATCTCGCTCATCTCGCTGGGACCGAGGCGGGAACAGCACATCAAAGTGCCCCATCCCGATCATGTCCAGCGGGCGAGCGACGGAAGACAAGCTTAGCCGGCCCGAGGGCCGGTGTCATTCGCCGGGGTGTGAGCTAGAGGAGGAGGCGCGAGTGCAGCTCCAGCGTAAGCTTAGGGTCCTGGTGGTCGGGGGCGGGGGTAGAGAGCACGCTCTTGTGCACAGCTTGGTCCGCAGCCCGTGGGCCGACCGCGTGGTGTGCGCTCCCGGAAATGCGGGAATCCAGGCCGAGGCCGAGACTGTCCCTATCGACGCTGAAGATATCCCCGGTCTGGTCGCATACGTCGAGCGGGAGAAGATCGACCTCACCGTGGTCGGCCCGGAAGCTCCACTGGTGGCGGGTCTGGCCGATGAGCTGCGCAGTCGCGGCTTCGCAGTCTTTGGACCCGGTCGCGAGGGGGCTCGGCTGGAGGGGTCTAAGGCTTTCGCCAAGGAGGTCATGGCCAGCGCTGGGGTTCCCACTGGGCGGGCTTCGATCGTTGATTCGTATGAAGAGGCTCTCAGCGAGCTCAGGCGGCTGGGAACTCCCCTGGTAGTCAAAGCGGACGGGCTGGCGGCCGGCAAGGGCGTGATCGTAGCCAAAGACCGGGAGCAGGCGGAGGCAGCGCTGGCCGAATGCTTCGTAGCCAGGCGTTTCGGAGCGGCGGCCGACAGGGTCTTGCTGGAGGAGTTCTTAGAAGGAGAGGAACTGTCGCTCCTCTCCATCGTGAGCGGTGATCAGATCTTGCCGTTGGCTCCTGCCCAGGATTACAAGCGGGCTTGGGATCATGACCAGGGCCCCAACACCGGTGGCATGGGGTCTTATTCGCCGGTACCGGCCGTGGACCAGGCGTTGTACGCGGAATTGGTCGACAGCATCGTCCGACCGATTGTGGCTGAGCTGGGTCGTCGAGGCCTCGACTACCGGGGGGTGCTCTATGCGGGGCTCATGTTGACTACCGCGGGGCCGCGGGTCCTTGAGTTCAACTGTCGCTTCGGCGATCCGGAGACGCAGGCCATCCTTCCTCGCCTGGAGTCGGACTTGCTTCCGCTCTTGTGGGCGGCCGCCACTGGGGAGGTGCTACCGGCCACGGCAGAGTGGAGCCGTGGTCCTGCGGTGGGGGTGGTCATGGCCTCTCGGGGCTATCCCGCCTCCAGTTCCAAGGGCGAGGTGATCGAAGGCCTGGATAAGGTCAAAGGACTGCCCGGGGTGCAGGTGTTCCACGCGGGGACGCGGGCGAGCGACGGGCTGGTGGTCACCAATGGGGGCCGGGTGCTCACGGTGACCGGGAGAGGCGAGACCTTCGCCGAAGCGCGGGCACGAGCCTATGCGGCTGTGAGGTACATCGCTTTCGCTGGGGCTCAGTATCGTTCTGACATAGGCCTCCGGGCCGAGGAATGGGAGCAGAGGCAGGGTCGTTCTGAGCAGAAGGAGGAGGGACAAGTGGCAGGGATACCCGTGGTCGGCATACTGATGGGTTCGGCGTCAGACTCCGCAGTAATGGAGGCGGCGGCCCAAGAACTCGAAGAACGAGGCATTGCCTATGAGATGAACGTTCTCTCCGCTCACCGCGACCCGGAAGGGGTGAGAGCCTACGCGCTCAGTGCTGAGGCTCGCGGACTCAAGGTGATCATCGCCGGAGCGGGTAAGGCGGCGGCGTTGCCTGGGGTCGTGGCTTCCCTGACCGACCTTCCTGTCATCGGCGTGCCCATCAAGACCTCTGACTTGGGGGGCTTGGATTCCCTCCTCTCTATCGTCCAGATGCCTCCTGGCGTCCCGGTAGCGACCGTGGCTATTAACGGGGCCCGCAATGCTGCCATCTTGGCAGCGAAGATCTTGCGGGTGGCAGGACTGGCCGGCGAGGGAGGGGCAGGCGAGGAAGGTCAAGCGTGATCCCCCGGTACAACACTCCCGAGATGGCCGCGGTGTGGACCGATGAGGCCCGCATGACCGCCTGGCTTGAGGTGGAGCTGGCCGTCTGTGAGGCCTGGGCGCGCTTGGGGCGGGTTCCCGAAGAAGCCCTTGCTGAGATAAAGGCTAAGGCCAGGTTCGACGTGACCCGGGTCCAAGAGATCGAGGAGGTCACCCAGCATGATGTCATCGCTTTTGTGAGCTGCGTGGCGGAGAACGTCGGAGAGTGCTCCAAATACGTCCACTATGGCCTGACCTCGTCCGATGTGCTCGATACCGGGCTTGCCCTGCAGCTACGCCGGGCTGGTCAGCTCCTCGAAGAAGAGACTGTCAGGCTCGGTCGTATCCTGCAGCGCAGGGCGCTCGAACACCGGGACACGGTGATGATGGGCCGCACTCACGGAGTGCATGCCGAGCCCATCACCTTCGGCATGGTATTGGGTCTATGGGCTTTCGAAGTAAGAAGAGGGCTGGAGCGTCTCCGGCGGGCGGTGCAACAGGTGGCAGTGGGCAAGATATCGGGCGCAGTGGGCACCTATGCCAATCTGGACCCCCAAGTAGAGCAAATCGCTCTCTCCATCTTGGGACTGGGAGTCGAGCCTGTGTCCAACCAGGTGGTGCAGCGCGACCGGCACGCGGAGTTTCTGGCCAGCCTGGCTCTGCTTGCCACCGCCATCGAGAAAATCGCCCTGCAGATAAGGCACTACCAGCGGACGGAAGTATTGGAGGCCGAGGAGTATTTCGCTGCCGGTCAGAAAGGTTCCTCGGCCATGCCGCACAAGCGGAACCCCATCATCTCTGAACGGCTATGCGGACAAGCCCGACTAGTGCGAGCCAATATGCTGGCCGCTTTTGAAGACGTGGCTTTGTGGCATGAGCGGGACATCAGCCATTCCAGCGTGGAGCGCGTGATTCTTCCCGACAGCACCATCCTTCTTCATTACATGCTGAAGAAAGCCAGCTGGCTGGTGGAAAACCTGAAGATCTATCCCGCGAACATGGTGGCCAATCTTGAGCGAAGCTACGGACTTCTTTACAGCCAGCGCGTACTACTTGGCTTGATCGAAGCCGGTATGCTCCGGGACGAGGCCTACCAGGTGGTGCAAAGAAACGCCATGCGCGCCTGGGAGGAGAAGGTGCCGTTCCGGGAAGTGTTGGCGGCTGACCCTGAGGTCACGAGCAGACTGCCAGCGGATCAGCTGGCAGCGCTCTTCGACCCCGGATATCACCTGCGGCATCGGGACGCGATCTTCGAACGGGTGGCGGGGATCGAGTGGTGATGCGCCGGGGCGGCTAGTGCGGTGGCCGCGGGCCCTATGGTCCTGCCTGCGGTTCGGGCCATGGCATTGGGGCGAGTGGACAGTCGACGCGCTTGCGGATAGCCGGCGCTCTGGCAGATAGCCAAAGAAGATTGCTGCTAGAATCGCAAATAGGAACCCCTTCACCTTGCGTCTGCCACAGAGAGGAAGCGGGCATGTTCAAGGTCTCGGTCTATGTGACCCCCAAACGTGGTGTAGCCGACCCGCAGGGTGCGGTCATCGAACGGGCGCTCCCGGCGCTAGGCCACCATGGTGTGACCCAGGTCCGGGTGGGCCGCTACCTCACCCTGGAGGTCCCCGGCGACGACGTGGCCCAGGTCAGGGAGGCAGTGGACGATATGTGTCGGAAGCTGTTGGCCAATCCCATCATCGAGGACTATTGGTTCGAAGTGACTCCGGCGGGGGAGGGGGCCTGAGGTGACGGCGGGCAGGGTCCGCTTCGGGATCGTTGTTTTCCCCGGGTCCAACTGCGAATATGACGCCCACCATGCTTTGAAGACTTTTCCCCAGGCCGAGCCTTTCTATCTGTGGCACAAGGATCACGACTTGAAGGACGCCGACTGTATCATCCTGCCGGGGGGGTTCTCTTATGGGGACTACCTCCGGGCGGGGGCGGTGGCGCGTTTCAGCCCGATCATGCAGGAGGTGACGGCTTTTGCCGAAGGGGGCGGCCTCGTTCTCGGCATCTGCAACGGTTTCCAGGTCCTCACGGAGGCGCATCTTCTCCATGGGGCCCTGAGGCGTAACCGGGGACTGCGCTTCATCTGCCGTCCGCAGTATCTGCGGGTGGAGCGGAGCGACACACCGTTCACCAGACGACTGCAGGTGGGACAGGTCATCCAGTGCCCCATCAGCCACAATGAGGGCAACTGGACGGCAGGAGCGGACCGTCTGCAGGAGATCGAGGAGCAAGGTCTAGTGGTTTTCCGTTACTGCGACGCCCAAGGCCGGGTCAGTGAGGAGAGCAATCCCAACGGCTCGGTCCACAATGTAGCCGGGATACTCAACGAGAGCGGCAACGTGCTAGGAATGATGCCGCATCCGGAACGAGTCTGTGAGGAGTTGATAGGCGGGACCGATGGCAGGAGCATCTTCCAGTCGATCGTCGACCATATCCTGGAGGGGTGAGTGATGGCCGGGCAGACTGTGTGCCCGCGCTGTGGGGCACGGGATTCGTTCAATAAGGGCTATCTCCCCGAGACCTGTGTCTGTCGAGTGTGCTTGAGTCAACTCGACTGGCGGGAGATCCCGGGCTGTGGCCCGGACTGCAAGGCGGCTCATGCGCAACCGGGTGAAGCCGAAGGCGGCATGGAAGCGCCCGGGGCGGAGGGTGGAGCGAAGGCAGCGCCGGATGGAGAGGGCCAGGGTATACGCGACGCCTCGCAGCCAGGGCCCGGACCTTCCGGACAGGTCTAGAGCGATGGCAGAGCTGTACGAGCAACTAGGCCTCACCCGGTCTGAGTACGATCGTATCTGCGAGCTGCAGGGACGAGAACCCACTCACGTAGAACTGGCCATGTTCTCGCTCATGTGGAGCGAGCACTGTGGTTACAAGCACTCCAAGCCCTACCTGAAGCGTTTTCCCACCCAAGGCGAGAGGGTCTTGCAAGGCCCGGGGGAGAATGCTGGGATCGTGGACATCGGGGGCGGCCTTGCCGTAGCCATGAAGATCGAGAGCCACAACCACCCCTCTGCGGTCGAGCCCTACCAGGGCGCGGCTACCGGAGTGGGCGGTATCATCAGGGATATATTCGCGATGGGAGCTCGACCCATCTGTAGCCTGGACTCCCTGCGTTTCGGTGAGATCGAGCCGCTGCCGGCGTCGACCGACGCCGGCAGCGGCTCCCCCCCCAACAACACTTCCCCTTCTCCCGCATTCAGCGAGGCCTACCTCAGTCGCCAGCGCTACCTGTTCGAGCACGTGGTGGCCGGCATCGCCGGGTACGGCAACTGCATAGGCATCCCCACTGTGGCTGGAGAGGTTTATTGCGAGGATGCCTACGCCGGCAATTGCCTGGTCAACGCCATGACCGTGGGTCTGGTGTCCCATGACCAGATCATCCGCAGCAAAGCGGCGGGAGTGGGCAACCTCGTCGTCCTCATCGGGGCCAAGACCGGACGCGACGGCATCGGGGGGGCCAGTGTGCTGGCGAGCCAAGTGTTCGACGAGACTCTGGAAGAGAAACGCCCTTCGGTGCAGGTCGGTGACCCTTTCACCGAGAAGAAGCTGTTGGAGGCGTGCCTTGAGCTCCTTCGCAATGGTCTATTGGTGGCCCTACAAGACCTGGGGGCAGCCGGTATCACCTCTTCCTCGAGCGAGATGGCAGCCAAGGGTGGGGTGGGTATCGACCTCTGGGCGGATAGGGTGCCTTTGCGCGAACCAGGCATGGAACCATGGGAGATCATGATCAGTGAGAGCCAGGAGCGCATGCTGGCCATCGTAGAGCCCGTCAAGTGGGGGGCAGTGCAAGCGGTGTGCGAGCGCTGGGACCTGGATGCCACGGTGGTAGGGGAGGTGACGGATACCGGCCGCCTCCGCGTGTTCTTCGCCGGCGAGATGGTGGGCGACATGGCCGCCGCCGCCTTGGCCGAACCGCCGACTTATGTGGTGCCGCAGGAGCGCCCCGCCCACCAGGTGGACGTTTCTCTCAACCTCGACGAGTATCCGGCGCCTACTGCCAGCCTTGACAGCATCCTCCTCGACCTGCTCGGTTCTCCCAACATCGCCAGTCGCCGCTGGGTGTGGCAGCAATATGATCATCAGGTCCAGCTGAACACCGTACTCGTTCCTGGGGGAGACGCCGCCCTGCTCCGCATCAAGAAGACCGGTGTCGGTATCGCCCTTTGTACTGACGGTAACGGTCGTCGGACCTATCTCGATCCTTACCGCGGGGGCAAAGCCGCAGTGGCCGAAGCTGCCCGCAACGTCTCCTGCGTGGGGGCCAAGCCCATCGCTCTCACCAACTGCCTGAATTTCGGAAATCCAGAAAACGGCGCCATCGCCTACCAGTTCGCCAGGGTGATCGAGGGCATGGCTGAAGCCTGCGAAGCTCTCGGCACTCCTGTCATCTCGGGCAACGTCTCCTTCTACAACGAGAGCTTCGACCAGCCCATCTATCCGACCCCGGTGGTAGGCATGCTGGGCCTTCTGGCGGATGTAACGGCGCACTGCACCCCGGGCTTCAAAGCCGAGGGGGACCGGATCTATCTATTGGGGGACTCTTTGCCCGCCCTAGACGGCTCGGAGTACCAGAAGCGTTGGTTCGGGGGGCCGCAGGGGCGGCCGCTCGGTCGCATCCCAGACGTCGACTTGGAGGCCGAGGTGGCCCTGCAAGGCCTGCTCCAGGAGGCCATCGCCCAGAGATTGTTGCGCTCCGCTCATGATGTTTCAGACGGGGGGCTGGCGGTGGCGGCGGCCGAGTGCTGCCTTGCCGGCGATCGGGGAGCGGTTCTAGCACTGGACGAGGTGCCGTGGGTGGGAGGCAGTCCGGGATGTCCGTCCGCTGCCGGAGCGGCCGAGAGGGGGGCATCGCCGGCCGGACCTCTGGCCAAACGACCTGATGTGGCCCTGTTCGGAGAAGCGCCGACCCTGGTCTTGGCGTCAGTAGCACCCGAAGATGCAGAAAGATTCGAAGAAGAATGCGAGGAAGCAGGAGTGCCTTGCTTCTCGCTGGGACAGGTAGGGGGATCGTACCTCGAGATGACCG
>CAKZRW010000006.1 GCA_937148845.1 uncultured Actinomycetes bacterium | reverse complement strand
CGTAGCAGTCGTGGTGGTCGAAGACACCGTCGAGGGGATCGTGCTGCTTGTGTCCGCGCTACCACGACGTTCGACCAAGACTACCGTCGTCGCCACAGCCAGGGCCGCGACCGCCACCACCGCGGCCGTCACCGCAACCCAGGCAGCGGTGGAAAAAGCGGTTCCAGAGCCTTTCTCCGGTACCCTCATCGACGTCCCTTCCCAACCCGAGGGAGCTGACAGCTTCGCTCGTCGTGACGCGCGTGTCGTCGGGTTTCGTGTCCGCCTTCTAGCCTACACCCTGTGGTAGCCTTCGCGCATGGTCCAGATGGTCTTGATCGCCGTGGTCGGCTTCGTGGGGGGTGTGTTCGGCTCCATGGTCGGCCTGGGAGGGGGGATATTCATCATCCCTTGTCTCACTCTGTTCCTGGATATCCCCATCCACTCCGCCATCGCTGCTGGTCTGGTGGCGGTGATCGCTACATCAACCAGTAGTTCTGTGGCCTATCTGCGTCGCGGCCTTACCAACCTGCGGCTTGCTGTCTCCCTAGAGACCGTGCTCGTCGCCGGAGCGCTGGCCGGTGGGCTGTTGGGGGCGGCTCTGGACACCGGCGCACTCAGCGCGATTTTCGGTGGGGTCATGATCGGAGTCTCCTTGTATATGGCGATGGGTCGCCGGGCTCAGGTCCTTCCCCCCAGGGAGGAGTCTGCGCTTGGCCTGTTGGGAGGGGTCTATCATGACCAGCACCACCAACACTTGGTCCGCTACAGAGTACGTCGGTTGCCGGTGGGTCTTCTCTCGGGACTGATTGCAGGCGGTATCTCCGGCTTGCTAGGAGTGGGCGGGGGCTTCATGACCGTGCCGGCCATGGTGCTGATCATGGGCGTGCCCATGCGAGCAGCAGCTGCCACCAGCAGCATGATGCTAGGAGTCACCGCCTGCGGGGGGGCCGTGGCCTATTTCATACGCGGTCTTGTGGACCCGGGGGTAGCGGTGCCGGTAGTGCTGGGAGTGGCGGTGGGCGCCTTGCTCGGGTCGCGACTTGCTCTGCGCGTGCGGCAGTCTGTGCTGATCGGCGTCCTTGCTGTCGCGTTGTTCGCTCTTTCTGTGCAGATGATCCTGTCAGCAGCGGGCATAAGGGTCCGCTGATCCTTCCATAACCTAGGAAGCAATGCCGATGACTCCCAGACAGCGAATCCTCTTTTGGAAGCGGCGAGCTGACCAGGCAGGGCGCGGCAGGCTCCGGGACGGCTCCGAGGAAGCGCCGCTTGAACGGAAGTTGTCAGTTGTCATGGTGGCTGCACTGGGATTGGCGCTGGCGCTTCTGTTGGGCGGAGCGGTCCTGGCCGGGCTCCGTGGCGGAGGCGAGGACCTAAGCCGTATCACGATCCAGGCCCTTCCTCATCTCCTGGCTGGCGGCGAGGTCACCGGGGTTCTGGGTGTAGGGCTCTTGGTCGTATTGGCGGTGCCTGCTGTCAGGACTGCGGTGCTTCTCGTCGCGTTCGCTCTGCGCCGCGAGTGGCTGTTCGCGGCTCTCTGCGCAGTGGTCCTTGCGGTTCTTGCCGCCGGCGTGTTGACCGGACTGAGAGCTTGGTAGCCCTTCTCGTCTTGGCCTTCTGGTCTTTCAATCCTGCGCGTGGGTCTCTATCTTCGGCCGCCTGGGGAACACGTAACGCCAAAGGGCCGGCACCGCAGCGCGACGCCGCAGCAATATGACCAGGCCGAGCCCGATGTAGGCAGCCGAGAAGACCAGCCTCACCGTCGTCTCCGGGAAGGGGAACTGCAGGAAGAACAGCGCCGCCAGGGCCATGGCCTCCCACCAGCGGAAGCGCAGGTCAAGGAGTACCGCGAGCCCGAGCACGGTCTGCGCGGAGGTCAAGACGAACTCCTCAGTCTGGCGAGCGTCCAGACCCAGGCTGCCATTCCCGCCGCCGGCAAGAAAGGCCAGAGGTATCGCGCCCACCAGAAGGGTCCACTGGTTGACCTTGGAGGACAGTAAGGTGCCCAGGGCGTCGTCGGTGTTCAAGCGAAAGGCGAGGAGACAGGCGACGATGAGCTCAGGGGCTTCCGAGACCAACGGCGCCAGCCACTGGACCAAGAGGAACTCGTCTATGCCCAGGTTGCGTCCCGTCTGTACCAAAGAATCAGCGAACGGTTCGGCTGCGGCAAGGATGAACACGGCAGCAGCCAGGAACAGCCCGGACACGACCAAGCGTCGTCTAGGTTTGGGCAGGCAACCCAAGTAGTAACAGACCCCCTCCAGTTCCGGGGCCTCTCTCTCCTCCTTCGAGGCCCGCCATAGGTACACGCAGTAGATGCCCAAGAGGACTGCGGCGTCATACAGCGCAATGGTGCCGGTGAGCGGAATGATGAAGCTATACACGGCGGCAAAGCCGAGGAAAAGCAACTCTATGCGGCGTTTGGGATGCAGGAAGATGCCGGAGAGGGTCCGCCGGGAGGCTGTATCGGCAGGGTCCCCCTCAGGTCCTTCTTGCGGAGGCGAGTCGGGCCCGTTGGCAAACGTTTCTGCGCTCGCGCGAATGCCTCCAAAGCCGCCGCTGGCGCCTCCCGGGCCGGCCTCCGTCTCTAGGACGGGCGCCGGAGGGAGCGGGGTGGTGCGCCGCTTGCGCCAGCTCCCTGTGGCCTTGCGCAGACCGAGGCCTGCTACCAACGCTACCAACGGCCAGCCAAAGCCCAGAAGCAACCGGTTACTGCCTGTCATGTTGGCAGCAGCATAGTGGGCGTATTCCGGCTTACTGCCAGCGGAGTAGGCGAAGTAGAGATCGACGGCATACTCAGGGAGTACGGCGATGAGGGCAAG
Source organism: uncultured Actinomycetes bacterium (assembly GCA_937148845.1). GTDB lineage: Bacteria > Actinomycetota > Thermoleophilia > RBG-16-64-13 > RBG-16-64-13 > CAKZRW01. Next base: position 14,235 of record CAKZRW010000006.1, on the reverse strand, counting down.
AGCCGCGATGGCAAGACTCCCGGATATATCGAGCTGAGCCGTCTCGGCAGCCCAGGCCAGGATGACTGCCGCCCCAACCACTGCCGCTCCGAACACCACCACCGAGAGCTCGGGGACAAGCTCGATCCCCAACAGGCGTAGGACCATCCCTGGAAGAGGCAGGACAACGGCAATGACCAGACGGGACAGGGGACCTACTGGCAACTATCCTCACCGGACCCTTTCTACCGGCGCTTCTCCACTGGCGCCTGCGTACTGGCGTTCCACCTTCACTCCTGTCACACGCCCGAGACAACGGCCCAGGCGTTTACCTAACGCTCCGTGCCGGTCTCGTTCGCCCCGGATCGAGGTGGGACGCCGGGTCCGAGAAGGGACCGTGATGACGATCGCCCCATACCCTTCCGCGCAAACAAGGAAGGGTGAACTACTCCCCTGCGGCGCGAAATCTTAGCAGGTCGAGCGGGAAAGAGTGAAGAGAAGAAGGCGCTGGTAGGGGCTCAGCCTGGCCGTCGCCCCAGCACCCAGTGCTCCAAGGCTTCAGCGACGCCGTCGCGCAGATTGGAGGAGGTGATGACGTCAGCCGCCGCCTTGGCTGCCGGAGTGGCGTTGCCCATCGCCACCCCCAGTCCAGCCCACTGCAGCAGGGTGGCATCGCTGTCGTCGTCCCCGATGGCCATGACTTGTTCGGCCGGAATCTGCATCTGGCGAGCCAGGCGCTGCGCCATAGCCAGTTTGGAAGCCTCCAAAGATGTGAATTCGAGTACTCCCGCAGTGTTCTCGGTGATGGTCGCCCGACCGGCAAAGATGTGGCGAAGACTGGTCGCCGCAGCTTGAGCAGGACCGTCGCTCAGGTCACGGAGGTCAAGAAAGACCTTGTCGAGGGGCTCGCCGGCGCGTATGACCTCATCTACCCGGCCCACCCCATTGGGTTCCCGGACTTCGTAGTCAAAGACGTCTTCGCGTTCGAGGTCACGGATGCGATCGGCAAACCACTCGTCATCGCTCTCTACGTTGGCTATCGCTCCCAGATCGCGGCCTACTGCCACGATTTCAGCGGCCAGGGCTGGAGTCACCGAGAAACGGTGAAGCCCCGCGGCTGCCTGTACATTCCAGAGCAGCGCCCCGTTGCAGGCGATCAGCGGGGTCATCAGCCCCAGCAGCTGGTGGAACGGACGCATGGCCCGGGGAGCGCGAGAGGATACCAGTACTATCTCCACCCCTGCCTCGCGGACTTCGCTGATGGTCTGTTTGGCGCGGTCCGAGACATGCCGAGGTCCGGATATGAGGGTTCCGTCCAGGTCGATGAAGACCAACCGGATAAGACGACCCGTGCCCACGAGTTGGGCCAATCCCCGAGCTACATACTCCAGGTGTTGTCGCATGGCTTCTCGGGCCTTTTGCTCGTCGCCCGCGCGGATGGCTCTGCGTATGGCGTCGTGTTGCTGTTGGAGAGTGACGCTGCCCCCGGGCTCAGAGTAGTAGACGTTCAGGATGGCGGCCATGTGGTCGTGAAGGATGTCCACCGGCTCGCGGATGACGCGTTCGAAGAGGGGGTTGTGGGTGGCCCGACCTATGGCCGCATGGAAGGCGATGTCCTCTTCGGGGGTCAGATTCCGGCCGGGTGTGCCGATGGAGGAGAGCCGATGCAGGTCTTCCAGGGTCGCTCGTCTGGCAGCTAGACCTGCCGCTTCGATCTCCACCGCGCTGCGGATCTCCATGAGCTCGGTGAGACGTTCCGCTCCCTGGCCGAGCAGAGGAGCCATGGGTTCGGCGAAACTGGGCGCAATCAATCCAGCTACGGTGGTGCCTTGGGCCCCGCGTCCAGTCACGAGCAGGCCTTGAGCTTTCAGCTCGCGGAGAGCCTCGCGTACTGCTGGACGTCCTACTCCCAAACGGGCGGCCAGCTCGCGCTCCGAGGGTAGGCGGTCACCCGGCTTGTATTCTCCAGAAGTTATCAGGCGGCGGAGCTGCTCCGCTACTTGGTCCGCGAGAGTGCGGGGGGTTACGGGCTGGAGCCGGTCTTCCGGTCCTCGGCTCTCGTCGGGTATCGCCGGGCGTGGCTTGGACTGTGAGGCCTCCATAGGTAGGATGGTAACACCAAGCCCAACCCGCTGCAATCGCGTAGCCGCAGGGGGCTACGAAGACTCGAGGCCGCTCGTTTGGGAAAAAGCTTCTTTCGGCAGTTCGATCTCAGCGAGCAGCGCGGCTTCCGCGCGCTTCTGCTTGCGCTTGAGTGCTACCTTGGCCATCCAGATGCCCAGCTCGTAGAGGACTAAGAGGGGGGCAAGCATGAGCAGCATGCTCACCGGGTCTTGGCTGGGGGTGAAGACCATGGCCACCACGGCCATCACCAGCACGGCATACTTCCGCACCTTGCGCATCTTCTCGTGATTCACGATCCCTGCCCAAGCCAGCAGCATCATGACAAGCGGCAACTCGAAGACGGCCCCGAAAGCCAGCAAGAACGTGGCCACGAAGCTGATGTAGCGTTCAGCCTGGAGCAACTGGTTGAACACTCCCCCCCCATACCCGATCATGAAGTTGAGGCCCACCGGCAACACGATGAAGTAGCCGAAGGCCACCCCGCCCAGGAACAGGAAGGAGGTGGCGAGCACATAAGGCAGGATGCTGCGCTTCTCGTTCTCGTAAAGGCCGGGCATCACGAAAGCCCAGAACTGGTACAGGATGAAGGGGAGCGATACGATGAGCCCTGCGTAGATGGATACCTTGAGGACTTGCATGAACGCCTCGGTGACCCCGAGGGTGGTCAACTCGCTCACCCCGGTGTCTTTCAGCGGGCGGAGCAGGACCATGAACACGTACTTCTTCTCGATGAACGCCACGATCACGCATATCACGAGAACGATGGCGATATACGTGATGCGGCGACGCAGCTCGCTAAGATGCCCGGTCAGGGGCATCGTCTTGGTCGGGTTCTTGCTCAAAGGATCCCCAGATCACTTGCTGTCTTGCCTGCATCGAACCCAGCCGAGGGTCCTCGTGCAAGGCAGAGTATAGCCCACCCGTCGGGCAAGTTAGTATTGCGCCAGGTGCGGGTATTTGCTATGGTCGCACGAAAAGGTGCGGCAGTCCGGTGTCAGAAAGCGGTGCTTCCCACGCCGCTGGACAGGATCAGAGCCTTTGAAGCCAAGGAGCTCGCTTGGTCAACTCGACGGTCGATCTCGTCATACAGTTGGCACTCATGTTCGCCATCGGTGCTGGCATGGCGATCATGTTCATCACTCTCTCGCACCTCCTGTCTCCCAAGAGCAAGAATCCCAACAAGAGTCAGCCCTATGAATGCGGGGTCGTCCCCAAGGGGGACGCACGTACTCCCTTCAACGTGCATTACTATCTGGTGGCGGTTCTCTTCGTCTTGTTCGACCTGGAAGCGGTGTTCATCTACCCTTGGGCGGTGTCTTTGCGCGGTCTGGGCACGGCCGCCCTCATCGAGATGTTCTTCTTCATCGGGGTACTGCTCGTTGGCTATCTGTACGCGTGGAAGAAAGGTGTCTTCGACTGGGAGTGATGGACTGCTCTTTGGGAAACATCGCCGGCAGGGGATCGCAAGAAGAAGCGTTTGACGAACCTCTGGGCGGGCCTGTGCGCTTTCCCGGCGGTATAGCGATGCCGGTCCAGCTAGAGAAGGTGCTCGGTTTCGGGCGCAGCTTCTCTTTCTGGCCTCTGCTTTTCGGCCTTGCTTGCTGCGCCATCGAGATGATGGCCTTGGGTGGTCCCCGCTTCGACATGTCCCGGTTCGGTATGGAAGCCATGCGTGCCTCGCCTCGGCAGGCGGACGGCATGATCATCGCCGGGTGGTGCAGCATCAAGATGGCTCCTCGGGTGGTCCGTCTATACGAGCAGATCCCAGACCCCAAGTGGGTCCTGGCCATGGGCTCCTGCGCCATCTCCGGCAATATTTGGGATACCTATCATGTGGTACAGGGGATCGACAGCCTCATTCCAGTGGACGTGTACGTCCCAGGGTGTCCGCCTCGGCCGGAGGCTCTGTGGGAAGGGCTGGAGATGATACGGGAGCGGATAAAGCAGAGTCGTCATGCCTACGACGGATTGCGGCGCATCCCTGCCCGCGAGGCCCTGGCGCAGGCGACAGCGTCTTCGGTTCCCCCGGCGGTTCCCCTGGAGGTTCCTCTGGTGGAGGTACCCCGCTCATGAGTGCAGGTGGTGGCGCGGAACGGCCGCTCCCAGCCAGTCTGCTTGCCGCTGACCGGGCTGTGCTTGACCGTTTCGGCGCGCGCATCCTCGAACGCATCGAGGCCTTCGGAGAGCTCACCTACTGCGTAGCGCCGGGGGACTGGACCGAAGTGCTCAGTTTCTTGAAGGATTCCCCGGAGGGGGCCTTCGATCAGCTCGATTGCTTACTCGGGGATCACCTGCCCGAGCGCGAAGACAGACCGCTTGCGGTCGTGGTCCATCTGGTCTCGCATGCCCATGGGCACCGTCTGCGCGTGAAGACGGCGCTGGCGGAAGGTCAGGGGTTACCCACGCTAACCGGTCTGTGGCCTTCGGCCGGTTTCGACGAGCGCGAGGCCTGGGAGATGTTCGGTATCCTCTTCGAAGGTCATCCTGATCTCCGGCGGCTGCTTACCACCGACGATTTCGAGGGTCATCCCTTGCGGAAGGACTTCCCCCTGCAAGGCACGGTCGGGGGGCGCATCCGCATTGACCTGAGGGGCAAGATCTGATGAGTGGCAGCGTCCAAGAAACGCCAGGAGTCGCGGGGGTGGCAACGAGCGCGCCGCCGTCCGCTTCCGTGGAGGCGCGGGTGGAGGGGCGACGCCCCACGCTGGAGGAGCTCAAAGAGCGCAAGGCCCGCAGTCGGCAGCGGGGCCAGCGGACGGGAGAGCTCATGACCCTCAGCCTAGGACCCCAGCACCCCTCCACCCACGGGGTCTACCGGGCCGAGCTCGATCTTGACGGTGAAGTCATCGTGGCCGTCCGGCCGGAGATCGGCAACCTGCATCGCGGGGTCGAGAAGCTATGCGAGCACCGTACCTACCACCAGATCATCCCCTTGACCGACCGGCTGGACTACTTGTCGGCTTTTGCCATGAACCACGGCTTCTGCGAGGCGGTGGAGAAGCTCATGGGGGTGGAAGTGCCGCCACGCGGGCGCTACATACGGACTATCGCGCATGAGCTGTGCCGCATCGCCAATCACATAATGTGGCTGGGGATCCACGTGATGGACCTCGGGACTCAGACCTTCTTCTGCATCACTTTCCGAGACCGGGAGTACATCCTCGACCTGTTCGAGATGTTGACCGGGGCCCGCCTCACCCACTCTTTCGCGCGCATCGGCGGAGTGGCCAAGGACCTGCCCGACGACTTCGACTACCGTTGTCGCAAAGTCATCGATTTCATCCCCAAACGGGTGGCGGAGTACGAGCGCATCATCAAGTACAACCGCATCTATCACAAACGCACCAAGGGCGTAGGTATCTTCACGGCAGAGGACTGTTATGCCTGGCGGGTGACCGGGCCGGCGCTCCGCGCAGCTGGTGTCGCTCGCGACCTGCGCAAGGACGAGCCTTACGCCGCCTATGACGAAGTCGAGTTCGAGGTAGCGGTGGAATACAACGCCGACGTCTATGACCGCTTCCTCGTGCGTATGAAGGAGATAAGGGAATCCTGCAAGATCATCCGGCAGTGTCTGGATCGACTCCCAGGCGGTCCTTTCTTGGCGCGGGATGCGGCACACTCCTTGCCTTTGAAGAAGGATGTGCTGCGCAGCGCCCCGGCTATGATCCAGGATTTCTACCACGTCTTTCACGGGCCGCACGCGCCCAAAGGCGAGGTCTACCGGGCCATCGAGGTGCCCAAGGGGGAGATGGGAGTGTACATCCGCTCGGAGGGAGGGCCTCGTCCGACCCGGGTGCGTTTCACTACGCCCAGCTTCTATCATGGGCAGGCGGTGCCGGCCTTGTGCGAGGGGGAGATGATCGCTGACTTTGTGGCCATCTTTGCCAGCGTTGACGTCGTGCTAGGAGACTGCGACCGGTGAGGGGCGCACGGGTGGGGGATCGTGACCGATGAGTGACGCCGTGGTGCAGCTTCTTTTCCTGATCATCAAGGCGCTCTTGATGTCGCTCATTATCGTCACCATGGTGGCCTTCATCATTTACTTCGAAAGGAAGTTCGCCGGTTTCTTCCAATCCCGGGTGGGACCCACTTATCTGGGACCTTGGGGTTCGCTCCAGTCGTTCGGCGACATATTGAAGTTGCTCTCTAAAGAGGACCTCATCCCTGAACAGGCAGACAGGTGGGTGTTCCGTCTGGCCCCTTATCTGATCTTTGTGCCGGCCTTTCTGGTCATGGCCGTATTGCCGTTCGGTCCGGTGGGCGGCGAACCTAACCTTTTCGGGTACCGCTTCGACTACGTCATCGCCAATTTCGACTCGGGACTGGTGTTGTTCCTGGCCATGGGGGCGGTGGCGGTCTACGGGGTGGTGCTGGCCGGCTGGTCTTCCAACAACCATTTCTCGCTCCTGGGTGGCCTCCGTGCCGGCGCTCAGATGATCTCCTACGAGCTCGCCATGGGTTTCTCGCTGGTGGGGGTCATGCTGATGGCAGGCTCCACCAATCTGGTCACTATCGTCGATTACCAGGCGGGCGGTTTCTGGTCTTGGCTGTTCATTCCTCAGGTGGTGGGCGGCCTGGTGTTCTTCGTGGCCACTCTGGCCGAACTCAACCGCACCCCCTTCGATCTTGCCGAGGCCGAGCAAGAGCTGGTAGCCGGCTATCTCACCGAGTACTCGGGCATGCGCTGGGGCCTGTTCATGTTCGCCGAATACGTGAATCTGTTGGTGGTCTCCGGCATCGTCGCCACCCTTTATTTTGGGGGCTGGAGGGCGCCGCTCGCGGTGCTCGACTTCATCCCCGGGCCCATATGGCTCTTCCTCAAGATCTGTGTGCTGATCTTCATCTACATGTGGGTGCGCTGGACCATCTTCCGCTACCGCTACAACCAGCTTATGTCCATCGGCTGGAAAGTGCTGTTGCCCTTGTCGCTTGCCAATCTGGTGGTGACGGCGGTGGTGGTCAATATCTTCGGGGACTGAGATGGGATTGCTCGACATTGTGAAGAAGGCCGCCTTCGTCGACATCCTGCGCGGGATGTCGGTGACCGGCACCTACTTCGCGGTCGACAAGGTCACGGTGGAATACCCCAAGGAGAAACTGCAGCCCTACCCGCGCTTCCGAGGGGCGCAGGCCCTTCTCACCGATCCGGCGACAGGTGACACCAAGTGTGTGGCCTGCATGCTTTGCGCCACCATGTGTCCCTCCCAGTGCATCTACATCGTAGGGGAGCAGACTCCCGATGGACGCAGTCGTCCCGCTCGCTTCGACCTTGACCTTTCGCGCTGCGTCTTCTGCGGCTTCTGCGAAGAGGTCTGCCCTGAGGCCGCCATCGTCATGACGCAGCGCTACGAGCTGGCCACCTATGACAAGAGTGACTTCTTGCTTACCAAGGAGAAGCTCCTGGCCAACCAGGCCTGGGTGCACAAAGAGCTGCACAGGCTCGAACCGAACGACCGCGGAGAGGGCTGAGGGCAGTGGTCGAGAAGATCCTCTTTGTCATCTTCGCTGTGCTGACCATCATCGGCGGTCTGGGGACCGTCACCCGCCGGAACATCGTGCACGGACTGCTCTTTCTGGTGTTCACTTTCTTGAACGTGGCAGCCATCTTCTTCTTGAGTCAAGCCTACTTCCTGGCGGTGGTGCAGATCCTCGTGTATGCCGGCGCCATCATGGTGCTGTTCGTCTTCGTCATCATGTTCCTCAACCTACGTACCTTCCAGCAGCAAGAGCAGACCCATCGTCGACAGCGCTGGGTGGCACTGGGCCTGGCGGTGCTGGTCTTGGTGGAGTTCGTGGCGATCTTCGCCGGGATGACCTTCACCTCGGCTCGGGCCGGCTTCTCTCCCGATATGGTGGAGCAGTCGGGCGGCTTCACCCGCGTGTTCGCGTGGTCGCTCTTCGAGCGGACCCTGCTCCCCTTGGAGGTCGCCTCGGCCGTGCTTCTAGTCGCCATGGTGGGTGCCATCCTTCTAGTGAAGAAGGAAAAAGGCGGGGATGTCGCCACGCAGGCCTGGGATCCAGAGGAGGCCCCGCCTGCTAACGTCAGGGACGAAGAGGTCTAGTCATGGAGGCAGGGACAGAGGGCATGGGCACGCGCATTTGGGAGCAGGAGGTCTAGAGGTGGAGCCTACTTCTGCCACCATGCCTATCCCGGTGGACTGGTACCTCTATCTCTCCGCCGTTCTCTTCTTGATAGGAGCGGTAGGAGTGCTCACGCGACGCAACCTCTTCATCATCCTTTTTTCCATCGAGCTGATGATGAACGCGGTCAACCTCAACCTGGTGGGTTTCTCTCGTTTCCATGAGGACATGCTGGGCCACAACTTTGTCCTCTTCACCATGGCTATCGCGGCAGCGGAGGCAGCGGTGGGTCTTGCCATCGCGGTCGCCCTGTTCCGCAACCGACAGACCCTCATGGTCGATCTGTTCACTAGGATGAAGGGGTAAGCCGGGGTGGAGGGCTATATCTGGCTCATACCGGTCTTGCCGCTCGCGGCTTTCGTCATCACCTTGCTCTTCGGCAAGTGGTGGATCAAGGAGCACGCCCACTGGCTGCCTATCCTGGCTATGGCGGGGTCTTTCGGGCTTTCCCTGGCTGCTTTCGTGCAGATCCGAGGCGCGGAAGAGCCGGTGGTCGTCGAATTGTGGCGCTGGTTCTCGGTCGGCAGCTTCCAGGTACCCCTGGGCATGCAGGTCGATCAGCTCTCCTCGGTGATGCTCCTGGTGGTAAGTGGGGTCGGCCTGGTCATCTTCATCTACTCCAAGGGTTACATGCATGGGGACACCGGCTACTACCGCTTCTACGCTTACATGAGCTTGTTCGCCTTCAGCATGCTGATGCTGGTCCTGGCCAACAACTACTTGTTGCTCTACTTCGGTTGGGAGGCGGTCGGGCTGTGCTCCTACTACCTTATCGGCTACTACTACCACAAGCCGGAGGCGGCAGCGGCCGGCAAGAAGGCCTTCATCGTGAACCGGGTGGGGGACTTCGGCTTCGGTCTAGGGGTGATGCTCGTTTTCGTGACCTTCGGTACTCTGGACTATCTCAAGGTCTTCGAGCTGGCGGAGGCCGGGGCGGTCGCCGAGACGACCCTCATCGGCATCACGCTCTTGCTCTTCATGGGGGCCATGGGCAAGTCGGCGCAGTTCCCGCTTCATGTGTGGTTGCCCGATGCTATGGAGGGTCCGACGCCGGTCTCTGCCCTTATCCACGCCGCCACCATGGTCACGGCCGGTGTCTACATGGTCGCCCGCAGTGCTGTGCTCTTTGCGAGTGCTCCCGGCGTGCTCTTGGTGGTAGGGGGCATCGGTACCTTCACGGCCATTTTCGCCGCGGTCATAGGCATCTGCCAGAAAGACATCAAGCGGGTGCTTGCCTACTCGACGGTGTCGCAGCTCGGCTACATGTTCATGGCGTTGGGAGTAGGGGCCTGGGCTATCGCCATCTTCCATCTGGTGACCCATGCCTTCTTCAAGGCCTTGCTCTTTCTCGGGGCCGGTTCGGTCATCCATGCTCTAGGCGGCGAGCAGAACATGGACAAGATGGGCGGGCTGCGGAAGCGTATTCCTGCCACCTACTACACCTTGGTGGCGGGTGCGCTTGCTCTCTCCGGTATCTTCCCCTTCGCCGGCTTCTGGTCGAAGGATGACATCTTGGGAGCAGTGTGGCGAGACGGCAAGTACCTCTTGTGGGCGGTCGGTCTGGTCGCGGCTTTCATCACCGCTTTCTACACCTTCCGCATGATCTTCCTCACCTTCTTCGGGAAATCGCGCCTCGACGAGGACACCGAGCACCATGTGCACGAGAGCCCGTGGTCGATGCTGGTTCCCTTGATCGTTCTGGCTGTCGCTTCCACCTTGGGCGGCTTTCTGGGGCTGCCTGGCAAGTTGGGCCTGATCCAGCACTTCCTGGAGCCGGTGTTCGCTCCTGCTGACCACATTCTGGGCCTCCACGAATACAGTCTCGCGGCGAGCGACTATGTACTCATGGTGGTCTCCGTGATCGTGGCTATGCTCGGAATCGTGTTGGCTTGGTACATGTACGTGCGTCGCGTGGACCTGCCGCTCAAAGTGGGAGCCCGACTGCAACCGGCCTACCGAGTGGTCTACAACAAGTTCTACGTGGATGAGTTCTATGCCGCCACGTTCGTCAGGGTGGCTGTGGATGGCTCAACCTGGGTGTGGCACCGCTTCGATGAGGCCGTGATCGACGGGGCGGCCCACGGGCTGGCCCGGCTCTGGCAGGTCTTGGGGCACGCGGGACGGCGACTACAGACCGGGAAGGTTCAGCACTACTTGCTCGGCATCTTTGTCGGCTTGTTCGTGATCGTGACGGTGGTGGTGTTCAGATGAGCCTGGGCAGTGACATCAGCTTCCCGGCCCTGAGTGTCCTGACCTTCCTGCCGACGGCGGGCGCCCTCTTCATGCTTGTCTTCCTGCGGGGACGGCCGCGGGCCTACAAGACCACCGCCTTGGTCACGAGTGTCATCACTCTGGGGCTGGCCATATACCTGGCGGCCAAGTTCAACACCAGGACGCCGGCCTTCCAATTCCAGGAGCACGCCGAGTGGATCGGAAAACTGGGGATCTCCTACCGTCTGGGGGTGGACGGGATCTCCCTCCTTCTCATCCTGCTCACCACTCTGCTTTCGGTGCTCGCCATCCTGGGGTCTTGGAACTCCATCAAGGACCGGGCCCTCGCTTTCTTCATCAGCCTGCTGATACTGGAAACAGGGATGGTAGGTGTGTTCGCCGCCATGGACCTCTTCCTGTTCTATGTCTTCTGGGAAGTCCAGCTCATCCCGATGTACTTCATCATCGGGTTGTGGGGCGGCGCTCGCCGGGTCTACGCTGCCGTGAAGTTCTTCTTGTACACCTTTGCCGGCTCCGTGCTCATGCTAGTGGCCATCCTGGCCGTGGTGTGGTGGAACCGCAAGAACGGCGGAGACCTGACCTTCGATATCTTGACTCTACAGCGGGTGGGGTTCCCCACCGGTCTTGCCGCCTGGTCCTTTGCGGCCTTCTTCCTCGCCTTTGCTATCAAGGTCCCCATGTTCCCGGTGCACACCTGGTTGCCCGACGCCCACACCGAGGCGCCTACGGCGGGCTCGGTGATTCTGGCTGGGGTGTTGCTCAAGATGGGGACCTACGGCATGATCCGGTTCTGCATCGGTTTCTTCCCCGAGATGGCTGCCCGCGCGGTCCTACCCATCCTCATTCTGTCGGTGATCGCCGTGGTGTACGGGGCGGCTATGTCTCTGGTGCAGCCGGATATGAAGCGGCTGGTGGCCTACTCGTCGGTCAGCCACATGGGCTTCGTCACCCTTGGCCTATTCGCCTTCAACCAGCAAGGAGTGGAAGGCTCGATCCTCCAAATGGTAAGCCATGGCGTGCTGACGGGGGCTCTGTTCATGATGGTGGGCTTCTTCTACGACCGCACACATACTCGGATGATCGCCGACTACGGGGGCGTGGCCAAACCCATGCCTGTGGCCGCGGCTTTCTTCAGTCTGTTCGTCCTGGGCAGTCTGGGGCTACCGGGCTTGAGCGGATTCGTAGGTGAGTTCCTCATCCTGGTAGGGGCCTTCCAATACGCAAAGGTCTTCGCGGTGTTGGCCTCTCTGGGGATCGTGCTGGGTGCTGCATACTTGCTCTGGATGTACCAGCGGACCATGTTCCAACAAGCCAATGAGAAGTGGCTCAGCCTCAAGGACTTGAACGCGCGGGAGATCCTCACTCTGGTGCCGCTTGTGGTAATGGCCGTGTGGATCGGTGTCTATCCGCACACTTTCCTCAGCTTCCTCCACGCGCCGGTGGACAACCTTCTGAGCCAGATGCAGCCCTACCTCCACGAGCAGGGCGGCCTCCTGGCCCGTATGGTCGCATCGTTCTTCGGGGGGTTCTAGATGAAGGCTGCGGACCTCATCGCCGTCATCCCCGAGCTGGTGCTCTTGGTCGCGGCCTGCGCGGTGCTCCTGGCGGAAGCGTTCAGAAAGGAGAGAGAGGCTTCAAGTCTGCGTGGACGGCCCAGGCGTGTAGCCGTTGCTCTGGCCCTGGCGGGCACTCTTGGTTCGGTGGTGGCCTCCCTGGCGCTGGTTCCCGGGGAAGCCAGAGTGACCTTCAATGCCACTTTCGTGCTCGACGAGTGGGGGATCTTCTTCAACGTGCTCTTCGGCGTGGCAGCGGCCTTGACTGTCCTCTTGTCCCCGCGTTACCTACAAGCCCACGACCGCCACCTGGGTGAGTATTACGCTCTCCTTCTTTTCACTCTCATCGGCATGGACTTGCTGGCCGGCGCCAGGGATTTCCTCGTCTTCTACGTGGCGCTTGAACTCATGGCCATCAGCTCATATCTTCTGGCTGCTTTTTTCCGCTATCGCTTGCGTTCCAACGAGTCATCGCTCAAGTACTTCTTGACGGGCGCCTTTGCCTCCGCTGTGCTCCTCTACGGCATCTCTCTGCTCTACGGGCAGACCGGTGCCACCGACTACTGGACGATCGGCCGGATTCTGGGCAGCGAGGGGGCGGCTCCGGCGGTGCTCCTCTCCGTCTTCCTGGTGGGAGTGGGCTTGGCCTTCAAGGTGTCTGCTGCCCCCTTCCACATGTGGACGCCGGACGTCTACCAGGGCGCGCCCACGCCGATCACTGCCTTCTTCTCGGTGGGGCCCAAGGCCGCGGCCTTCTCGGTGATCATCGCGGCTTTCATCTTCGGCTTCGGAGGCGTGGCGAAAGAATGGAGCGTGTTCTTCATCGTGCTGGGGATAGCCACCATGTTGGTGGGCAACGTGGTGGCTTTGGTCCAGACCAATGTGAAACGCATGCTCGCTTATTCTTCCATCGCTCATGCCGGCTACATGCTCACCGGCTTGGCCGCAGTAGGCTGGAGTCGTGATGTCTACCCGGCCATGGGCGTGCTGGTGTATCTGGCGGCCTACACGTTCATGAACTTGGGAGCTTTTGGCGTCCTCGGGTATCTGAAGACGGAGGCGCCCTCCAGCTTCGACTACTCGCTGGGACGGCTCGCGGGCCTCGGGCGGCGCTCGCCCTGGGTGGGGCTGCTCTTCTCGCTCTTCCTCATATCCCTCACCGGTATCCCGGGAACGGCGGGCTTCATCGGGAAGTTCTGGGTGTTCAGCGGAGTCGTGCTTGCGGATCTGTGGTGGCTTGCCGTCATCGCCGTGGTGTTGAGCGCTGTGGCTGCCTATTTCTATCTAAGGGTCATCATCTATATGTTCTTCCGGGAGCCCGAGGAGCAGCTCGTGCTGGACCGACCGCTACGGGGTGGGGCTGCAGTGGCTCTGGCGGTGTGCGCTATTGCCACGGTAGTGATCGGAGTGCTCCCGGCGCGTCTATGGGACGCCGTCACCGAAGTCTTCGCTACTTTCTTAGGCTAGATTTCTCAGGCTCACCTGCGAGAGCCCGGGTCCGGGTCTTCGTCCTGTACGAAGGGAAGGATGGAAGCGTGCTGCTCTTGGCTGACTGGGTCATTCCGGTGAGCAGGCCGCCGTTGGCGAACGGCGGCCTGCGGATAAAGGACGGGCTGGTCACTGGGATCGGGAGGGCGGCAGAGCTGCAAGCTCGTTTTCCTGAGGACGAGGTCCAGAGCTTTCCCGGCTGTGCGCTCCTTCCTGGCCTGGTCAATGTGCACACGCATCTGGAGTACTCGGTTTTGAAGGGCTTCGCGCCCCCCAGCGGATTCGGGCTTTGGATGCTCCGCCTGCTTCTTGCTCGGCGCAGACTGGCCCCGGCCGATTATGAGGTCTCGGCGCTGTGGGGCGCACATGAATGCGCGCGCTCTGGAGTCACCACTGTCGCCGACTGTGCGTTTGCAGGGCGGGTGGTGGCGCGCGCAGCCCGAGAGGTCGGGCTGCGCGCGCACGTCTACCAGGAGGTCTTCGGTCTGGACGACGCCGGCCTTCCCGAAAAGATGCGGAGGCTCGGGGAGCAAGTGGAAGACATCCAAGAGGAGGGCGGGAAGCTCGTGGAGCCCGGGGTCTCGCCTCATGCTCCTTACACGGTGTCTCCCCGCCTTTATCGCGAGGCGGCGCGCTTCGCGCGCCGCGCCGGTCTTCGCCTCGCCACTCACGTGGCCGAGTCTCCTGCAGAGGTCGAACTACTCACCAGAGGTACCGG
>CAKZRW010000005.1 GCA_937148845.1 uncultured Actinomycetes bacterium | reverse complement strand
TGAGGACAGTGGAAAGGCAGAACTTCCTGTTCTGGCCAACGAAGAGGCGGGCAGTCGACCAACTCATCTGGACCCTCCGGATCTTCGGGGTAGGTAGTGGTAAGCAGGGGCACGAAATCCGGTGGGGTGAAGGCCCAGCCGTTCTCGAACGTGCAGAACCACACGGGGCGGTAGTCGAGTCGCTTGATCCTCCAGATACCCTCACGCTTGACGTAGGTGTTCTCGTATAGGGCACCTTCCCACCACTGGCGAGCCACTGTCTTGGGATTGGGGTCCCGCTCATAATGCGTGCCCGCCTGCATCATCAGGCGAAAGCGGCCCTGGGCAGTCTGCCGGTCAGGGGCCACATCGATCACGTCCTGCATGACCGGGTGGTCCAGGAGAAAGCCGAACACCGGACCGTTCTTCCCTCCTGTGAAGCGGTTGCGGAAGCGTCCGCAGTAGAGTCTGCGTGCACTCTCGATCCCGCGGTACAGACCCCCGAAGAACTGGATCTCACACTCCTCGTCGAAGCAGGCGACCGCTTCGTCGTACATGCATTTGTCGATGAAGTAGCCGTAGAGGTGCTGGAGTCGGCGGATCGCCTGGATATCCTCGAGCACACCCAGTTGATGTTCCAAAGTCCCCAGACGACTTTCCAGTCCCTCCAGGCGCAGTTCGAAAGCTTGGAGGTTGGGGTCGATCTCGGCTGTTCGACCTGGTCCCGGTTCATTCGAAGTATGTGGCGTTTGAGCGTTCATTGCGGGCCTCCTCCTGGGTACTTGAGCACGCCTTCTCCGAGTGGCCAGGACATCATGAAGAAGAGCTGCTTGCGGACCTTGCGGATGACCATCGGACCCTGTGACACGTGTGGCGGTATGTAGGCCCAGAACCCTCGAGTGATAAGGTGGCGTTCGCCTCCTATCCACAGCTCTACTTCGGCACAGAGGTCGGTGATGTCGTCGTAGTTCAAAGCGACGCAAGCGATGGAGGTGCCGTGAGGGACACTGTGTGGTTCCATGATGAGCTGGTCTGTCTGGGAAGCATCGTCTGGCAGATACCACCGGGTGTCGCAGCCGAACTCCGCGTCCGGGATGACGGATTGGTCGATGTAGGCCATGGGCCGGCAGAACGTGGGGTCCAGGGGGCACATGTAGTCTGGGCGCCTGACGTCTTCCCGGGTACCGAAGACCAAATACCGTCCATACTTGGCCCTGCCCAGTTCCACGACTTGGGCAGCAGGCAGTGGTTGCTTGCGGGCTTCAGCTTCTTTGGTCTTTTCGTCTTTCTCCCTGGTGTAGACACCGCCTGGCCCGGTCACCCAGTGCAAGGTGGGTCGGGTGTACACGTGGCCACGGACCCCAGCAGGGAGGACAGGCATATGAGGCATACCCGCGGGAATGTAGGCCACCCAGCTTGATGCCAGCGGGATGGTCTCGTCGTCCATCTGGATGGCCATGGGATCGATGTCGCTGAAATCGTCGGGGTCAGTGCCCCACCACGAAAGCAGCTCGGGGAAGTCGTGCACATGAGGGAACATGTCGGGGGTCGCGTAGCCGACTGCTGCCAGTTCTTCCCAAGTCACCTGGCCGGGGTAGTCGGGCGGCCAGATCCAGGTGGTCTCTCCGTAATAAGCCCCCGGTATGACCTCCTGGTCTATCCAGTGGATGTGTTCCATACTGACTCGCCTACCCTGCGCAGCCAGACGGTCTCGTTGCTCCGGAGTGGGGCCTGGCAGGAGGTGACGTTTCTGCAACGTGGTGCAGATGTACTTGTCCCAACGTCCCATTTCAGCTTCCTTCTCCGCGGTACGGAATGATCTCGAAGCGCATCACCTGGTGCGGATCGAAACCCTTGTCGGCCTCGAAATAGGGCTCTCGGGTGCCTTCCTCGCCTGCCAGCATCACCTCTATCTGGATGATGGGGCGGTCGACTCTGGTGACCTCCAAAGGACAGTGGGGCAGTCCCGGAGGTACGTAGACCAGGGTGGGCCGAGTGAAGACGTGCTTTTCCAGCTCTGCCCCCAAGTAAAGGACCACCTCAGCTCCGAAATCGTCGGGATCTTCAGGGTTTCCCCCGTACCAAGCCAGGAATTCATGGAAATTGTGGGTGTGACAAGGATTGTCCCCCCTGAAGGGCCGTCGGACAAACTGATGTCCGATCATGAAGGGGAAGCCGAGTTGTCGGTGCCCGATCATGAGACCGTCAAAGACAGTCGTCCCGTCGTCCTTCATGGTGAGCCGCATGTGGGGTGGATTATGAATGTAGTGGTCATACTTGCCGGCCATCTTGACCTCTCTGCATCGGGACGATCGATCATCGGATTCACATCACAGAGCCCCCGGACACATGGAACACCTGGCCGGTGACGTAGCTGGTCACGTCCGAAGCCAGGAACACGGTGGCGTTGGCGACATCGCGAGCTGTGCCTAGGCGCCCCAGGGGGAAGTGGCCAAGGAGAGCTGCGCGCCGGGCCTCCTCCTCTTCCTTTGACAGGGTCGGTTCGTCTTCGCGCAGAACAGCGCCGAAATTGGTAGGCGCAGGGCCGGGGGCTACGCAGTTCACGCGGATGCCGTTGCGGCCCTCTACATAGGCCAGCTGTTTGGTGAAGAGGTCGAGGGCGTACTTGGACATGGCGTAGGCTCCCACCCCCATTTGGTATTGATGGGTGCTGCCCGAGCCGATGTTGACGATCACCCCGTATCCCTGCTGCCGCATCAGAGGAACCACCGCCTGGGTGACGTTCATGGTCCCGATGAGATTCAATTTGAATTGGCGCTCCCACACGGCCGGGTCCTGTTGCTCTATGGGGACTCCGTCCTTGTGGAGGATAGCGCCCGCCACGTTGCAGAGAATATCGATGCGGCCGAGCTCGTCCAAAGCTTTGGCCACCATCGCTTTCACAGCGGCATTGTCGGTGATGTCGGCCTGCAGAGCCACACTGCGAGCTCCGCGTTCTCTGACTGAGGCCGCCGTCTGCTCCGCTCCATCCATGTCGATGTCAGTGACGGCGATGGCCTCCATGCCTTCTTCAGCCAGGAGTAGGGCGATCTCCTT
>CAKZRW010000004.1 GCA_937148845.1 uncultured Actinomycetes bacterium | reverse complement strand
GAGCAGGAGGTCATGAGCGTGGGCAAGAGCAGCAACCTCGGCCACCGGTTGGATAGTACCCACTACGTTGGAGGCGTGGGTCATGACGATGAGCCTGGTCTCGGGGCATATAACCTGCTCCACCGCGCTGGGATCGAGAGAGCCGTCCCGGGCACAACCCACCACTGTCACCTTGACTCCCTTCGCTTCGAGAGCTCGCAGGGGCCGCATGACCGAGTTGTGCTCCAGCCCGGTGGTGACCACATGCTGCCCGGGTTTGAGGAGCCCGCACAGCGCCAGGTTGAGAGCCTGGGTGGCGTTCGCGCAGAAGACGACGCGGAGGGGGTCCGACACTCCCAGGAGGGTCGCTATCGCCTCGCGGGCTTGATACACCACGCGGGCAGCTGCGATCGAGAGCCGGTGGCCAGAACGTCCGGGATTGGCCCCGACGCGCTCCAGAAACGACTTCATAGCGCTCATCACTTGAGGGGGCTTGGGCCAACTCGTGGCCGCGTTGTCGAGGTAGAGAAAACGATTGCTCATGACCTCACTGCTGCCTTGTCGGACCGGTGGACGACCGACTATTTCAGCATCTCCAAGAACGCTTCTATTCGGGTGGAGAGCTGCCCAGCATCACCCGGGGAGTAGTCGGTATCCAAGCGCAACACCGGCAGGCCGGCCTCTCTCATTGCGCGCTCCACCCTGGTCGACTCGATCTGGTAGGGACCACAGAACTGGAGATGATACTGGACGATCCCGTCCACGTTGTATTCGCGGGCCAGCCGCAAGATATCATCGATCCTGCCTTCGTTCGGAGTGAAGCATGCGCAGTTGATGTCGAGGTAGCGCTCCGCGATAGCCTCCAACATGTCGGGAACGGTGGTGGCGGTTTCGTCGACCAGCTTGGCGTAGTAGCGGTAGCCCGTGCAAAGCTCTTCAGTCACTACCACGGCGCCTGTCTTCTCGATAATGTCATGGACTTTCCAGTTGGGAATGGCCATAGGAGTACCAGTCACCAGCAGCCGTGGGCTGTTAGCAGGTGCCGCTCCTTGGCCCGCCGCGACGCGTGCTTCCAGCTCGTCGGCTAGCTTGTTCACCATGCTGGTGAATCGAGGCAAATCGTCATAGAACGCTACTTGAACGGCCAGCAGGGCGTCCTTGCCGGATATAGGGGCAGGCAAGGCCTTTCTCGCCTCGTTCAGCCGCTGGAGAGCTCGCCGTTTGTCATTTACCTCCTTGATGGCCCGAGCCAGGTTGTCGGCGGTCAAGCGCTGACCGCTTGTCTCTTCCAGCTTGGCCACAAGTCGGTCGATCTCGGTCCGCCAGAGGGCCCGGTCTTCCGGGCGTTTCATCTGCGGAAGCTCCATCACATATACCGGAGCCAGCTCTCCCAGCAGTTCGTAAGCTTTCTTCTTGCCGTCGCAAGTGGTCTCTCCGACGACCAGGTCGCAGACTTCGGCGTAGGGACAGACCTTGCCCAGTTTGAAGCCCATGAAGGACTTGATGAGAGCGCAGGTGTTCTGGGGCAGGATCCTCTCCACCTCGCTGTAGGCCCATTCCGCGCCCGCGCAAAGACCCACACACTGCCCGCCGAGTGCGCGAATGATCTCTTCGGGGACGTAAAGACAGAAAGTCCCTACGACGGTGCCGCCCGCGGCCTTGTGGTCCACGAGCTCCTTCACTCGCAGACCGTGGATCTCACTCATGACGAAGTCGAAGTACGCCATGCCCTCCGGCCGGTCACTCTGGGACAGATAGACGTCCTGATAAAGGACGGGGATGACGGCCAACAGGGCGTCGTGGGCCTCGAGATTCAATCCCAAGCTTTGCCACATGGCGCGGTAGTCAGTGGTGGAAGCGGTCATATTCTCCTCCGATCAATCGAGCCGCCGCCCTGCCGGGCGTCAGGGTCGGCGGTCCCGGGTCAGAAGGAGGGGGTGCCCAACACGCGCGGTACCTTCCGCGGAGAGCTGAGCGAAGACCGTCGGAAGCCGCCTTTCCTGGAGGCCACAGCAAGGTCGTGGACGGCAACAATGCTGTCACCAGTATCGTTACCAGGGTCCGATGCCGTGCAACCCGTGCACGGGCTACCGACGGTTCAGGTCTTCCGGTAGAGGACCATGCTGTGTCACCTCCTTTCCAGAACTGCAGCTTCGCGCGGTGTCAGTCGCCGGAAGCGCCTGCCCCCGCCGCTGGGCGCCCTGTTATCCCTCGCGAGGTCGCCTGGCGTTCGCTAGGCTCCGGCAGCTGCAACTCGGCACCAAGGTTTTCAGATGGGGGTGTCCGCCGTCAAGGGCCCGGTCAAGTCAGGAGGTGAACAGCAAGAGGTCCCGTCTGGGTAGACCCACCATGACCGGCTGGTCCGCCTTGATGCCGAACCTCCGCAGCAGACGGCGGTTGACCCCGATCTCCAAAGTCAGGTCTTTGCCCGCCGGCTGGAAGAGCAAGGTGACGTCGGTTCCGGCCACCGAGACGTCTACGAACCGCCCCTGCAGGATGAACTCGCCCTCACGGGGCGGGTGGTCAAGGTCCCGTAGTACAACGAACTCGGCGCGGATGCCGACGAAGACAGAGGCCCCGATTGCGGGACGAGGCCGACCCGGGAGGAGGTTGACCTCGAGCCTCCCCTCCACGGCGGGACAGTCGACCGTAACCAGGCTGTCGCTCAAGTCCACGACCGTACCCTCCAGCAGATTGCGGATCCCCAAGTACCTGGCCACAGCGACGCTGGCAGGATGGCGCCACACGCTGTCCCGGTCGCCACTCTGCTCGATCTTGCCGTCTATGAGCACAGAGATGTGGTCGCCCAGAAAGAAACCCTCGGACAGATCGTGGGTGATGAGCAGAGTCGTGAAGCCGTATTCAGCTTGCAGGGCTCTGAGCAGGTGCCACAGTTCATGCCGGAGTGATTCGTTGAGCGCCGAGAATGGTTCATCCAGCAAGAGCAACGAAGGCCGTGCGGCCAGGGCGCGTACTAGGGCCACTCGCTGACGCTCCCCCCCGGAGAGAGTATCGGGACGTCGGTCGAGTAGCGCCTCTATGCCGGTGGCCTCCACCAGGGAGTCGACCACGGGCCGGTAGGCTGCAGGAGAGAGATGGCGGGACCGGGGCCCGTAGAGGATGTTCTCCCGAACAGTGAGGTGAGGGAACAAGGCCAGGCGCTGAGGCAGGTAACCCATCCCGCGTTTCTCGGCTGGCACGCCTTTCAGGTCCCGTCCCCCCAGCTCTATCCTTCCCGCGCTTGCCGGTCGCAAACCTACTATGACCTCCAGGAGGGTGGACTTGCCTGCCCCCGAGGGGCCCAAGAGTGCATGGCTCTCTCCCTCGGCCACCCTCAGGCAGATGTTCTCCAATCTGAAGGTGCCTGCTTGTGCACAGACTCCGTCAAGCTCGAGCACGGCGGTCTCGGAAAAGGAACTTGGCTACGTAAAGGGCGCTCAGGCCCAAGGTCAAGAGTACCAGGATGAGCGCGACCGTCCCTTTGATGTCGGCGGTGGACAACCGCATGTAAATGGCGATGGGAAGGGTTTCAGTCCGCATGGCCATGGTTCCTGCCACCATGATCGTGGCTCCGAATTCTCCCAAGGCTTTGGCCCAGGTGAGGACTCCTGAGGCCAATAGTCCACGGCGGGCAAGGGGAAGCGAAATGGTGAAGAACGCGCGAGAAGGGGAGGCCCCCAGGGCGCGGGCGACCATCTCATAGCGTCGGGGCACCTGGTCGAAGGCCGACTTCATGAAGCGTACGGCGACACCAAGCACGGCGATGAACTGGGCCAGCACAATACCAGCGAACGCGAACACGAATTGCAGCACGTGCTCTTGGACCCAGGTTCCGACTGGATTGCTGAAGAAGATCAGAATGATGGCGCCCAGGGCGGCCGGCGAGACGATCAGGGGAAACTCAAGGATGGCGTCGACCGCTTCCCGCCCGCGGAACTCGTAGCGGGACAGGGCGTACGCGGCAGGCACGGCCACCGCAAGTGCGAGTCCAGCGGCTATGGTAGCCGCGACCAGACTCAACTGGATCGAGAAGAGTACCCGCTTGGAGGCCAGGGCGGTGAGTATTGCGGCGCCATCGAAGAAGTAGAAGAGCGAGAGGATGAGCAGGGCGTATACGGCAAGTACCGCCAAGGCGCAGACTACGGTGAACCGTCGGAACCTCATACCCCTGGCCTGCTCACTCGGGCACCCAGTCCACGGGCAGGGTGTACTCGCCACCCACCGGTTTCTCTCCACCCACATACTGGAAAGCCTGTTCGGGCGTGGTGAAGTAGCCGTACTTGGCGAACACGGCCCGGCCTTCGTCGCTGAGCAGGAAGTCGATGAAACTTTGGGCGGCGTCTCTATTCTTGCTATAGCTGGCTACCGCGATGGGGATGTAGCCGATGCGGGCGATCTGTGGGGCCGGCAACGGGATGGTTTCGATGGCTTCAGGGTTCCAGTGCTCAAAAACGCTCCAGCCGAGTACAGCATCCACCTGCTTGAGGGAGATGGCAGTGGCCGTCTTCTCGCAGCTTTCGGTGTAGTTGAGGAGGTTCTTGCGCAGCCCCTCCTTCTCGGCCTGGGAGAGAGCACGTTCGATGATCTCCACTGCGTACAAGCCCACGCAGACCGTCTCCGGGTTGGCGATAGCCACCCGGAGACCGGGTCGAGCAAGGTCAGCCAAGGTCCGCACGTTCTTGGGATTGCCTTTCTGGACGTTGATGGCTGGGACCAGATAGACGATCCTGGCCTCGGTCTCGGGCAGAACGTCACCATCTTGCTTTGCCTTTTCCATGAAGTCTGACGAGCCTGGGAAGTAGAGGTCACCCTCCTTGGCCAGCTTCATCTGAGAAAGGACAGTACCGGAACCGCCGAAGATCACCTCGACCTTGAGCCCAGCCCTCTGCTCGAAGAGGCGGATGGCTTCCTCAGTAGCCGGCTTGCTTGCCGCTCCTGCGTACATGAGAAGGGGCTTGCCTGTGCTGGGGCCCGTGGTCGGCTGGGCGCCGGTTGTGGCATCGCTCGTGGTGATACCGCTGTTGCTGTTCCCGCTGCTAGCGCTGATTCCGCTGCTGGCGCTGGTCGCGGAAGAAGGGACTTGCGAACCGGAGCACCCTGTGTTGACGAGAACAATCCAGACCGCCAGCGCGACCGCAAGGCCGATGAGACTAGCCCCGCGCACCCGTGCCGACGGCGACGCACGACCAGTCACCGCTGCTGCGGGGTTGACTGTGGACAACAGGGACCGCGTCGATTCAAGCATTGACCACCCCTTTCAAACACCAAGCCAATCAATCAGAAAGTCAACGAGCAGTTGGACCCGCGCGGGGGATCCCGCCCCAGTATTTTGACGCTTTGTCCTCGTTAGGACAATTATGTTATAACGCTTCAGCGCGAGCGTCAATCAGCATTGGCCGGACGTCATCAGCCGTTGGCCGAGCCGCAATCGCTCCAAGCCGAGCGGCCATTGCCAGGAGTCACTCGGCTAGCTCGGCCAGCGCTTCGAGCTCCTCTTGGACGGCGGCGTTGACCTTGACTTCAAGGGCGAGGTAGCAGGCCACGAGTTCTTCACCTAGCTTGGTAAGTCGGGCTCCGCCGCCGCCCCTCCCTCCACTCGAGGTTTCGACCACCGGTTTTCCGAACCCGCGGTTGAGGGTGTCGATGAGAGCCCACGCTCTCTTGTAGCTCATGCCGAGAGCCCGGGCGGCGCTGCTGATGGAATGGCCTTCAGCGAGTTTGCGAAGCAGCTCGATCTTGCCCGGGCCGAAGGTTATCCTGTCACCGATGGACACGTGGGGCCGAAGCAGGACTGCCTGTGGATGCGGGCGCTCCATGGAGCCAGCTTACCGGAAAACGTGCTGCTCAGGAAGCGGCGGTGAGAGTGGCGCCGCTCGGCGGCGCCAAAGGGCAAGTGCGAGGTCGGCGGAGCTCCAGTCTATCGGCAGGCCCAACGAGCCCAGAAGCGATAGCCGAGCTCCTTGCCTTCGAAGAAGGTATTCTCGAGGAGCGCAGCGCTCCGGGGCAGGGAAAGACAACTCGCGAGTCCCACTCCACCTTCCCCTTCGCACTGCGACGGGGCGGACTTTTCCACCGGGTCGGTCCCGGCACCGGTGCGTGGCTCGGCACCGGTGCGTGGCTCGGTACTGGTGCGTGGCTCGGCAGTAACCCGCGGCTCGGCACCGGCCCTTCGGTCCGCTGCCTGGTCGAGGTCCTCCTCGAGTACCCGGGTCTCCTTGCTCTCTTCGAATCCTGCTGCACGGGCCAGGTGTGAATGCGGTTGCCATGTGCGAACCTGCATCTCTCGGTCTCCTCGAATGTCAGATAGTTCACGATATATCGCGGCACATTCTAACACAGGATCACTTCGGAAGTACCTCGAGTGATCAGCGCTCCTGGACCGACCCGTCTACCGGGCCACTTTGACTGGGATCAGATACTGGTAGAAACTGCCGCTATAACCGGCGTAAGTGAGAGTAAGGCGGATGCCTAGGTTGTAGCTACCCGCTTGCCCCGGCGGGATGTGCACAACCAGATTGAGCTGGTACTTCTGACCTGCGTTCATCAGGCAAGGGTTGGTGAAGCCCCCACCGGGGCTCAGCGGGGAGAAACCGATAGACCTGATCGGCTGCCGACCTGTTTGCGGGTCGGGGAGCACGTACGCGGTGACGGTGACCTGATTGCCTGCAGGTAAGGAAGGCCGCACCTTCAAAGTGAACACCCGGTTGAAGGTCACGTTGTTCGAAGACAATACTCCCAAGTCCACGGCCAGGTTCTCATCGCTTCCCGTGGCGGCGGGAGTGGGTGGGGTGACCCCCGAGCGCAGGGCATAACCGGTATCTCCATCCGGGTCGGTCGACTCAGAGTAGAGATTCAGCCAGTTCTGGATGCGGTCGGCGTTGACTCGGAGCTGGGAACTACTTTGGCTTGTAAAGAAAGCCCCTGAAGCCGTTACGGCGATGAGTGAAGCCACTATCACCGCCGCAACCGAGATCACCACCAGGAGGTGAGGTCTTTGCTTCAAGGGGTCTTGCGTCATGGATTCCCGTCATCGCTGGCGCCAAGGGGCCTGAGCGGCTTCCTCGAGCGCTCCGACTCTGATCTAGCTGGGGGGCTTTCCCCGGAGACAGGTAGTGGCCTCTCAGCCTTCCGCCAGAGCGTGGAGAACACCGCGAACAAGAGAAGCAGCCCGAAGACCGCTATCAGGACTCCCCGCACCGCCCGGATGGCCAAGAAACCGAAGAGGTAACCAAGGTAAGGCACGTGGGCTACGTACTTGGCCTGAGTGGATTGGTTCAGCGTGAAGGGCCAGGGGTCGGCGTGCTCGTTGTGATCACCCTTGGTCTGGAATACCGGGCGCCCGTCGCTGCCCTTCGTGACGGCGATGATCCGGTGAGTGACCGGGGCAGTTTGGTAAGGGGGCCGGAAAGTGATGATGTCTCCTACCTTGAGGGAGCTCACTGGTACCGCCTGGGTGAGGATCAGAGCTCCTCTCCCCAGCGACTCCTTCATGGAGTCTCCAGTGACGACGTACACCCGGTAACCGAAGACCGGCATCACAAGGAGGGCAATGGCAAGGGCGGCCAGGAAGGCCGCACCGGCCATTATTGCCCAGAAGGACCTCTTACGGGGGGTCCTCGCTGAGGCTTGTTGAGTTTCTTGACCCGAACTCTCGTACGTCTTGTACATATTCCCTACTTGCTCGCTGCTCCAAGGCCTGACTACAGGAGGGCGACCCAGGAAGCGGCTCGTCGGGCTCCTTGGCCGCGGGAACGAGGCTTCCTGGGTCAGTGCCTGTGTCCGAGACTATGTCCGGGCGTATCCCAAGCGCCGATCCCAGCAGACACTCGGACAAGTACGGTTATTGTTGCATCGCCGTCCAGACGAAGTCTATGGACATAGAGCTGCCCTGGTAGAGGTTGTCTCCCGACGTCGAGCCGCCGGGGTTGCCGCTGTCAGGGAAGGTCACCGAGAACGTGTACGTGCGCTCTTCGTCAGGAGCGTAGGGCCCTGCATCCAGGGTGCCTATGCTGTTGATCGGGCCGGCATACAGCTTGTCGTTATCGTCCGCTATTGTGATGCTGAGCACATCCGACAGCTTGCCTCCGTTGGAGCCCGGCGTATCCGAGAGATTGGTGGCAGTGAGCGAGAAGACCCCTGCGAGACTGCCCGTGTTCTCGATGGTCACTATCCCAGAGACTACGTCGCCCGGCTTCATATTGGAGGCGGT
>CAKZRW010000003.1 GCA_937148845.1 uncultured Actinomycetes bacterium | reverse complement strand
GCCTTGCCCTGGGTGTAGCCTTTGGTAGCGATCCAGTCGATACGGGTACCGGTGAAGGTGATGGTGGCACTGGCCGGAGAGTCGGCGTACTTGTACTTGCCTCCCGAAGAGCCGCTGGCTACGAAGTCAAGCCAAGTGCCCGTGTAAGCGATGCGGCCATCAGTCTCTTCGTAGCGGGTGTTTCCAGGTGGTGGAGGCGGTGGTGACACTGGTTGCGTAGCCGAGACTAGGCTGCCCAGGACGTCCAGGGCGTCCACGTTGATGTAGGTGCCCCCGGAGGAGACGCTTTTCACGCCCAGTCTCTTGACGGTGACCGTGTGCAGGCCATAGGGGAGGTTGCCGCTGCTCCACACCTTCTGGATCCACTTGGTGGAGGAGCTGTAAAGGTCCACGGTGACCGGGACCCCGCCGTCCACACAGAC
This sequence comes from uncultured Actinomycetes bacterium, assembly GCA_937148845.1. GTDB lineage: Bacteria > Actinomycetota > Thermoleophilia > RBG-16-64-13 > RBG-16-64-13 > CAKZRW01. The sequence goes on along the minus strand of CAKZRW010000003.1, from coordinate 4,938 downwards.
CGAGGCCAGCCCATAGCTGGGACTCTTCTTGGCCAGCCAGATCAGCGACGTGCCCCTGAACGCCACTGTTACCGAGGCTCCACTGGCCAGGGAGTAGCGGAAGCTTCCTCTCGAGGCCGAAGAGGTACTAGCGGTGGTCCAGAAGCCGGAGTAGAGGAGACGAGAGTCACTCTGTTGGTAACGAGTGTAGGGGGAAAGCAGTCGGCGAGCTTTCACGAATTCGGGTCGAAAGGCATCCTCGATGGTCACTAGGTCGCCTTGGCGGGGAGCGTTGATCATCAATCCTCCCCCCACATACATGCCTACGTGGCTGATAGGCGTATGGAAGAAGACGAGATCCCCAGGAAGCAGCTCCTCCTTACTGACCGCTGTTCCATAGCTCGCCTGATACAAAGAGCGGTGAGGAAGGCTGACGCCAAACTGGCCGTATACGTACATAGTCAGCCCCGAACAGTCGAATCCTCCTGAGGGACTGGCCCCGCCCCATGTGTATCTCACCCCAATGTGCTTGAGTGCCTCCTTTACCACCTTGTCGGCTGGGATAGTAGGAGTCTCGCCGACATAGGTGTAGATATCTTTCGTATCAGCCGGACTCACCCACCAGTAGTTGTACAGCTTGATCTCGACCGGGCCCGGCCCCTCTGCGGGAGGCATCGCGAGGATGGTCAACTGTGTCTGGGAATCCGCGGACCAGGATTCCGGCGGTAGCTCCGTCTTGCCTACCACGACTGTCTCCACGGTGTCGAGGTCGGTGCCGGTGACGACCACCTGGTTTCCGCCTGTAACCGGCCCGCTGGTAGCACTCAATCCACTCACCCGGGCACTGTTAAGGCTCTTGATCTGGCGCATCAGGGCCCAGCCGGGGCCACCCAGATGCTGGCTCAAGCCGATGGAATCGATAGTATCGACCTCTCCGCCGTGGACTCTGAGCGCAGCCTGACTCGCCGCAGTGAGCCCGCTGGGGTTTGCAAAGAGCAGGACCCCCTGGTCTTTGGCCAGGTAGGGCGCAGTGACCAGAGCCCCCGGGAAGACGTCTCCACGAGCAAGCCCCACGTGGTCGTAGCTCAGCCAACCTTTCTGAACGGCGTACTCAGTAACCTTCACGCAGGCATCGTACCGTCCGTCGGGATCGGCAGTGCTAGGGCTGCCGACGACGCGCTTGATCACTTCCACCCCAGAAAGACCCAGGTCGATCGACGTGCCCACTACTATCGCCCGGCTTGCTCCACATTCAAGAATGGCGTTCGCCGTAACCTCGGGCAGAGGACCAGCAGCAGGGGTGAGCAGCAGCGGCCAGCCCTGGGCGCAGGCCAGGGCAGAGGCAGCCAGAGCATTGCCGAAGCTGTCGCCCGGGGCTATCACGACATGGGTACGGGGGCCCAACCTGGCCGTGACCTCTCCAGAGACCAAGGCTGCCGTCTGGTAACGGTCAGCGTTGTAGAGGGTGACCACCTGGGAAGGGTCGAGCCCGGGGACCGCCGCCTGCACGGCACTGACAAAGAGCGAAGGAAGGCCAACCAGGAAGACCTTGTCGGGGGCCAGACGAGACAGCTCACTGGCTGTACTTGCAGAAAGGGAGGAAGACGAGCTGAGTAGCAAGGGAGCTTCGTAGGCAGCGGCCAGTACGCCCGCACTCAAAGCGAGCGCGTAACTGTCTGCCGTAGTAAGGACCACGGTCGCCGCTCCCTCAGGGAAGACCCGCTTGGAGAGAAGGATGGCGTTCTCGATGTCGCTCCCGGAGGAGGAAGAAATAGGCGAGTTGAAAGTGACAGTGGCCTTGGCAGGTGTGTCGACGCCCAGAAACGCCAGCATGATGACCACGGCGGCCAGGAGGGTGACGGCCACCCTGGACCTGACCCATCTTGAGACAGACGTGGACGTGAACACCGCTCTTTCTCCGCTAGGTCGCTGCCTTGCCGTCAGGGTTCGAATCTCTAGTCTACCCTCTAGTCTACCGCTTGTGACGGGCCCATGACTCCTCAGCCGTAACTTCGCTGGCCTCTGTTCGTTTAGCTTTACAACGGTCAGGATCGCGTGACGGTAGATTTGACAGAGAGGTAGTGCCATGGGAAAGAGGCTGTTGGTAGTGCTGATAGGGGCAGTCGTGATCCTTCTCGTCGGCGCTGGGGTGGCAGCAGCCACCGGCGCTATCGGCTCGGCCGGGGAGGAGACCGCCACAAGCGAAGAGCCCGGGCAGGCCATTCTCACCGACTGGCAAGACACCTCGACTTCGACAGTCACCTCCGCCGAGGAACTGGCGCCGGACACAGATGCGGGGATGACAGAAGAGGCCGACCAGGCTAAGGGAGCTGAGGAACTCGCCGGCATGGGGGAAGAGCAGTATGGCGAAGAGTATGGTGACGAAGCCGAGGATTCTCTGGACGGGCAACATCCAGACAACTTCGGAAAGGTCATCTCTGAGTTGCGGGCGGCCGGTGACCACACTCCAGCCGCGGTGATCAAGGGAAAGAAAGTCCCAGGCTATTACAAGAAACTGGCGGGTGCCGGGACCACTACGACCACGACCGTTTCTGATTGAGTTCTGAGAAAGAGTTCTCCCTGGCGTTCAAGCCACCCCTTGGTTTAGGCGAGGGAGCGCGGGCCGGCTAGCGGCGGCCCGCGCTACCCGCCGTACGGAACAACGGGAAAACCTGCCTGGATCCAGGCTGCCATGCCCCCCGAAACGTTGTAGACCTGTTCAAAGCCAAGCCGGACCAGAGTCTCCGCTCCGACTCGACTGCGGTTGCCACTCCTGCATATGACATAGACCGGTCGTCTCCCATCCAGTTCCGGAGGGGCTCGGGTCTCGAGGTCGCCGAGGGAGATGAGGAGGGCTTCAGCGATCACGCCAGTGTCGGCCCATTCTGCCGGTTCCCGGACGTCCACCAACTGAGCGGTGGGGTCGCTCGCCAAGGCACTTGCCAAATCTTCCACGGTCACGGTGTGGTAAGACCCTGTGATGGTGGTGGAGGCGGTATCCAGGGACTCGGTGGAGGCGGTATCCAAGGATCCCCCCTGGGCAATGACGCTTGAGGAGGAGCTACTCTCGTTCATGGCTGGCAGGCTCGGTTGCGACGGTGAAGGTACATTCGCGCCACCGCACCCAGAGACCACGAGGACGAAAGCGATGAGCAGCAGGGCGACCAGTCCTGCTGTGACCGGCCTCCTGCGGTCGGTCCTGCTGCCCGGGGAGAGCGGCAGCAAACGCCCGAGGCTGCCGGACTCGTTCATCCAGCCAGCGTGGCCGAAAACACCTGCCAGGCCAAGAGCGCCTTTGCGGTCAGGCTGAGCAGGATGTACACCTTCTCTCCGAACAGATAGTCGCGCCATTTTCCTACCTGCTTGTATTGCAGCACCATGTTGACCGCGAAGATGTTGAAGAACACGAACAGCGAGGCAATGATCCCATACACGAAGCCTGGGGCCTCTCTATCTCCGAACCCAGGGCTCCAAACATAAAGGAGCACAATAATCCAGGGGATGATACCGGCAAAGCAGCCAAATCCAAAGGAAAGCCAGCTAGGCTTTCCAGGCTTCTCGTACTTCTCCATTAGCAACCCGAAAAGGATCATGCACGCGTTCACCGCGAACACCGCTATGATGGCGGCGAGATCGGAGACTCCGCAGATCATGACGATGAGCACGATCATAAGCGACGAGGTCACCGAGTATTCGATCCAGCGTCCGTAGTTGCGCTGCTCAAGCAGATTCCGCTTATACCAGCCGAAGATCCCTGGGCTGGCTATAAGAAGCAGGGCAAGCGCGGAAAGGGCAAGGAAGGCGAAAACCCCCCACCCGAGCGGCATCTCCCCTATCTTCGTAGTGGCAGGCACGGTCCCCGGCGGCCCGTTCAACCAGGTGGCCACCACCGGCAGCGCGAAGTCGTTTGAAAGGACCGCAAGCACCACCGCCTGCGCAGCGAGCACCAATCCGACTACGAGGTTCCATAGACGGAGGTTACGAAGGCGGCTCTCGAGCCGCTCATCACTGCGGACCTCTCCCCTCTGCCCAGATGTTGCCATGCTTGACCACCCCCTTGTTACCTAGTGACACAGCGGTCAGCGCGGAGTTGACCGCTCGTCTCCGGCTTACCCAGAACAGCACACGGGCAAACGCCCGCAGGTGCTTCTTCAGCGGGCAACTTCCTCTGCCGATACATGGAGAAGCGGCAATTGGATCTGGGAGCAGCGGCTGGCCGAAAGGCTGGTGGCCAGGTTCCTCGGCCAGGGGGAGGACAGGAGGAGGACAGGAGGAGCCATCGGAGTGTTCGTGCAAACGGCAGTCTCTCGTTGTGTGCTGAGGGGTCGAGCCTGGTGCTGGGTGGGACTGGCAGGCCTCTTTACTCTGCTCTACATCTTGTGGACATTACTGACCGAGGAAGGACTTCCAGGTAGATATGTGTTCGCCCAAGTCTTCTACTTCCCCGTGGGAGCCATCGCCGTATTCCTTGCCTTTCGCTTGGTCCGGCAGCGGGTCGGCACTCGACGCTACATCGCTGGATGGCTTCTGGTGGGTGCCGCTCTCTCTGCCTTCTGGTTGGCTGATGCGGTCTGGGTAGCGACCGAAGCGATCCGCGGCTCAGTAGAGTCACCTACCTGGGCCGACCTCCTATATCTTGCCTACTACCCTCTGCTTCTGGCTGCCCTGGGCCTGCTTTCCGAACCGGCCGGTTCCTGGGCCGAACGGGTCAAGGTGCTGCTCGATCTCCTGACTGTGGTTGCTGGCGGGGCGGTTCTCACATGGTATGCCGTGCTCGGGCCGGCTATCAACCACATGGGCCTTACTCTGGGTGACGTCGTCTCGCTGGCCTACGCTGGCGGCGACCTCGCGCTGATACTGGGCATAGGTTCTCTACTCGTCCGACGGAGCCGGGTGCGAGACTCATGGGTCTTGGGCCTGCTTCTCGCGGCCGTGGTGGTCGGTTTCGGAGCTGACCTC
>CAKZRW010000002.1 GCA_937148845.1 uncultured Actinomycetes bacterium | reverse complement strand
GTATCGGGTGATCACGTAATAGCGAATAGGAGGAGCATTCGGAATAGGAACGACTTTAGGTGTGCCGTCGAGGACTGCATAGGTCGCGGCAGATTGCACTCGACGCCAGAAAGCTACAATGTTCGGATTCGAATCCCGCCACGCTCGGCAGATCGTTTCCATCTCGGGCTCCGACGGCGCACTCCGGCCAGCCATCTTCGCGTAGGCGCCGATCCAGCCCTGATAGCCGAGCGCCAACTCTGCGATCTTCCCCTTCTGTCGTTCCGGGCTCTTCCTGTCGATGACCTTGTTCGGGAAGATCTTCTCGGCTGCCAGAGCGTAGATGTCCTTGCCCTCCCGGAAAGCGTGCACCTTCCATTGCTCGCCGGCGATCGTCGCCAGGATCCTCGCCTCGATCGCGGAATAGTCGCACGAGACGAGCACTTTCCCAGGAGCCGCGACGATCACGTTACGGACCGCGTCCTTCACCGCCTTGGCGGCAGACCCGTAAATCGCCTGCAGCATACCGGTATCACGATCCTTGATGAGATCGACCAGAGCCGCAGGCTCCAGCGTACCGGTCGGTCTGGGGAGGTTTTGTGGCTGGAAGATCTGTCCAGCCCACCTTCCCGTATTGGCTCTATGGTAGACGAGAAGACCGCGTAAACGGCCGTCCCTACAGAGCGCAGTCTTCGCCCTAGTCAGCTTAGCGACACTCGAAAGAGACAGCTGTTGACGAAGAGTGAGCACCTCCTTCACCTGCGGCGGTAAACTTTCATTGTCCATCAGCGCCTCGATCGTCTCTGCGCGAACGTCCTCGATCTCTGGGAGCCATTGACGAAGATAGGTCTGCAAAGACTTTGGCCCGACTGTGGACAGCCCGGTAAGCACTCGCAGCCGATCGAGAAGTTCCGTACGCTCCTGTTCGATAACGTCTTCCGCCGCGGTGATCAGTTCCAGGTCCACTCCGAGGCCACGATCGTTGATCCGCCGATCGAGATCGTAGACCTTCTGCTCGGGTCCGGGCAGAGCGCCTAGAATGGTCCCGACCTCGTGCTCCAGGTCCACGTCACGGGCGTTGTACGCGAGCAGCAGCGGGAGGAGGCCGGACATTTCCGGATCGACGAAGCCGTCTTCGCCGACCTCGACCCAAAAAGGTTCGGAGAGGCCGAGCTCGCTCAGGATCCCTTCATCACTCACCTTGAGCCGTCTACCAGGTTCGTGCCTGCGCGAGAGGATCGACAGTAGCTTGTCGCCGACGGCCAGTTTCCGGCCACGGCCCAGAGCCTGGGCTACATCGTCCAGACCGCCGGCGAGCCCGCGTAGACGTGCAGCGGACATGGAACAGATCCAAGCCGGCTCGGGCGCGGCCCCGGTGGCGGGAGCATAGAGCGAGCGCCAGATGACCCGCTCGAACGCCGCGTTGAAGGCCGAGAAGACGAACTTTCCGGGTTGGAGGGATAGTTCGGCCAACCTGGCGAAGTCGGGCGAGTTCGCAGAGGCAGCCCACGTCCTGCCGTCGCCGATCTTCCAGGCCACCGAGAGGATCCGAGTAGAAGGGTCCTCGGCGTAGCGGAAGGCCCCACACATCTTGAGATCGACCGAGGATCGCGTCTCGAAATCGACCGTGACCTTGACCGCACTGTGGGCGCCGAAGGTTGCACCGTCGACAGCCAGCTGATATTCTATCGGGTCGATCATGGCAGCCCCCGAGAAAGCGAGCGGGGCTGGGAGCCGGCCCCGCTCACCCCGTCAAATCTCGAACTCGTCTCGGGGCACGTCGTTCGGGCTGGAAGCCGTCTTCTGGATATGCGAGAGCAGGGCCGTAGTGTTACCGCGCCTGCCGATATGACCCCCGTCTTGCGTCTTGACAAAGGCATTCAGCCATGCAGCCAAGTGGAACTGTCCACCGGCGTCGACCGGACCGACCGCGATCTCGGCATGCCCGTACATGCCACGGTAGCACGCCTTTGGCGTCAACGGCTTGCTTTGTCCGCCCTCAGTGATATCGAGACACGCCGGTTGGGTCTTTGACGTGGCGGAGATGACCCAATGCCCAGCAAGCGCCGTCGGCACCACGACATCCGGAACCGCTGCCGCCTTCCGCCGATAGGCCTCGACCATCTCGTCACCGTCACGCAGACGCCTACGGATGATCGCCATGATCTCGTCGGTGCCGGCATTCTTGAGCGTCGGGAACGTGGTGCGCAAAAGGTTCGCACCGACAGTCACGAACTCCTTGACAAACGTCCTGACCTCTTGGTCGCTCTTGTCGAAGAACAAGGTGACCTTATACTGGCCTTTCGCATACTGCTTATGAGCTTTACGGTTCTCGGGGAGATCCGGGACCAGCAAGTTTTCGGCCCAAACTCTGCCGCGGGGGGTGTAGAAGAGGTGCGAATTGCGTGCCATCTTACGATCCTTTCCTGATGCTCTGGAGAAGACCTTCGGCTCCCTTGCGAACCTTCACCTCCTTGGCTTGCTCGGAGAGGCGCTTGGGGTAAGCCGACGAGTTGCAGTACGTAACGTAGTCGGTGTCTCGCGTCAAGACCGCATGTTCGGGGTAGCTGTCCTCGACCTGACTAGGTGTCAAGATCACACGCCGGTACGCCTGCTCACCGAGCACCTCGACCAGCTTGTTCTCGCCGGCCTTCGTCCAGTGCCGGGTCCCGCGGCGGTTGACGAGTGTATAGTGCGGGATCTCGGCGCCACTCCGCATCCGGCCGACAGCTTCGGCGACCAGCAAGTTCCGATACTCCTCGATGGCGGTAGCCTTGTCGAGAAGCTCGGACAACTCCTCTGGGCTCAAGCTCTTCACTGGTTTCGGCTCGAACTCCATAGCAAATCTCCTGTAGGCGGGGCAAATCGCGATAGCCGGACAATACCGACAATGTGCTCCGACCGAGAGATAAGGCTCGATATCGTTGGCGGCTCTTGCCTCTACTGCCCGCATCGCTGCTGGGCGCACCTCGATATCGTACCAAGCCCTCAACTCGTCTATCGAGAACACCAGTCCTCTTCCGCGCCGGTGCCCTCCCTGCCGCTGCGAGACTACGATTTGCGCCTCCTTAGCCTCGAACACTTTCGCGGCTGCGAGAGCGTAGAGCCGGAGTTGTGGGGTCTCCTCGACATCAACCGCGTTGCGCCCGGTCTTCATATCGAGCACGACCACCCGCTCGATGGCCGGGAACCAGCCGAGCACGTCAGCCGTCCCGGCGATGTGCTCATCGAGGACGAGCCTAGTCTCTGGTCGCCAGCCGCCATCGGGCGGACAGCCGATCGCCTCCTCGACTTCGTGAAGCGCCCGCAACGCACTATCGACGTGGAGCGCCTGGTCCGTATCGAAGGTGATCCAGATTTTTCCGTCGCCAGCCCGCACCGTGACGCCTGTGAACGAGGACAGATCGGCCGGTATGTCCTTGGCGATCTCGATCTCGCTTCCGATCAGCTCGAACGGCTCCTGACCAGTAGTCAAACAGTGCTCCAAAATTTTATGGAGCGCTGTCCCGATTACCGCCGCGGCGGATGTCGGGCGATCGACCAGGTCAGCGAGGACCGGGAAGCCCGGGCAAGCTATCCAACGACTGCTCGCCGACGGGCTCAAAACCCGGCCAGGCACTCAACCCTCGACGAGCGCAGCGCCACGAGCCAGGAAGTCGGCCCACTTGTCCTGCGGGAGCGCCTGCAAGGTCGGCACCCCGTAGCTGGCACGGAGCTCACGAAGCCGTGCCCCACCGTCCGGACCGAGCTTTTTCGCCAACTCGTAGACGAACTTCTGAAGCTCATCGTAGTTGGCCGGAACCCTGTGAGCAGTCGGCTCGGGCTGCGGAGCGGGCTCGGGCAGCTTCTCGGGCTGCGGAGCGGGCTCGGGCAGCTTCTCGGGCTGCGGAGCGGGCTCGGGCAGCTTCTCGGGCTGCGGAGCGG
>CAKZRW010000001.1 GCA_937148845.1 uncultured Actinomycetes bacterium | reverse complement strand
CTTTTACCATGTCCACCCTCGGCGCGGACCTCCTGGCCTTTACAGGGCATAAGGGCTTGTATGGACCGACGGGGACCGGAGGGCTCCTCCTCGGAGAACGAGTGGACCCCGGTCAAGTCGAACCTCTGCAGAGAGGGGGGACAGGCAGCGAGTCCGACTCGGAGTTTCAGCCCGACTTCTTACCCGACAAGTTCGAGAGCGGCACCTTGAACGTCGTCGGACTGGCCGGCCTCGAAGCCGGTGTCCGTTGGCTGCTAGAACAAGGAGTGGCCACTCTCCGGGAGAAGGAACTAGGCCTGACTCGGCGCCTGCTCGAGGGGCTAAAGGAGATCCCGGGAGTGAGGGTGTACGGGACTCTCGACGCCGAGCGGCAGGTGCCAGTGGTCTCTTTCAGCGTGGAAGGGTTGGACGCCGGCCAAGTGGGGCTGCGCTTGGACCAGGAGTTCGCGATAGGCGCCCGAGTGGGACTGCATTGCAGTCCGCTGGCCCACAAGACCATCGGCACCTACCCCGCGGGAACGGTCCGTTTCTCGCTCGGTGCCTTCACGACCGCTCGTGACGTCGACCGAGCGGTCCGCGCCGTGCGGCGGCTGGCAGCCGCCGCACGGCGCCGGACAAAGCCCTGTCTCGCGCCCCCGTCGGACTGAAGCAGTCCAGCCTATGGCGCCCCCAGCCGCCTACACCATCTTCTTGGTGCTTTCCGCTTCCCATGCTGTCAAAGGAGAAGGCGCATTGGCCAAAGCGGGTATTCCCTGCAAACTCATTCCGGTCCCCCGCAGCCTCAGCTCCCAGTGCGGCGTCTGCCTACGCGTGGACCGGTCAGACCGCACCAGGGCGACGGCAGTATTGACCGCCGCGCTGATCCAAGTAGCAGGCATCCACGATCTCGAATCTTGAGGAAGGAGCGAGCCGATGGAGACTCACAACTCGACGCACCATCTCGAAGACTCCACCTCCAGGCAGCTTCCTCGCCCCACAGTAGTCACCATCTCTAGCGACTCTCTGGGACGAGGCGATGAAGAGCTCGGCAAAGTGCTGCTTCGCAATTATCTTCACACTCTTACCCAGCTCCCCGAGAAACCCGACACCATCATCTTTTTCAACGCAGGAGTCACCTTGGTCACGGAAGGCTCGCCGGTACTCACCGACCTCGTTGTGCTAGGCGATCAAGGAGTGGCCATCCTCTCCTGCGGCACTTGCCTTGCTCACTACGACCTGAAAGAGCAGGTCCGGGTGGGTATGATCTCCAATGTGTACAGCATCGCCGAGACCATGCTCCGTGCGGCTAACGTCATCAACCTGTGAGGGGAGCGACCTCGGTTGATGACAGAGGGGCTTCTTGGGTACAACTATGGGCGACGGGCTAGCGACGAGCAGGCCCGTCGCTCACGCTTACACCCCGAGAGGAACGGAGGAACCGCGGTGAACAAGAGAAAGCTCCGTGATGGTATCTACTGGCTGGGAGCGATCGACTGGGAGCGGCGTCTCTTCGACTCGCTCATACCCCTCCCTGATGGCACCACGTACAACGCCTACCTCGTGGAAGGGACAGAGAAGGTGGCCTTGTTCGACACCGTCGACCCCAGCAAGACGGAGGTGCTGCTGGGACAGCTTGCCGACGTGCCTCGCCTTGATTACGTGATCGCCCATCACGCCGAGCAGGACCATTCGGGCAGCCTGGGCTCGGTGTTGGAGAAGTTTCCCCAGGCCAAGGTCGTGTGCACCCCCCGCGCCAAAGAGATGCTGATCGACCTTCTGGCCCTTCCTGAGGACGTCTTCTTGACCGTGGGCGACGGAGAGGAGCTTGCTTTGGGCGGGCGCATGCTTCGCTTCCTCCATACGCCCTGGGTCCACTGGCCCGAGACCATGGTCACCTACCTGGCGGAGGACCACATCCTCTTCAGCTGTGACTTTTTCGGGTCGCACCTAGCCTCTTCGGACCTCTGGGTGGTAGACGATTGTCGGGTGGAGGAGAGCGCCAAGCGCTACTTCGCCGAGATAATGGCACCGTTCAGGCCCCAGATCGAGAAGAACCTGGAAAAGATCAAGGACCTCGAGATAGAGGTCATCGCTCCGAGTCACGGCCAGGTTTACGGCAGACCTCGGTTCATCCTCAACCTTTACAAAGACTGGGTCACGGGGCCCCCCAAGAATCTGGTGCTGCTCCCCTACGTCTCGATGCACCACAGCACTCGAAAGATGGTCGACCGGCTGGCGACTGCGCTCGCCGACCAGGGCGTGCGGGTCGAGCTCTTCGACCTGGCTGTCACTGACATCGGCAAGATGGCTATGGTATTGCTCGATGCGGCCACCATTGTGATCGGCACCCCCACGATCTTAGTAGGCCCTCATCCCTTGGCCGCTTACGCGGCGGTGCTTGCTAACGCCCTGCGACCTAAGGCTCGACTGCTGGGGATCATCGGCTCTTACGGCTGGGGCGGCAAAGCGGTCGAGACACTAGCGTCCCTGACTCCCAATCTCAAGGTCGAGGTCCTCGAGCCCGTCCTCTGCAAAGGGCTCCCCCGCGAGAGCGATCTCAAGAGGTTGGATGAGCTGGCCGCTCTCATCGCTCGCAAGCATCAAGAGCTCGGACTGTTCTGAAGAAAGGAAGACAATGCAGGTACTCCTCATCAATGGGAGCCCCCATAAATACGGTTCCACCTACAGGGCTCTCTCCGAAGTGGCGCGACAGTTGGAAGCGGAGAGCATAGGGAGCGAGATCTTTCATATCGGAAGCGATCCCATACGGGACTGCACCGGCTGCTTCGGTTGCGAAGAGACCGGCTACTGCGTGTTCGACGATGATCCCGTGAACACGTGCATCGACCTGGCGCGCAAGGCGGACGGGTTGGTGGTGGGTTGTCCCGTCTACTACGCAGGGCCGACCGCTTCCCTCTGCGCCCTGCTCGATAGGATGTTCTTCCTGAAGTCCACGGCCTACGCTTACAAGCCGGCGGCCGCCGTAGTCAACTGTCGACGCGGGGGCGCCAGTGCCGCCTTCGACCGTCTCAACAAGTATTTCACCATCTCCAATATGCCGGTGGTTCCCTCGCAGTACTGGAACGCCACTCACGGACTCAACCCCGAAGAGGTGGAGCAAGACTTGGAGGGTCTGCAAGTGATGCGGACGCTGGCCCGGAACATGGCCTGGCTACTCAAATGCATCGACGTAGCTAGGGAGAGAGTGCCTTTCCCCGAGCCAGAGCCCCGCCTGCGGACTAATTTCATCCGCTGAATCGAGAAGTGTCTAGAGCCTCTCTGGCGGAGCAGGGGTCCGAATCGGTAGACTGTCTCATGACGCGGCCCGTGGAGACGGCAGTGGGATACAGTCTTGGAGACGGCCTGCGAAGAAAACGGGGGTCCGAAATGAGGAGCATGTCGCGCTTGGGTGAGCTTTGGCTGAATAGGACCGGGAGGAGCGGGGAACAGCTACGCGTCTCTCGGTGTCTGCGTGGGCCGGCGCTGGCTCTTTTCGCAGCATTCCTTCTTGTGCTATGCGCGTCCCCCGCCCAGGCGACCAAGGCCCCCTCCTCTCAGACCTCCCCCACGGCAAGCAAAGGCTCCTCGGCACCGGCCTCCACCTCTACTTTTTCTGATCTAACCGGCGAGGAGCCGTACGCCCAGGCTGTATACGTCTTGGCCGAAAAAGGCCTTTCTTTCCGCAGGTGGGACGGCTCCTTCGACCCCGAGGGTCCTGTCACGCGAGCTCAGATGGCTTTCTACCTCTGCCGAGCCTTAGGTCTGGCCGAGACCTCAGGCCAGCCTTTCTTCGATGTAAGGCCCACTGCTTGGTTTGCTGGGGCGGTCGGGGCGCTCTTTCAGAAAGGTCTGCTGCGTGGGATCAATCCGCTGCTCTTCGCTCCCGAGCGCAAGGTCAGCAAAGAAGAAGCGGTCACCATCGTAGTGCAGTGCTTGGCCTTCGCCAAAGGCGACACCGACCAGGTGTCCACCCTCATCAGAGAGACCGCACAGAACCCCGAGCCCTGGCTCGCGGGCATCTGCGACCGCCCGCTCATAACCCAAGCGAACGCCCCCCAGGTGGCAGCCGCCTACCGCCTCGGCCTTCTTCCGGACCTTCCCGGGGGGTGGTATTTCCCGCAGGCTGATCTCACCCGGGCCGAGCTCGCCCTGATGCTCTACCGGGGGTTCTTCCTGCCCCTCTCGCCCCAGGACGAGCCTCCCCCGGTGCTCCTCGCGAGCGCCACTTATGAGACGCTCGCCGTGGGGGCCAAAGGCCCGCTGGTCAAGTTCCTGGAGACCAAGCTGACTGCTCTTCGCTACCCTTGCGGCCCGGTAGATGGTATCTACGACTATCGCACGCGCGATGCTGTCATGGCCTTCCAGAAGGTCGAGCGCTTGCCCCGCACCGGCAAGATGGGTGAGCAGACGTGGGCGAGACTCCTTACCGCCAAGACCCCTCAGCCGCGGAAGATAGGGGTCGGCACACGCTGTGAGGTCGATCTGAGCCGGCAGGTTCTCTTCATGATCACCGGCAACAAGGTGACCAAGATCATTCACATCTCCAGCGGACGCCACGGGACCCGGACCGGTCATTTCACCATCCAGGAGAAGTACAAAGGCTGGGTCCAAGCCGTGACGGTGACAGGCTGGATGTACTACCCGTCCTACGTAGTGAGCAAGACTGCCATCCACGGCTATAAGAGCGTCCCCCCTTACCCGGCCAGCCACGGGTGCGTCCGCGTGCCCGTGTGGACGGCGGTGGAGCTCTTCTACGAGTTGCCGACAGGGACGGTGGTGGACATCTACTACTAACTAGGCCGTCCTCACGCCGCGACCACGCGGACGCGTTGCCCATCCCTGACCTGGCTGAGCGTCTCCCTGATCGCTGGCTCGTCCGCCAGGATCTTCCCGAAGGGGTTGACGTTGCTGTAGGCCCGCGGTGTGGGACCTGTACTCGCGGGAGTCGGCCCGAAGAAGATGCAGAAAGCAGTCCCCACCGGCCAGTAGCCTAGCTCTCCTACCGCCATATCCTGGCGGGCCTCCGGCGCCTCGGGAAGATTCACCGGGATGGTGAAGTAGACCTCATCCCCCCAGCGGCTGACCTCGGCTTCCAATGGCAGCGACTGGGCGATAGCTACCCCCGTGGACGAATCGTCGAGTTGGGCAGGAAGTTCACCCTGGTCAAAGACGATCTTGATCTGGGTGGTCATCGTTCTCTCCTTTCTGGCGGGATACTATGATATCGACGACCGCGGGAGGAAACGCGTGCTCGCAACGTGTCGGTCCTGTCATGCCAAGCTCCCTCGACACCGCCTCGGTTGGTGCCCCCGGTGCGGCGCTCCCCTTCCACCCGATCGCACTACTTGGGAGATAGGCACTCCCTCACCCGGGGGAACGGGAAGGGCCCGCGGGTCGGCCAGGGACTGGTCTGGCTCAGCCGGTCGGGGGTTTCGACGAGGCACCAGCCCGGTAAGGAACGAGAGCGGCGGCTGGGGAAGCTGGATGCAGACCGTGCTCGTCTGCGTGGTGCTGGTACTCCTTGCAGTGGGGCTCTTGACCGATCCCGAGGCGGGCGCCCGGGTAGAGGCCGTGGATGAGTCCCAGGAACTCTTCCCGGCCTACGACCAAACCCTGGGCGCCTACGGTTACCTCGATGCCAGCGGCACGTTCGCGATCAAGGCGCAGTTCCAAGCGGCCCGCGCTTTCTCCGAAGGGATGGCCGCCGTGCTCTACGGGGGGGCTTGGGGCTACGTGGACCGAGAGGGCCGGATAGCCGTCCCCGCCATTTACGATCTAGCAGGCGACTTCAGCGAAGGTTTGGCTACAGTCAGACTGGGCGAAGAGTACGGCTATGTCGACCGGCAGGGTCGTCGGGTGATCTGGCCGGCCTCGCCGGGAGCGCAACCCTTCTCGCAAGGACTGGCAGCAGTGCTCTCGCCGGGGGAACCGTCCGGGCAGTCTGGGGCGACGTTGAGCGGCAGGTGGGGCTATATCGACCGCACCGGTCGCCTGGTCATTCCGCCTGTTTCGCTCTCACCTGGCACTTTCTCGGAAGGGCTGGCTCCCTTCCGGATAGAGACCACGGGAGGCGAAGTACGCGCCGGCTATATCGATCGCAGGGGGACGATAGTCGTAGCCCCCCAGTTCCTGGCTGCCCTGGACTTCTCTGAAGGTCTGGCTCCCGTGTGGTCTGACCAGGGCGCTGCTCACTACTGGGGCTACGTGGACGCCACAGGTTCGTATGTAGTGACTCCCCAGTTCTGGGAAGCCGTCCCCTTCTCCGAAGGGCTGGCGGTGGTCAAAGTAGGGAGCGGGTCCAACCGTCTAGGCTACGGCTACATAGACCACTCGGCGAGGTTGGTGATCGAGCCTCGCTTCTGGGGCGCAGAGCCTTTCTCGCAGGGGCTGGCCGCTGTTCAACCTTTGGCCGGGGCAGGGGACTACCGATGGGGCTACATCGACCGGAAGGGGCGCCTGGTCATCCCCGCCCAGTTCTCGGAAGCAGGCGCTTTCTCGCCGGCGGGGCTGGCCCTCGTGAGTCTGGACGCCGAGGGGCAAGAGCGCGCCTACATCGATCGCTCGGGCAGAATCGTCTACGCGTGGACAGAGCCGAACCCCTGACAAACGGTGTCGCCCCGGACAGAGGGGCCCTGCGGACGAGCCTTCAGCTCTGCTCTTTAGCTAGGCGTGCCCCCATCTCGAAGGCCCTCTGACAGTCGACCGGGAACTGCTCCGCCCGCCGTCTGGCCTTAGCTTCCACGTCGAACATGGCTGCGTTCATAACCGAGTAGTCGCTGAACTGCCAGGTCTCGTGGCTCGTGAGAAGTTCGCAGGGACCTTTGAGGATGCCCATCAGTCTGACGTAGTTCTCGAACAAGACGTCGTAGCCCACGTCCTTCACGTACTGGGCGGGACAGTTCATGGTGAATATGAGGCCGCAGGAGACCTGGCGCGGAAAGTCCGAGCGTCCAAACTCATCATAGGAGATATTGGGGAAAAGAAGACGCTCCAGAAAAGAGCGCGTCTCTCCCGTGACGTCCCCGAAGTAGATGGGTGAACCCAGGATGAGGACATCCGTTGCAAGCACGGCTTCCAGCACTTCGCGAAGGTCGTCACGCATCGCGCACAGCCCGTTGCAGCTGTTCCCCTTTCGCTTGCACGTGAAGCAGCTGGTGCAGCCTCGATAATCAAGGTCGTACAGATGCACCAACTCGGTCTGCGCTCCAACACTCTCGGCCCCTTCCAGGGCACTGCGCAGGAGCGTCGCCGTGTTCCATTCCCGCCTGGGACTACCGTTGATACCTAACGCACGCATGACCCACCGTTCTTCCGCCTTGTTGTGTCCAAGCCAAGGGAGACGCGATCGCCTAGCGGAATTCCACCCTCGCATTCGGATGACGTTGCTGCAGCAGCGCTTGTATCTTCCCCCTTTCGGCCTCGTCGACAACTCTGCGCAATACGTACTCAGGCTCTGGCTCCGCGCAGACAGCCCCGCCCGGGCTGGAGGCGTCTGAATCGTGCTCCAGGTAGCCCAGGACTTGCACGTACTCCCAGCTGCCCACACCGCAACACGAAGCTTCCACCCAGGCCGCCCCCCTGGTGTACAAGACCTTCCCGCCCTCCACCTCGACGATCGCTCGCTCCAAAGGAGTGTAGTAGCCGGCGGGGGCGGTGACCTCGCGGCCCATGCTCTCGGAAGCCTGCCCTGGAGGTTCCTCGCAATGAATCACTCGCACCCTCCCGTGTGCACCCTAGGTCTTCCAGCTTAGTAGCCTGGACATCGCCTGCGTATGCTACCAAGCCCATCTACCTTCTGCCGAGCTACTGAAGAAGCCGAGGCAGGGGGTCCAGCCGCCCGAACGAAAGGAGCAAGGCGGCCGAGGGCCGCAGCCGTCAGGCCAATTCCGCAGCTTGTCAAAGCCGTCACGCAAAATCAGAGCGGGACTCTTATAATGTAATCTGGAGTTTGAGTCATCGCTCAAGAATGGTGGAGAACATGGCACAAAGATCCCATGAAAATGCAGCAGCAACGTTAGCGGCGCTCCTTGCCGAACGGAAGATGACCCAGGCCCAGCTCTGCCGGGCGGCTGGGGTGACCCCGGGCACTGTCAGTCGGTATCTCAGCGGAACCCGGGGGTACAACATCGACACCCGCGGCGCCCGCACCGTGGAGAAGATAGCCGCCGCCCTCGAAGTAGAGCCCGACTATTTCGCAGAGTACCGCGCTTGGAAGCTCAGGCGGCTCAGCATCGCGTGTCCCACCCTGTTCGATGAGTTCTACGACGCCATCATGGAGCAGGCTCGGCAACAGGGGCTGATCGATCCGAAGTCGGGCCAAGTGATAAGGAAATAGCGCAAGGCACGGGGCGCACTCGATCCGCGCCTGCCGGTGCACTGACCGGGTGAAGACCGCGAGGCGCCCCTCAAGCATCTCGTCTCAGGGCCAGTAGGTACGAGAGGGGAGGAGTCGGCGGTCTGCAAGCTGTTTGCAGAGTCGCAGCCACAGGCCCTGGTCAAGGTGTGTGCGGAAGACCCCTGTCCGCATGATCTTGCGGATTAGTGGGAATCAGTGCCCCGAAAGCTGCGCAACGCGGTAGCGTCGGGAAGGAGAGGAAATGTCTGAATCACTCAAACCGGTGACCCAGGCAAGCGAGGAGCTGAAATCCCTACTCAACGCGGCTATCGCCCGGGAGATCCAGGTCAGCATCCAGTACATGTGGCAGCACGTGCAGGTCATGGGGGTCAAGGCCTATGCCGTGCGCGATGAGTTCAAGCGGATCGCAGTCGAGGAGATGAAGCACGCCGAGACCATCGCCGAAAGGCTCTGGTACTTGGGCGGAACTCCGACCACGAAGCCGGCCGAGATCAAGGTGGGGAGCAGTCTGAAGGAGTTCCTCGAATTCGACGCTCGGGCCGAGGTGGAAGCGGTGGAGATGTACCGCAAGATCGTCGCCCTAGCCACAGAGGAGGGTGACGTGACTACCGCCCACCTGTTCAGGGAGATCTTGGAGGACGAGGAAGAGCATCACGACATCTTCACCACGATGCTCGAGGAAGTATGAGCTGGGGGGCGCGGCAAGGGCCAGGCGGCCCTTGCCGCGCCCCATTCGCCGGTCCACAGGGGGGGAAGGCGACCGGCGCGAAGGAAGGGGCATGACCTGCCGGAGCGCTCTACCTCGCACAGCGGCTAGGACTCGTACTTGATCTCTTCCACCTTGCGAGTGATCTGCGCCCCCGGAACGTACTTGTTCGATACCAGGTATTTCTCGAAAGGCCATTTCTCGCCCTTGAGCCACTGACCAGCCCCGATAGGCATGCGCAGACAGTTGTGCACTGGACGGGTCACCGCCCCCGTGGCGGTCGGGTCGACGGGTATAGTGAAGTCCACAGGCCCGTAGATGGTCTCCACTTTGGCGCTCGCGATGGCACCCAGCAGCTCTTCCTTGTCATCGATGTTCTTGGTGCGCTTCAGGGCGTCCACGAACCACTCCAGGAGCGCGAAGACCATCAGCTCGGCCGACCACTGGCGACCAGTGCGACTCTCGTAGTCGTCTGCGAACTCCTGACAGGTCTCGCCGGTGAGCGCGCTCCGGTAAGGGTAGGCCGGGTGCCAAGTGATCTCAGTGGTGAGACCGTACGCGATCGGCCCGATGGCGGTCACCGTCTCAGCAAAGTTGAGAGCCTGGCCTACAGTGCAGATCTTGGGCCGGAAACCCTGCTGGATGCATTGTTTCCAGAAATTGGTGAAATCGGTCGAGGGGCAAGCTCCGGAACAGATCTCCGCCCCGAACTTCTTGAACTGACTGATCTGAGCAGTGAAGTCTTCCGCTCCCGCTTGGAAGAAGCTCGGCATGGTGTATTCGTACCCGCCTTGCTTGAAGAAGAAGGGTCCACCCTGCTTCTCGTCCCCCCAGGCCTGACCGTCGGTCGTGTTAGGGTAGAGTAGACCGACCTTCTTGTTGGTCGGTATCTGATTCCAGAGATCGACGAAGCAATCAGCCATGGCCTCAATCCCCACGCAGAGAGCATAACCCCATTTGAAGGGCTTATCGGGAGTACCCCCACGGCCGAAGAAGAAAGGCTGCCACGGACCCTGGATCATCTCGCCCGGACATTCAAGCGCCTCGCACTGATCAGCAGCCGGGTTCATAGTGTCGGGCGCGCCCCCGGCGAAGATGACATCGACCTTGTCGTTCTGGATCAGGTCCCCGGTGACTTGCGCGCAGCGGTTGGTATCGGATTGCGTGTCCTGCGTGAGGATCTTTATCGGATGGAGCTTGCCATCCCCGCAAACCACCCCCCCGGCTACGGCCTCGTTCCAGCGCTCGAGGATGTAGTCGAACGGACTGGCAAAGGCGGCCAGCGGTCCGGTCTTGGGTACGACACACCCTATCCTGACCTCTCGCCCCATCTCCGGACCGGTCGATACCGTAGTGCCGGCCACGCTGCTGGTGGTCGCCCCACCCGTGGTGGTCGGGCCCCCAGCTGTGGTCGTCGTGCCACCGCTTTCGCCACACGCTCCCAAGAGACCGCCGAGACTCGCACCCACCGTCAATGCGGCCCCGCTCACCCCAGCCAGCTTAAGGAATTCGCGACGAGTGAGACGATCACCTTGCGGCATGGCTTTCCCTCCTATTGGTACGTATTCGACTTCGTATACGAAGTTAACTAGCTATATAACTCCGCAAGCGAACAAAGTCAAGACCGTTTGCGGAGACCCGCAGACTACGACCAAGACCAGAGGCCCCGGGTCTCAGCGAGACCCGGGGCCTCCGCGCCGCATACCGCAACTGTGGGGCAGTTACGCCCCAATGGGAATCAGCACGGGCACTCCGACCCGCCCCTCGGACTAGGAGGGGGTAGATTCAGGCTATCAGCCCTTCCGCTGCCGTATTTCGCCGGCGAGCGAGCGCCCACGCTCCCACGATGACGAACCCGACGCCGGTCACCAACATACTCACCCCGGCCCCGATGGCCACCAGGGTCAGGCCGAATGAGGCTACGGCCAGATATAGGTAATTCTCTAGATTGAGGGCCTGACCGTAGACGAGATGTTGCGGATTCTCAGGGTTGAACCGTCCGCCACCCAGAATCTCGTCGTACGTGCCCATCTCGTGACGATGCTCTCTCACCAGGTCGCCTGCGGCCTGGGCCTCCGCGGCCGTGTCGACAAGCTCGCCAGCCGCGATCTGCTCCTCGGAGAGAGTGAGAGTAATCCTTTCCTTGTCCATGGCTTCCTGGACATACGCTCTCTTGGCTACGCCGAGACCTGTGAAAGTAGCCCCCAGAGCCAGATTCGCCACCCCCAGAATTATTAGGGCAATGGCCAGTACCTTTCGTACCACGTGTTCCTCTCTTTCCTGGTCTTGTTTTCTTGACCGGCCTGAAGAGCCTCTCTGGCTATCACGGTCCTTCCCCCTCACCCTGGTCTCCACCCGCGCTCGTTAGGCAACGGAGAAGCCGGTCATCTTGACCCGCATTTTACCCTGTTTATGTACTTATTCAAACTATGTTACTATTCTATCCCACCAGCACTACGGTGGCCGAACTCTTCTTCCCTAGTCATGCCCACAAGGCCCCCCGCCCACGGCTGCGGCTCTACAATTCCAGGCCCGGCCTTGTGTATGATGAGTTAGCTCTATCCACCTCGGCGCCGTTCAACGGGCTATGCTTGAGTCCCTTCTCTATCCGAACAGCGTGGCGGTATTAGGAGCCTCCCGTACTCCCGGGAAAGTCGGGCATGCAGTGCTGGCCAACCTGGTCAAGGGAGGTTTCGCCGGGAAGATAATCCCGGTCAACCCGGCGGGAGGAGAGCTCCTGGGCCTGAAGGTCTATCCCAGCCTGGACGAATGCGGCGAGTCCGTCGACCACGCGGTCATTGCCGTACCAGTCCCCGCAGTCAAGGAGGCCGTCGCTAGTGCTCTTAGGCGGCACGCCAAGCTGGTGATCATCATCACCGCTGGCTTCAAGGAGGTGGATGAGGCAGGCGCCCGCCTCGAAGGGGAGATCGCCGATCTCTGCCGGACCCATGGCGCTCGTCTGCTCGGCCCCAACTCGTTGGGTCTGATCAATACCCATCACCGGCTGAACGCCGCCTTCGCCAGTCATATGCCCCAGCCCGGAGGCATCTCCGTGCTTTCCCAGTCAGGTGCCCTGTGCTCAGCCATCCTGGACTGGGCGGCCTCCCGCAATGTGGGCATCGCCTCCCTGGTCAGCCTGGGCAATAAGGCCGACCTGTGCGAGACCGATTTCCTAGCCGCCTATCGAAACGACGGGAAGACCAGAGTGGTCGCCGGCTATCTGGAAGGCATCAGCAACGGGGACGAGTTCATAAGGGTGGCAGAGTCTCTTGCCACCGTAAAGCCTGTGGTGATTCTCAAGGGGGGCACGACCGAGGCCGGAGCCAAGGCCGCCTCTTCTCATACCGGCGCCCTAGCGGGAGCAGACACCGCTTACGAAGCCGCTTTTAAACGGGCCGGCATCGTCCGGGCCGATACCTTTGAGTCGCTCTTCGATCTTGCCACTGCTTTCGCCCTCCAGCCCCTTCCCCACGGCAGGCGCGTGGCCATCATCACCAATGCAGGGGGACCTGGCACCATGGCCGCCGACGCCGTAGAGCGGATGGGCCTGCAGATGGCCACCATCGACCCGGAGATCAGCAGGGTTCTTGCCTTCAGACTGCCGAGAGCGGCGCGCACCGGGAATCCCGTCGACCTGCTCGAGGACGCTTTGCCCGACCGTTATGCCCTGGCCCTGGAGCTGCTGCAGGACGATCCCGGCGTGGACGCCATAATCGTGATCTTGACCCCCCAAGCCGTGACCCAGGCGGTCGAAACCGCCCGTGCCCTTGCTGCCAGCGCCCAGGGACGGAAGCCGGTGCTACCAGTGTTCATGGGCGGGGGCGACATCTATCCGGGGCGACAGGAGCTGGCGCTGTCCAACCTACCCAACTACCCCTCGCCTGAACGAGCAGTGGCGGCGCTCAAGGCCATGTACGAATACGCCCGCTGGCGCTTGCAGCCACGAAGAGTGGTCACGCGTTTCCCGGTCAACCGCAGACGCGTCAACCGCATCATCTCCCATCAGCTACTGATCGGTCGGCCTTATCTGGGCGAGGTCCGGGCGAAGGAGGTGCTGAAGGCCTACGACTTCAAAGTGCCGGAAGGCCGCATGGTCAGCACGGCGGAGGAGGCCATGGAGGCCGCCTCTCAACTCGGTTACCCGCTAG